>NZ_SZZM01000005.1:0-300000 GCF_005281615.1 Rhodoligotrophos defluvii | reverse complement strand
TAGATGGGAAAGCCGTAGAGGCAGGGGTCGGTCATCCAGATCCACACCGGAAACCGGTCGAGCGCGAATGGCTCGGGTTGGGGCGGCTTGAAATAGGTGACCTGCTCCTGGGTGACCGTCAGGGGCAGCCGCGTGCCGAGCTGCGCAAGCACATCATTGGTCCAGGGCCCGGCCGCGACCACCAGCTTTTTCGCGCTGAACGTGCCTTTTTCCGTCGCGACCTCATAGCCATCGCCACTGGCGCGGATGCGGCATCGGCCGGCATTCTCGACCAGGCTCGCCCCGTGGGCGCGGGCCATCCGCTGGTGCGCTGCGGTGCAGCGGGCCGCCGCCGCCAAACCGCCGTCGGGCTGATAGATGGTCGTGATGCTGTCGTCCAGCCGGAACTGGGGAAAGCGGCGCGCAACTTCATCGGGATCGAGCACCTCGAAGGGCACGCCCTCCGCTGCCATGCAGGCGATATAGCCATCCGGCCGCAAGTCGACGAGCTCGGCATCCATCGGCTCGACCGTCGCCGGTCCAGGGAAGAAATTCACCTCCCCCGTTCTGAAGATCAGCTGCTCGCCCGCCTCCGTTTCCAGCTCTTCCCAGGCCGCATAGGACTGCTGCGCCAGACGGACATAGTGCGCGGCGTCGTAGGTCTTGCGGATGATGCGCGAGTGATCGCCCGATTCGCCGCGCACATGACCTAGGGCGAACTGCTCGATGCCGAGCACATCGCGTCCGGCACGGCGCGCCAGCCAGTAGGCCGCGCCGCTGCCGATCCCGCCCAAGCCGAGGACGATGACGCTATAATCCGTTCTCATGCACACGCCCTCGCATCCGCTCGACAGCACTTGATCGCCTCTTACTGGTTCTGTATCCTGATATAAAGTCTCGGAATTTGGAACATCTTTTGCGCTCGAGGGGCCGTGCCGGCATGCAGAAATTCTATTTTGATCCCGATGCGGATCTCAGCAAGCTTCATGGCCGCAAGGTCGCGATCATCGGCTATGGCAATCAGGGCCGTTCGCAGGCGCTGAACCTCAGGGACAGCGGCGTCGACGTGGTCGTCGGCAATATAGAGGACGAGTTCGCCGAGATCGCGCGCCAGGATGGCTGGACGGTCCTGCCCATCGCCGAGGCGGCCGCGCAAGCCGACATCAAGATGATGCTGACCTCGGATGACAGCCAGCCGGACGTTTTCACGAAATGGGTGGAGCCGACCCTCAAGCCCGGCGATGTCATGTCGTTCGCCCACGGGTTCAATATTCATTACGGCGAGATCAAGCCGCCGGCCGATGTCGACGTGGTCATGGTCGCGCCCCGCATGCTGGGCGAAGGCGTGCGCGCCACCTTCCTCGAAGGCCGCGGCTTTCCGAGCCTCATCGCCGTGCACCAGGATGCGACCGGCAGCGCCCTCGATATGACCCTGGCGCTGTCCAAAGGCATCGGGTCGACCAAGATGGGCGTGCTCATGTCCAGCTTCGAGGAGGAGACCCTCATCGACCTGTTCGAGGAGCATCAGCCCGGGCTCTATGGGCTGAGAGCCATGTTCGAGGCCCTTGTCGAGGCGGGCTGCTCGCCCGAAGCGGTGATGCTCGACCTCTATGCCTCGGGCGAAGGCGTGAAATGGGCCGAATATGGCCGCGATCTCGGCGCTTTCGAGCGCATGAAACGCGCCTCGCAAACGGCGCAGTTCGGCCATCTGGTCTGGTCCAAGCAATATTTCGACCGCGAGGCGGCCCTGGCCGGGATGCGCGAGATGATCGCCAACATCAAGAACGGCAGCTTCTACCGTGCGCTGAAGGAGCAGAAGCAGGCGAATCTGAAGCAATTGGAAGAGGTGATGGCGGAGAATGACGAGCACGAGATGATCAAGCGCGAGCACGAGTTGTACAAGCTGCTCGGCCGCCGTCCCAAAGACGCGTGAGCCACGCGCATGGCCACACCGCTCGCCTCCGGGACTAAGGCCGGCATACGCCTCGGCATCGACGTTGGCGGCACATTCACCGACCTCCTCGCCCTCGACGAGCGTGACGGCCGCGTGCTGGCGCTCAAGACCGCCTCCACCGTGGCGCCGGAGGACGCGATCATCAACGGCTTGGCCGAACTGGGCAAGCGCTTCGGGGTCACACCGCAGGATGTCACCTATTTCTCCCACGGCACCACTCTTGCCGTGAACACGCTGCTCCAGCGCAATGGCGACGCGGTCGGCGTGCTCACCACCCGCGGGTTCCGCGACACGCTGGAACTGCGGCGTCTCCGGCTGCCCAAAGCCAACGACCTGTTCGTGCCGAAGCCGGTCTCCCTCGTGCCACGCCGGCATATGCGCGAGATCGACGAGCGCCTTCTGTCCGACGGTACGGTGCTGATTCCCATCGATCGCGCCCAGATCGAGGCGGAAGCAAAAGCGCTCTACGATGCGGGCATCCACAATATCGCGATCTGCTTCCTCCATTCCTTTCGCAACGATGTGCACGAGCGGCAGGCGAAGGCCTGGGTGGAGGCGCTGCTGCCGGACGCCTATATCTGCACCTCATCCGAGGTGTGGCCGCAGCAGCGGGAATACGAGCGGTTCCTGATCAGCGTCATCAACTGCTATGTCGGCGGCCGCATGAAGCGGTATTTCTCGACGCTGCAGAGCAAGCTCTCGGCGCTGGGGATGACGTCGCGGATCTTTTCCACCAAGTCCAATGGCGGCGTCATGTCCCTGGATGCGGCCAGGGACCGGCCGGTACAGACGCTGCTATCCGGCCCTGCTTCTGGCGTGATCGGCGCCGCCTATATCGGCCGGCTCATTGGCGAGAGCCGGCTGATCACTCTGGACATGGGCGGCACCAGCGTCGACATCGCCGTCATCAACGGCGAGCTGCCATACGCGACTGACAACAATGTCGGCGACTATCCCGTGATCATGCCGGCGGTGGATGTCTCGGCCATCGGCGCCGGCGGCGGCTCGATCGCATGGATCAATCCTGAAGGCGTGCTGAAGGTCGGGCCCGAAAGCGCCGGTGCCGTGCCGGGCCCCGCCTGCTATGGCCGTGGCGGCACCCGCCCTACGGTCACCGACGCCTATGTGGTCACCGGCATCTGCAGCCCCCACAATTTTCTGGGGGGCGAGATGAAGATCGACGCGGGCAAGGCCAAGCGGGCGATCGGCAGGCTCGCCGACCAGCTGGAAATGGGCGTCTCCGAGACCGCCGATGCCATTTTGCAGATCACCACGGCCAATATCTATGCCGGTCTCATTCCGCAGATCGCCCGCCGGGGTGTCGATGCATCGGATTGCGCGCTGCTGCCTTATGGTGCGGCCGGCCCGACCCATGCCTTCATGGTGGCGCGCGAAATCGGCTTCAAGAAAGTGATCGTACCGCCCACGCCCGGCCTGCTCTGCGCACTCGGCTGCCTGGTGGCAGACCTGCGTGCGGATTTCGTGTCGACCCTCACCCGCGACATCTTTGATCTGGACGATGCGGAGCTGAACGCGGTCTACGACGAACTCGAAGCCCAGGCGCATGACTGGATCGACCGCGAGCGCATCGAAGTGCACGAGCTGCACATCCTGCGCTCCGCCGATATGTGCTATGTCGGCCAGTCCTTCGAGATCAACGTCCCCCTGCCCTCCACCGGAAGCAGCCTGTCGACTGCCGGGCTGGCCCATGCCTTTCACCAACGCCATGCCGCCGTCTACGGGCATGCCGACGAGGCCTCCCCCGCCCGCCTCATCGAGGCGCGTGTGCAGGTGGTCGGCATCATGCCCAAACCCGAGGTCAACCTGATCGCCTCGCGGACCGCGCGCAGCGTGGAGCGGGAGATCTCCCGCGAGATCTTCGAGCGCGGCCGCACGGTGAGCGCCCGCATATACCAGCGGGCGAGCCTCGGGGTGAGTGACGTGCTCGAGGGGCCTTGCGTCATTGAGCAATACGACACGAACATCTATGTACCGGAGGGTTTCCGTCTCACGGTGGATGAGCGCCTGAATATCGTTGGTACCCCTCTATGAGCTTCAGCGAGAAGGTCGAGCTCGAGATCCTGAGCAATCGCTTCCAGGCCGTGGTGGACGAGATGGCTCAGGTGATCTTCCGCACCGCCCACACCGTGTTCGTGAAGGAAACCCAGGACTACGGCTCCGTCCTGGTGAGCCTGGGGGGTGAGATCTTCGCCGCGCCCCGGCGCTACGGCGTGCTGAACATGATGGGCATGCCCATGGGTGCTGCCATCCGCTGCGTGGGCGATGACGTCCGCGAAGGCGACATCTTCATCACCAACGACCCGGAAGCGACAGAGGGCATGGTCACCCACCTCTCCGACGTGTTCCTGTGGAAGCCGATTTTCCACGAGGGCGAGCTCGTCTGCTATGCCTGGACTTTCATCCACATGTCGGACGTGGGCGGCAGGGTGTCGGGCAGCATTGCGCCTTCCAGCTACGAGCTCGTGCAGGAAGGCATTCGCGTGCCACCGCGCAAGCTCTATCGCGAGGGCGTGCTAGATGAAGAATTCCTCCACATGTTCCTGGTCAACACCCGCACGGGCGATCAGAACTGGGGAGACATGAAGGCGCTGCTCGCGGGGCTCGCCACGGCCGAGCGCCGCGTCAAGGAGC
Source organism: Rhodoligotrophos defluvii (assembly GCF_005281615.1). Taxonomy (NCBI): domain Bacteria; kingdom Pseudomonadati; phylum Pseudomonadota; class Alphaproteobacteria; order Hyphomicrobiales; family Rhodoligotrophaceae; genus Rhodoligotrophos; species Rhodoligotrophos defluvii. The sequence continues at coordinate 295,415 of NZ_SZZM01000005.1, read as the reverse complement.
TGATCGCAAGCTTCGGCAGGGCCAAGATTCGCGACGGCATCCCGCGGGTGCTGGACTATGCGGAGACCCAGGCACGCCGCATCATCGGGCGCGTCCCGAACGGCACCTATCGCTACAGCGACTTCATGGAAGCCGATATGGTCGGACTGGGGCTCCTGCGGGTGAACCTGGCCATGACCGTGAAGGACGGCGAGATGCTGCTGGACTTCACCGGTACCGCCCCGCAGGTGCGGGCCGCGCTCAACCTGCCCACCTATTCCAAGACCGGCCATTGGATGGTGATCACCGCGCTGACCAACTGGCTGTGCACCATCGATCCCACCATCGCCTACAATGCCGGGCTGGTGCGGCCGTTCCGCATCCACGCGCCGAAGGGCTCCCTGCTCAACCCCATGCCGGGCGCCGCCTATGGGGCTCGCTATGCCACCTCGCACAAGGTGGGCGACGTGACGATCGGGGCCCTGGCCCAGGCCGTGCCGAACGAGCTGCCCGCCACCGATTCCGGCCAGGGCTCGATCCTGCTCGTCTCGGTGCCCGATTTCGAGCGCGGCACCAACAAGGTGAGCGTCATCCAGCCCATCGTGGGCGGCTCCGGCGGAAGGCCCGGGGAGGATGGGGTCGATGGCACCATGGTCATGCTCAACTTCCTCAAGAACGTGCCAACGGAAGTGCTCGAGCGGGAAATGCCGGAGATCCTCATCCGCCGCTATGCCCTGCGGCCGGACTCGGCCGGCGCCGGCAAATATCGCGGCGGCACCGGCATCGAGATCGAGTTCGAGACCTCCGTGCCCTATACCACCGTGACCTCGCGCTGCATGGAGCGCTATATCTTTCCGCCGGCCGGCCGTCTGGGCGGGCTTCCCGGCGCCACCGGCTATACCATGCTCAACCCGGGCGGCAATAACGCGCAGGACATCGGCAAGATTGACGTGCTGCATCTGGACGCCGGCGACCGGCTGCTGATCGGCACCCAGGGCGGCGGCGGCTTCGGTGACCCGCTGGAACGCCCGCCCGCTCGCGTCCTCGAGGATGTGCTGAACGGGCTGGTGCGCGAGGAGCACGCCTTCCGGGACTATGGGGTCCGTATCGCCAATGGCGCGCTGGACGAGGCGGCGACCACTGCCGAACGGGCGCGGCGGCGCAACGCGCGCAACGGCAACCCACTGCCCGAATTCACCTTCGGACCGGCGCGCGACCGGCACGATGCCACCTGGACCAATGAGCTCTACGAGGCGCTCGACCAAGCAATCGCGCCGCTGCCGCCCCTTGCCCGGCAGCTCATGTATCAGCGCCTGTCACGCGAGATCGAGCAGCGCTTTGCCAGAGGTGATAAGGTCACGCCGGCCGATATTTCGGTCATCGCCGTCGCCATGGCGGTGAGCCAACGCTTCGGCACCTCTGGAACAGCTTGAAAGGATCTCGCCCATGCCACAGCCGCTCAAACATGGATACAAAGCCCTGCTCGCCGAGGCAGAAGCCGAGGTTGAGAGCGTGGAGGCCGCCGATGCCGTCTCCATGGCCGGCCGGGACGATGTGGTGATCGTGGACCTGCGCGATCCCCGTGAGCTGGAGCGCGAGGGGCGCATCCCCGGCTCGTTCCATGCGCCGCGTGGCATGCTGGAATTCTGGGTCGATCCGGAGAGTCCCTATTTCAAGCCAGTGTTCGGCGAGGACAAGACCTTCGTGCTCCACTGCGCCAGCGGCTGGCGCTCGCTGCTTGCGACCCAGCAGCTCAAGCGCATGGGGCTGCCCAAGGTCGTCAACATGAAAGGCGGCTTCAGCGGCTGGAAAGCGGCCGGCGGGCCGGTGGAGGCTTGGCAGCAGAAGAAGGGATAGGGCGGCAAGGCCCAGCCGCCGATTTCGTCATCATCGGCGCAGGCTCCGCCGGCTGCGCGCTGGCCGAGCGGCTCACCCGTTCCGGCCGCTATTCGGTGCTGCTGCTCGAAGCCGGCCCGGACGACCGCCGCATCTCCGTCCAGGTACCGCTCGGCTACGGCATGTCCTTCTATGACCCTGCCGTGAACTGGATGTATTGGAGCGAGCCGGTGCCGGGCCTCGACGGACGCTCCGTCTATGTCCCCCGCGGCAAGATCATCGGCGGGTCGAGCGCCATCAACGCCATGGTCTATCTGCGGGGCCTGCCCGGCGACTTCGATGATTGGGAACGGGCCGGCAACCCGGGCTGGGGCAGCGCGTCTGCCATGGCCCTCTATGACCGCATCGAGGCGGAGGACCTGCCGGTCACCACCATGGCACCGCTCGCCCACTCGACCTGCAAGGCCTTCTTCGCGGCGACCGACAGCATTGGCCTGCCGCGTGCTGCCGACCTCAACCGCGACGAGGAGGGTATGGGCTTCTATCCCGTCACCATCGCGGGCGGCCGGCGCCTGTCCGCCGCGCGCGCCTTCCTGCAGCGGGCCCGCCGTCGGCGCAACCTCACCATTGTCACGGGTGCTGAGGTCACGCGCCTGGACATTGAGGGAAGCCGCTGCACTGGTGTCGATTATTCCCATCGAGAGCAGCGATTCAGGGCGCGGGCCGGCCGCGAGGTCATCCTGTCGGCGGGGGCCATCAACTCACCCCAGCTCTTGCAACTGTCCGGCATCGGCCCTGGCGCACTTCTCCACCACCATGGCATCACGGTGGTAAAGGACAACCCCTGGGTCGGCGAGAACCTGCAGGACCATCCCGGCTATGACATCACTTGTCCCGCGTCCGTCCCGACCCTGAACCAGGAGATCGGACCGCTCGTCCCCCGGGCCTTCGCAGCTTTGAGATACCTTTTGGCGCGCACCGGCCCGCTTGCCGGCAGCCTGAGCCATGCAGGCGGCTATGTGCGCAGCGCTCCTGATTTGTCCGTGCCTGATCTGCAGCTCTATTTCTGCCCCTCATCCTACGACCGCGCGCCGCCGAAAACCCGCAAGCTGACCCGGCCGGACCCGTTCCCGGCCTTCTCGCTGTGCATGTCCCTCTGCCGGCCGGCAAGCCGCGGCCACGTGCGCATCCGCAGCGCCAGCCCGACCGAGCCGCCGTCGATCCAGCCCAATCTGCTGGGCGAAGATGCAGATGTTCCGGTGATGCTGGCCGGTGCGCGGCTCATGGAGAGGATCGCGGCAGCGGCGCCTTTGCGCCGCATCATGGCAGCGAATGCACCTGCCCCGCTCGATGATGAGGCACGAATTGCCGATATCCGGGCGCGGGCCTATTCCGCCTATCACCCCTGCGGCACCTGCCGCATGGGACCCGATCCGAGCACGAGCGTGGTCGACCCTCGCCTGCGCGTGCATGGCGTGGGCGGGTTACGCGTGATCGACAGCGCCATTTTCCCGAACATCACCGCCGGCAACATCAATGCGCCCTCCATGCTGGTGGGGGTCAAGGGCGCCGAGCTCGTCCTTGAGGATTACGGCAGCGCGGCATAAGCCTTCGCCGCCGCCGCACCCAGGGCGATGGAACACTGCTCCGACCAGTCATCCGGCCGGCCGAAGGCGTCCGTGAAGTGGCAGATCGGCAGCTCGAGCGTCAGGGCCGGCGCGCCGAAGCGCTGCATCACCGCCGGCCCGAGCATGGAGGACAGCAGCGCGCCCGAGGGCGCCTCCGTCCAGGGATAGCGACGCCCGGCCACGATCAGCGACGAAGCGCGGGCAAGCGCCTCCTCGAAGCGGCGGGCCCAGCCGGCCAGCGGCTCAGGCGTGCCCAGGAAGGCATCCAGCACGTCGAAATAGACATAAGGCAGCTCGAAATCCGTATGCACGTCCAGGCACGAGGCAACCCCAAGGTCTTGCATGGCCGTGAACAGCGCGAAGGCCTCGGGGCACGTCTCGTTCTGCGGACTGTTCCATTGCCGGTTGGGATCGATGCCGCGGTCATTGGTGCGCAGGTGCCCTGCCCGCATCCCGTCCAGGTTCAGCACCGGCACTATGTGGAATCGCGCCCGCTCCAGAACGCCGGCCATCTCGCCGGCCGCAAGCGCCTGGAGCAGCCCGAGGGCAAACCAGCTCGACGGCGGCTCGCCGCCATGCTGGGCCGCAATGATCCAATGCTGGGGCGTATCCCGCGGCCCGCTACCGATCGAGAATGCGGGAATGGCGCGGCCCGCGCTGGTATCGCCGAGCACCCAGCGGCTCACCCCCGGCAGCCCCGCCATCGCGTCGAGCTGCTCTTCCGGAAAGATCGGGAAGGCCGCGTATATAGCCTCGCCGCCCTCATGGGTGAAGCTGAGGGTGCCATCCCGGTATTGCGTGGCAATCCGGATCCAGCCTTGACCTGCAATCGACCGGGCCACCCGGAAGGCCGGCCACCCCGCGGGATAGGTGGCGGCATCGGCATTGGTCAGCCGCAACGGAATGCGGTCGCCGTGCGCAATCTGGAAGCAGAACCACTGGGCTGTGCCTGCTCCAGGGTCGCGCCTGATCTCGAATTCCGCGGCACCGTCGGGGGCAAGGCCGATGAAGGTCGCATTGCCTGCCCAGAAGTCTGCGTGCCAAACAAGCATGACGAACTATGGCCGATCGGGCATGCTCGGCGCAAGACCTACCTGTTGCCCCCGCAGCGCGGCGTGATCCGGACGGGCCCGGCGGCCTACCCGAGCATCAGCTGGTTCCACTTCTCCTCATAGGCCAGTGAATACTCGGTCGCCTCCCCCTCTTGCAGGATCAGCATGTCCTTGATGTTCTCGGGCGCCATGACCAGGATCTTGCGGGTTGCCTCATCCGCCTGAGCTGCGGCTTGTTCGAGCACCGGCCCGTAGGTCTTTAGCTGCAGCAGCTTCACCTGGCGTTCCGGCGCGAGGGCGAAATTGATGGCCTCGTGCGCCAGCTCGACCTTCGGCGAGCCTTTCGGGATGACCCACCAATTGGCCCAGGCAAGACCATCCTTGTAGGTATAATCGACGGGCGCACCCTCGGCCGTGGCCGCGAGTATCCGGCCGCTCCAGGCCGATGACAGAGCGAGCTCCCCTGAGGAGAGCAGCTGAGGCGGCTGCGCGCCCGCCCCCCACCACACCGTCACATTGGGCTTCAATTCCTTCACCTTGGCCAGCGCCATGTCGGCCTTTTCGGGCGTGAAGGGGAAGACCTCTTCGCGCTTGAGCCCGGCGGCGAGCAGCGCGGCTTCATAGTTGTAATAGAAGAACTTGTAGAGGCCGCGCGGACCGGGGAACCGCTTGACGTCCCAGAAGTCGGCCCAGGATTGCGGGCCCCCCTCGGGCAATGCATTTTTCGACCAGGCAATGATGGTGGCGCCGGTCGAGGTGGCGATGCCGTTCGGTGCGACCCAGCCCTTGTCCAGGGCAGCGGCATTGGGGACCTTGGCAAGATCGATCGGCTCGAGGAAGCCTTCCCGGGCTCCCTGCCAGACGGTGCGGCCACCCACGTCGACCAGGTCCCATTCGACCCGTCCCGCCTCGACCATGGCCTTTATCTTCGCGGTTTCGGTGGGCGAGGTATTGATCACAGGGATGCCCTTGGCCTCACCGAAGGGATCGATGAACGCCTCCTTCTCCGCCTGGGACAGTGCACCGCCCCAGGAGGTGAAGGTGAACGGCCTGTCCTGGGCCGAAAGCCGACCGGGAAGACCAGCGGCACCGGCGAGCGCGCCCGCCGCGGCACCGATAAGCAAACTACGCCTGTTCATGGGTTTTCTCCCTCCTTGGTTGTTGTTCGGGAACCACGCGCGCCGAGCCTGCCCGCCACCACAGGTGGACCTTGGCACCAGGGCCGATGCGCTGGTCGGTGATCTGCCGGGACGTCAGCACCGTGCCGTTGGCGACCCTCAGGGTGAGCTGCGTGAGCTCACCGAGATAGACTACTTCGACCACTTCGGCGGGCACGCTCTCGGCGGAATTGTCGAGCACGATATGCTCGGGCCGGATCAGCAGGCGGGCCGGTGCGCCTGGCGCAACACCCTGCGCAGCATCGACCTGCAGCGTCCTCCGCAGCGCCTCCACCTCTACGGCCGCCTGTCCGTCCGAAGCGGAAAGCACCCGCACCGGCAGCAGGTTGGATTCGCCGATGAAGCCCGCCACGAAAGCATTGCCGGGCCGATCGTAAAGCTCGTCCACCGGGCCGAGTTGCTGGATCCGTCCGTGGTCCATGACAGCGATGCGGTCCGAGAGCACCAATGCTTCCTCTTGGTCGTGAGTGACATAGATGGTGGTGCGGCCATGCTCCCTATGCAGCCGGCGTAGCTCCAGCTGCACCGCGCGCCGCAGCTGCTTGTCCAAGGCGCCCAAGGGCTCGTCCATCAGCAGCACGTCGGGCTCGATCACCAGCGCACGCGCCAATGCCACCCGCTGCTGCTGACCTCCGGACAGCTGCTGGATGCCGCGTTCGGCGAAACCGTCGAGTTGCAGCAGACGCAGCACGTCGGTAACCCGCCGGGCAATCTCGCGCTTCGGCACTCCCCGGACGGTCAGCCCATAGGCAACGTTCTCGCCCACGGTCATGTGGGGGAACAGCGCGTAGTTCTGGAACACCATGCCGATATTGCGGTGCCGCGCCGGAACACGGGTCACGTCGCGCTCACCGATGTGGATGGTGCCGGAAGACGGCTCGATATAGCCGGCGGTGAGATTGAGGAGCGTGGTCTTGCCCGAGCCGGAAGGCCCGAGCAGCGTCAGGAACTCTCCCGCAGCAATCGACAGATCAGTGGGCTCCAGCGCGGCGATCTTGCCATAGTGTTTGGAGACGCCAGTGAGCCGCAGTGACAGCCCGGATGCGGTCATGACGGCTGCCCCCTGCCGGCGCGGCTTGCGCGCTCCGCCGCCACGAACAGGAGCAGGGCCAGCGCGATCATGACCGTTGCGGCCACCGCGATGACCGGGGTGAACTCGAGGCGCACCGACTCCCACATCTTGACGGGCAGGGTCTTGTTGCCATAGCCCGCCATGAACACCGCGATCACCACCTCGTCGAAGGAGGTGATGAAGGAGAAGATGGCGCCGCCGACAATGCCCGGCAGGATGTTTGGCAGGGTGATGGTGCGGAAGATCTTCCACGGGCCGGCGCCCAGGCCCGCGGCGGCCCTGAGCCAGCTCTCGCTCACCGCGCGCAGGGCAATCCCCACATTGATCACCACGAAGGGCAGCGCCAGCACCACATGGCTGAGGCTCATGCCGAGAATGGTGCCGTTCAGCTGAACATCGATGGCACTGCGGTAGATGGCCACCGCCGTAACGATCACCGGCACGATCAGCGGGGCGAGGAACAGGCCGGTGACGATGCCGCGCAGCCGTCCCTCGATGCGGCGCAGGCCCAGTGCCGCCAGAGTCCCCAGCACCACGGCGATGACGGTCGCCAGCAGCCCCACCTCGACGCTGTTCATGAGCGAGCTGCGCCATTCCCCATCGTCGAGAAACCGCTGGTACCACACCCCGGAATAGGCGTGCGGCGGCAGATGAATGAAGCTCGCCGCGTTGAACGAAGCCGGAATGACGGCAAGGATGGGTAGCACCAGGAAGGCCAGTACCAGGCTGGCGCAGGCATTGGAGATGATCCTCAGCGACAGGGGCAGGCGGCTCATCGCGCGAAGATCCCCTTGTCGACCGGCAGCAGCCTTGCCGTAAGCCCGAGGATTATGAACACCATGGCCAAGAGGGCGAGCGACCCGGCGGCTGCCAGCGACCAGGCGAGCCGGTCGGTCACGAAGCTGGCGATGAGCATGGACAGGGTGATGGCGTTGGCGCCGCCCAGCAGCGCCGGCGTGATGAAAAAGCCCAGGGACAGGAGGAACACGAAGGTCGCTCCGCCGATCAGGCCCGGCAGGCACAGCGGGAAGTAGATGCGCCGGAAGGTCTGGAACAGGCTCGCCCCGAGCCCGTCGCTGGCCTGCAGCAGGCGGGGATCGACCCGAACCATCGCCCCATAGAGCGGCAGGATCATGTAGGGCAGCAGGATATGGATCATGCCGATCATCACGCCGGTGTCGTTGAACAGCAGGGGCAGCGGATTGTCGGTGAGGCCCAGTCCCATGAACAGCCGGTTCACCGGCCCGTTGCGCTCGAGCAGCAGCATCCACGAGAAGGTGCGGACCAGGACCGAGATCCAGAAGGGAAACAGCACGCCGTAGAGCGCGACCGCGAACCAGATGCCCTTGAGGCGGGACAGCACATAAGCCAGAGGCCAGGCCAGAATTGCCGAAATGGCGGTCACGGCGATGGCCACGAGGAAGGTGTTCACCATCACCCGGCGATAGACCTGGCTTTCGGCGAGCAGCGTAAAGGTCGCGAACGGGCCGCCTGGGTCGGTGAAGGCCAGCGAGAACAGGCGCGCAAGCGGCACGATGAACAGCACGGCCAGGGTGATCACCGCTGGAGCAAGCAGCGCGGCTGTTTCGATGTGCCGCCGAGCCATCACGGGCCCCCTGACGCCGGACGCGGAACCATCATGCAGCCACCCCCGGATCGATCTCGCTGAAAATGCCCAGGCCCCGCTTCCGGATCTGCCCGGCCACCACCACCCGCTGGATCTCGGAGGTGCCTTCCCAGATGCGGTCCACACGGATGTCGCGATAGAGCCGCTCGACTGGGTTTTCCCGCATGTAGCCGCGACCGCCCAGGACCTGCAGCGCCTTGTCGATGATGCGCCCCGCCGCTTCCGAGGCATAGAGCTTGAGCGCACTGGCATGGGCATGAACCCGCTTGCGGTCGAGCCCTTGGTCGATCTCCCAGGCCACCCGGTAGAGCATCGACTTGGCGGCGAACAGCTCCACCGCCATATCAGCGAGCATGAACTCAATGCCCTGGAAGTCGCGGATCGGCCGCTCGAACTGGTGCCGGGTGGTGGCATAGTCATTGGCGATCTCCGCCGCCCGGCTCGCGGCGCCGATCGCGTGGGAAGCGATTTGCAGCCGCGCCTCCACGAACCAGTCCTTGGTCAGCTCGAACCCCTGGCCGATCGCGCCCAGCATCTTGTCCTCCCCCACCGGCGTCTCGGCGAAGTGCAGCTCGGCATGGTCGAATGCGAAATTGTGCATGAACTTGGGCGAGCGGACATGGGTCAGGTTCTCCGCCGGCTTGTCCACCAGGAACAGGGTCGGCTTGTCCGGGTCGCCATCCACATGGGCGTGGACGATGACGAAGTCGGAGGCGTTGTAGGAGGTGACGAACCACTTCTCGCCGGAAAGATGCCAGGTGCCGTTTCTGAGATCGGCCCTGGTCTTCACCCGGCGCGGATCGGAGCCGGCGTCCGGCTCGGTAATGGCGAAGGCGCCACGGCGATAGCCACCGCAGGCCGGCACCAGATAGGCCTTCTTCTGCGCCTCGGTACCGAATTTGAGGCTCACCGGCGGGCGCCACACACAGGTCCACAGGCCGTTGGTGGCGCGGCCCAACTGCTCCTCGATGGCGGTCTGCTCCACCATGGTGAGACCCAGCCCGCCGTCTTCCCGGCTGTGGTTGATGCCGGCCAGGCCCCAGTCGCGCACCGCCTGCTTGACCGCCTCCCGCCGCTCCATGGGCAGCTCGCCGTGCTCATCGGTGATGAGCTCGAGGGGCAACAGCACGTCGTCGCAGAATGCGCGACCCCGCCGCGCCAGCTCCTTTTCCCGCGCGCTCAGCTCGAAATTCATGCGCCTGCCACTCCCGCGCCCTGTTGATCAGGCGCTGCCTTGCCGAGCACCAGCGCATCGACCGCAAAGCAGCCGTGTTCGCTGACGATCAGCGGGTTCACATCCATTTCCGCAATGAGATCGCCCAGATCGGCCCCGATTTGGGAGAAGCGCACCACCGCCTCGTAAAGCGCCCGCTTATCGGCGGCAGCCAGGCCGCGACGGCCGTCGAGAAGCGGCGCAAGCTTGAGCTGTCCAACCAGCATGGCCGCTTGCTGCAGGCTCACCGGTGGCATGGCCACGGCCCGATCCTTGAGGAGCTCGATCCAGATGCCGCCGGATGCGACAACCAGATATGGTCCGAACTGCGGGTCATGGATCATGCCGAGCCCCAGCTCGATCCCCGGCGACGCCATTTCCGCCACGATCGCCCGCGGCCCAAGCCGCTGGACCATATCCCCATAAGCGGCCATGAGCGAAGCCTCATCGGCAAGGCCAAGCTTCACGCCGTCGACCTCGGTTTTATGCAGAATGCCAGGCGCAGCGGTCTTCAGCGCCACGGGAAAGCCGATGTGGCGCGCCGCCGCGATGGCCGCTTCCACACTGTCCACGAGACAGGCTTGGCTGGTCCGGATGCCGTAATCGGCAAGCAACGCCAGGCCCTCCAGCTCATCGAGCGGCGCTCCGCGCATCAGCCGCGCCCGCCAGCGATGCTTCACATGATCGGCAACCGGCGGCAGGTGCTCATGCGCCGTGCGCTTGCGGTCGCGCAGGCGTAAAAGGCTTCGGATCGCGTGCAGCCCCTCCTCGGTGCCGTCGATCACTGGCACGCCCGCCTCGGTGGTCGCCAGCGCAATCGACCGGTGATTGACGCCGGCATAGTTGGTCACCACCGCCACCGGCTTGTCGCTCCCGGCGCTCGCGCGGATCACGGCCCGGGTGAAGCCCTCGGCGATATAGGAGCCGTCGCGAACGTCTTGGAATAGCACGCCAAGGGCGGTGTCCGGATCGGCGAGCATGGCGGCCATGCAGGCTTCCACGTGATGCTCGAAGTCGCGCCCCGATCCCCACACGTCCAGCGGGTTGGCCGGCTTGAGGCCGCTATCGAGATGGGGCCGCAAGGCATCGAGCGTCTGTTGGGAGACCGCCGCGAACGGCACGGCGAATTTGGCGGCAAGGTCGGCAACCATCTCCCGCTCGCCGCCGGAATCATGCAGGCTGGCGAGGCCCCCTGGCGCGGCGGGCCTGCCAACAGCGAACAGCAGCAGATTGGCGGCCAGCTGATCCAGCGTGTCGACGGTCACCACGCTCCATTTGTTGAACAGGGCTTCATAGGCCGCATCATCGCCGGCGATGGCACCGCTATGGCTGGCGGCAAAGCCGGCGCTGAGCTCGGTCCGGCCGACCTTGAGGACCACCACCGGAACGTCCCGCTCGTCCGCCTTCTGCAGGGCGCGCATGAACAGCTCGGGCTGCCGGGCCGTCTCCAGAAAGAGGCCGATCACCTGGGTTTCCGGTTGATCGAGCGCCCAATCCACATAGTCGGCCGCTGTCGTGGTCAGCTCGCGCCCGCTCGATACGCAGAGCGAGAACTTCAACCGCCGGTCGCTATAGGCAAGGGCGCTGAACGCCGAGCCCGATTGGGTGATGAAGGCGGTGCCGCCCGGCTTGAGCCGCGGGCCCGCCGCATAGCCGGAGACCCGCAAGCCCAGCGGCGGGTTGAGGAAGCCCATACCGTTGCCGCCGCAGATCGCAAGGCCCGCCTCACGGGCGATATCGGCAATCCGGGCAGCTAGGCGATCATCCGGCCTGCCGGTCAGGTCGCAGCTTGCGAAAATGGTTGCCGCCCTTGCGCCATGGCGGACCACGCCCAGCAGGTGCTCCTCCAGCGCCTCGTTCGCCACGCCCAGAACCACATGCTCGACCGTCTCGGGCAGGCTCGCCAGATCGGGAAAACAGGCGACCCCTTCCACGGCGTCGTATTTTGGATTCACCGCATAGAGGCGGCCGCCAAAGCCATCGCGCGCGGCATCCCGCACCATGGTATTGCCGGGCGTATCCGGCCGTGGCGACGCGCCGACAAAGGCAACGGAAGCAGGGCGCAGCAGCGGATCCAGCCGGTGCCGCAACGGCCGATGCCGGGCGAGAGTGGCCGTTTCCTCGATCTTGCGGCCCTGGCCCGGAATGGCGTGCACGACGGCTCCCCTGCTTTGCGCGTCCGATCCTGCCATACTCGTGGGGGCGGCCGGTTGATCATGACCATAGAGGATGGCCGTCGCCTGCGCACGCCGCGAAATAGTCAGGTGCCGATGACTTCAGGTCATGGGCTCCTGGATCGTCACGAGCGTAGCACCTCGTGCCGCAGGGTCTCCATTTCGCTCAGCAGCCAGTCGCGCACCAGCGCCGCCGGCTTGCGCAGGGGGCGCCGGGCCGAGGCCACGAGCCAATAGTGATCGCCGGTATGCAGCCAGTGAGGGCTCGCCTCCACCAAGCCTTTCTGCAGCAGCTCATGCGCCACCACGTGCCACCAGCCGAGCGCGACGCCGCGGCCCTTGACGGCAGCCTGGATCACCAGGGAATAGTCGGAAAAGATCAGGCTCCGGCTCCCGGTCGGCGCGGGATAGCCGAATTCCGCGAGATAGCGCTGCCAGGGCACCCGTACCGACCCGGAAAGATGGGCCAGCGTGTGCTTGTGCATGTCCGCGCAGGGGCCAAGTCCGCCATGTTCGGCCAAATAGCTTGGGCTGCACACGGGAAGCACCACCTCCTCCATCAGCACCCAGGCGTCTGCGTCCGAACTGGACGGCTGATTGTGCCGGATCGCGAGATCCACGTCGTCCACGGGGCCAGCTGGCTCGCCCCAGGCGAGCTGGAAGCGCAGGTCGATGCCGGGAAAGGCGGCCTGGAAGCGGTCGGAGCGCGGCATGAACCAGTGCATGGCAAAGGCCGATGAGAGCGAGAGCGTCACCGTGCCCGCATCCCCGTGCCGCGCCCGGATCTCATCGAGCGCGATCTCGATCTGCTGAAAGCCGTTGCCGACCGAATTGTAAAGCAGCCGGCCATCGTCCGAGAGCGCGATGCCGGTCGGCGACCGGATGAACAGCTTTACACCAAGATGCTGCTCAAGCCGGCCGATCATGCGGCTGACCGCCGATTGAGTCACGTTGAACTCGCGCGCCGCCCGGGTGAAGTTCAGGTGGCGAGCAGCCGCCTCGAACATGAAGATGGCATTCGGCGAAGGAAGCAATTTCCGCAGCGACATCTCTGTTGCAGCCTGGCGCTGGTTCCATTCCTCGCCATTATAGCCGCCACTCGCTTGGCTATCGATCCAAAAGCCATCACATGTTGCAATCTGACCAGCAATGGCGGCACCATGGGCAAAACGGCCTGAAGGGGTCGGCCCGGAGATCTTCATGACCGGCGGTGGCTTCATTGCGCCCATGGAAGGGCACGGCGCCTACAACCGGAGTTCGAGCGTGCAGGCGGCAGGGTCGGCGCCGGCGCTGCCGCTTTTCGTTCGGGCGGCGCGCGAGGTTGCCTTGCCGCCTGGACGAGAATGGCTCCTCATTGCCGACTATGGCTCGTCCGAAGGGCGCAACTCGCTTGCGCCGGTGGCGGCGGCCATACCCGCTCTTCGGGAGAGGACCGGTGCGGAACGGGCCATATCAGTCGTGCATATCGACCAGCCCAGTTCTGATTTCTCTAGCCTTTTCCAGGTGCTGAACCAGGATCCGGCGCGCTATCTCCACCAGGCCGAGCCGACCTTCGCCTTCGCGGTGGGCAGATCGTTCTACGACCAGGTGCTTCCCTCCGCCAGCGTCACGCTGGGTTGGAGCTCCTGGGCGGTGCAGTGGCTGAGCCGAAGCCCGGGCTCGATCCCGGATCATGTCCAGGTGGCCTACAGCGCGGATGAGACGGCGCGTGCCGCCTACGCCCGCCAGGCGGACGAGGATTGGCGGACATTCCTTCTGCGCCGCGCCCGCGAGCTACGGCCCGGCGGACGGCTGGTGGTGGAGACCATGGCCTTGGACGCCACCGGTGCGTTCGGCTATGAGGCGGTGCTGGCGGCCTTGTATGGGGCACTGCTCGATCTCGCGGAGCAAGGCCTGATCACCATGGCCGAGGTCCGGCGCATGGCCCTGCCCGTGGTTGCCCGCAGCCGCGCCGACCTAATGGCGCCCTTTGCCGAAACCGGCTCGTTTCAGGGCCTGTCGGTCGAGCATCTCGACATCTTCCATGGGGAGGACCGCCTGTGGAGACAGTTCGAGGCCGATGGCGATGCCCATGCCTTCGCGGCCGGCTGGACTGCCTTCCTGCGCGCAGCCGTGTTCCCGACCCTCGCGCTTGGCTTGGAGCCCGGCCGCGGGAACGACTTCCCCCGGGTCTTCATGAACGCGCTGGCGTCGGTCACCGCCGAGCGGCTCGGCGGCGAACCACAGAGGACGGTGATCCCTCTCGCGGTCATGGTGCTCGCGCGGGAAGGACTGAGCTCGAAACAGGGGGGCTAATCCTGACCAGTCTCCACCGGGATATCGAAGTGCAGCACTTCTTCCCGGGTGCCGAGCTTCTCATAAAGGGCAATGGCCGGGTCGTCACCGTAATCGGCCTGCACATAGATCACCCAGGCCCCGCGGCGGGCGGCAATCTCGCGCAAGTGCCCGATCAGGGCAGTGGCGATACCCTGCCGGCGATGCGGCTCGCTCACCGCAAGGTCGTAAATGTAAACCTCGCGCCGGGCCCGCTCGAACTTGTCGAGCTCGTAGGCCACGAGCCCGCCTACCACCTCGCCGCCTATAAGCGCCACGAGAACGCAGACGTGCTCTTTCGCAAGCAGGCCTTCCAGGTAGGCATCGCTCGGCGGTTCGGCCCCATAGGTGTCGGGCTCGGCGAAGGCTTCGCCGAACAGAATGTTCAGCTTGCGAAACAGCGGCACGTCGCCTGACTTAAGGCGCCGCACGATGACAGAAGCGGACGGCATGGGCTGGATCTAGCGCATTTTCCGGCCCGGGTCACGTTCCCCCGCGGGGGGTTGGCCCCTTGATCTCACATCCTGCATATGGAAGGACTCCCGGAGGTGGCATTCTTCGGGCAGGGTTGAGAAATGAGGAATTTCCAAAGCCGGTCCTTGCCGATGATGGTGGCCGGTCTGGCAGCCGGCCTGATCCTGGCCGCCGGAGCGCTCCTTGTCCCGGCGGTTGAGCCGGGCGCCGAGTTGCCGCCGCTGCCCTTCGATGCGAAGGCCGATCACGTCATCGTCCAAAAGTCGGAGCGGACCATGACGCTGCTTCGCGATGGCCAGCCGCTGAAGACCTATGCCGTCGCGCTGGGTCGCGGGGGACTCGCTCCAAAGCAACGGGAAGGCGACAACAGAACGCCCGAAGGCTCCTATCGGATCAGCGGACGCAATCCGAACAGCGCTTATCACCTGTCGCTCCGCATCAGCTACCCCGGACCGCAAGATGTGCAACGCGCCGCCGCACGGGGTCAATCGCCAGGCGGCGACATCATGATCCATGGCATCCGGAACGGACTTGGCTGGCTCGGCAGCCTACACCGGCACGTGGATTGGACCGCCGGATGCATTGCGGTGACCAATGCGGAGATCGAGGAAATCTGGCAGGCGGTTCCTGACAACACGCCGATTGAGATCTTGCCCTGAGCCGATGGCCATCGATGGCACGGCGATCAACTCTTCGCGCTGGAATTCTCGTTGCGCTTGTCGGCAGTCGTGACCGGCCCCTTCGAGGCCTTGGAGCCGCCGCCCCATTCCTGTGCTTTGCGGGCGTGATCACCGCCTTTTGCCGGCCCACTGCTCTTGTCGCTGCCGCTGGCCGGCTTGTGCGACCTATGCGTCTTCTCATCCATGTCGTCCTCCTGTCCCTAACAGCTCTAAACCCCGAACGGATAGGTCTCCGGCGTGCCCGGCTTGGCATGCTCTGGCCCGAGCGGTGTCACTGCGGTCGTTTCGTCGAACCAGACATAGGCATCGAATTGCTGCGGCAGGCTCGCTTCCGAATAATGGCTCCACAGCTCGGTCTCCGGCCGGTAGATCACGCCGATGAAGCGCTCGAGCCGCGGGTGCAGCAGCTTCTGGCGCAGATCGGGGTGCTTATCCTCGCCCAGGTCCAGCAGGAAGCGGGGCAAGCCCGCGGCATGGCACAGGCGCTCATAACTATCGGTGCGCGAGGGCAGCACCCGCTTCACCTCCATGTCGCCGCCCCAATCGCTGGCCGCGGCCACCGTCCCGGAATGGGTGCCGAAGCCGATGAGCGCCGCCTCTTTCCCGAACCGCTCGCGGCAGAGCTGGCCCAGGTTCAGCTCCTCGCGGGTGATGCCCATGTCGGTGAAGCGCGCGTCGCCAATATGCGAGTTGTGCGCCCACACCACCGCCTTCGCCCCCTCGCCCTTTGCCGCGAGCAGGTGCTCCAGCGTCTCGAACATATGGGTGTCACGCAGGTTCCAGCTTTCCGCACCGCCGTAATACATAATGCGGTAGTAGCGTTCGGCCGAGGCGATCAGCCGCGCGTTCTGCGCCGCATCGAGGAAGCTCTCTTGGTCCTGCTGCGCGTATTCAAGCTGCTTTCGCAACAGCGCCTGGCACTGCTCGATCACGGCAGCCTCGCACGTCCTGTACCCCTGCGTGAGCACGGCGCGGCCATAGGTGGCTGGATCTCTCTGCCAGGGCGTGAGGCAGCCATAGCGCTCACGCGCGGCTCGCGCCGCCCCGGGGTCCACCCGGTCGAGATAGTCCAGCACGGCGGCAATGGAGCCGCGCAGGTTATAGAGGTCGAGGCCGTGGAAGCCGGCGCGCCACTCGGGCTCGGTCACCGTCTCGTTGTGCGCGCGCATCCATTCCACCAGCCCGGCAACCTCGGCGTTGCGCCACATCCAGGTAGGGAAGCGCTGAAACGGCAGCTCGCCGGTGGCCGGGCCCGGACGGTGGCGGACATAGCGGTCCACGGCGGCCGCATCGGGCCAGTCCGCCTCCACCGCCACGATGGTGAACCCGTGCTTCTCGACGAGATGCCGGGTGATGGCGGCGCGGGCGCAGTAGAACTCCGATGTGCCGTGGCTCGCCTCGCCCAGCAGCACCACGCGGCAGTTCGCCCATCGATCGAATAGGGCGCCGAAGCGAGGATCATCCAAATCAGGCAAGGGTTCGGCGGCATCGGCGATCATCTCTTCGAGCGTGTGCGCCTGAGACCCGGGCTTGGCGCCGGAACTTGGGCCGCGGCCCAGGCCGCGGCCTAGGCCGTGGCCTTCCGACCATCCATGCTCGCCGATGAGCGGCACGAAGGCCACCAACCCGCGCTCCTCCTCGCGGTATTCGTCCTCGCTCACCCGGGTGATCTTGAGGAGCGTCTGCGCGCGCTCGCTGCCCACCGGAATGACGAGCCGGCCACCGATGGCCAGCTGCGCCTTCAAGGCTTCCGGCACCCGCGGCCCGCCGGCCGCCACCAGGATCGCATCGAACGGCGCCGCTTCCGCCCAGCCCTGCGAGCCATCGCCAACCCGCAGCTCGATATTGCGGTAGTCCAGCCGCTGGAATCGTTCCCGCGCCGCATCCACCAAGCCAGGATGGCGTTCGATCCCGTAGACCCTGTCGGCGATCTGCCCGAGCACAGCGGCCGCATAGCCCGAGCCCGCCCCCACCTCGAGCACCTTATCGCCCGGCTTGACTTCGCCCGCCTCGATCATCTCCGCGACGATGAAGGGTTGGGAAATCGTCTGCCCTTCGGCGATCGGCAGCGGCGCATCCTCATAGGCGAACTCGGCAAGCCCCGGCGAAACGAACTCTTCCCGCGGCACTGAGCGCATGGCATTGAGCACATGCGCGTCGCGGACACCCCGACGCGCCAGCTGCGCATCCACCATATGCCGGCGCCGTTGTTCGAAGCTCGACATGGCAGGACCCTCGCGAACACCGGATTTCTGTTGTAACGGCGAAGATTGGCGAGCGTTCCGGAGCGTGCGGGCTGCTAGCGGTTTGGCCTGGGGCTATGCTGGACGGTCTGGGATCGCGCGGCGGCAAGCTCCCGCTTGAGCTCCTCTTCGAGGAAGCCGGCATTCTGCTCCGGAACCATGACCACCAGAGGATGGATCTGCACCGCGCTGAACAGGCCCGCTTGCATATAGGGCTCCTCCGCCAGGAAGCGGTCCACCTCCGCGCGGCTGTCATAATCCAGCACGAAGGCGCTGCCGATCGAGGTGATACCGTCCTCAGCTTTCATCGGGCCGCCAAACAGGATGCGGTCGCGATGGGCGATCATGTAGCGCAAGTGCCGCGCCCTGATCTGGCTGCGCAAGCCGGGCTTATGCGGATCATCGAGACAGAAGATCTGGAACGGCATCACTCAACCTTCTTCGCGTGATCTTTTCCGAAAACCGGTGTCCACTTTTCGGGATCACGCTCTATCCCAGCACCATCGCATCATCATCCACCGGCACGCCGCGCGCCTGCTTGAAGAGGTCGAGCAGGTCGCTGCTGGTCATTGACCGCTTCCGGTCCTGCGGCAGGTCGAACAATACCCTGCCCTCGTGCAGCATCACCGTGCGGGTGCCGTGGGCGAGCGCCTGGCTCATGCTGTGGGTCACCATCAGCACGGTGAGCCGGTTGCGCGCGGCAAGCTGGTCGGTCAGCTCGAGCACATTGGCGGCCGCATGCGGGTCGAGCGCGGCGGTATGCTCGTCCAGCAGCAGCACCTTGTTCGGCACGAGGCAAGCCATCAGCAGGCTGAGCGCTTGCCGCTGTCCGCCCGACAGCAGGCCGACCCGGTCATTGATCCGGTTCTCGAGGCCCAAGCCGAGCTCGCGCAGGCGCTCGCGGTAGTGTTCATAGTCGCGCCGGGCGGTGGCACCACGCAGGCTGCGACGCCGGTTACGGGCCGCTGCGATGGCGAGGTTCTCCAGAATCGTCAGCCCCTCGCAGGTGCCGGCGCGCGGGTCCTGGAACACACGGCCCACGAGGCGAGCGCGCCGGGCGGCATCGCTCTCGGTCACATCCTCCCCGTCGATCCTGATCGATCCGGCCCGGGGCCGGATGTCACCGGCAAGCGCCCCGAGCAAGGTCGACTTACCCGCGCCATTGGTGCCGATCACCGTGACGAATTCGGCCTCCGCAATGGTGAGGTCGATGCCGCGCAAGGCATGGTTTTCAAGCGGCGTGCCCGCGTTGAACACGACTTCGATGCCAAAGGCCTCAAGCATCTTCGCGCGCACCCCTCGCAACGGGAAGCTGCCGCACCCGGACTGCCCTGCCCGCCGCCATCCACCCGGGTTGCGTGAGCTTGGCGGCGGCAATGGCGATAACGACCAGCACGGCCGTCACCAGATTGAGGTCCTGGGCGCGCAAGCCGATGGCATCCAGATTCAGCGCGAAGGCGATGGCGATACGGTAGATCAGGCTGCCCACCACCGCCGCGGCAGTGGCCAGTATCACGGTGCGGGTCGGAAGCAGCGTCTCACCCAGAATGACGGCCGCCAGCCCGATGATGATGACGCCGACGCCCATGCCCACGTCGGCAAAGCCCTGCGCCTGGGCGAACAAGGCGCCGGCCAGCGCCACATAGGCATTGGAGAGGCCGAGCCCAAGCGCCACCATGCCGCCGCGCTCGATGCCGTGGGCCGCCGCCATGCGGCTGTTGGCGCCGGCCGCCCGCAAAGCAAGGCCGATCTCGGTTGCAAGGAACCAGTCCAGAACGAGCTTCGCCGCCAGCACCACGACCGCCAACGCGAGCGGCAGGGCCAGATAACCCGGTATCGGCAGAGCCTGCAGCGGGGTGAACACCGTGTCGGCCGCAAGCAGCGGCAGGTTCGGCCGGCCCATGATTCGCAGGTTCACCGAATAGAGCGCCAGCATCACCAGGATGCTGGCCAGGAGGTGCAGCACGTTGAGGCGCACATGCAGGACCGCGGTGACCAGGCCGGCCAAGAATCCCGCCACCATGGCGAGCGCGGTCGCGGCGAACGGATCGATGCCGTGCATGATGCCCACCGCGGCAATGGCCGCACCGAGCGGGAAGCTGCCGTCCACAGTGAGGTCGGGGAAATCGAGCACCCGGAACGACAAGTACACCGCCATGCCCACCAGGCTGAAGATCAGCCCGGCTTCCACGGCGCCCATGAAGGCGAACAGGGTCATGGCTATTCGATCACCCGGGTGGCTTCTTTGACCAGGGAATCCGGCAGGGTCACGCCCATGGCCGCCGCCGCTTTGGGGTTCAGGTACAGCTGCAGCCTGTCGATGAAGCGCACCGGCAGCTTGGCCGGGCTCTCGCCCTTCAGCACCGCCACCGCATAGTCGCCGGCGGCCAGGCCGATGTCGAAATAATCGAAGCCCAGGGCCGCGATCGCGCCCCGTTCAACCGAGCCAGTGTCCCCGGCGATCACCGGAATGTCGGCTTCGCCGCCCACTCGCGCCACCGCCTCGATGGCGCTGACCACGGTCGAGTCGGTCGGGACATAGATCGCATCCACCTTGCCGACCAGGCTGCGGGCCGCATCCAGCACGGCGCTCGACTGGGTGGCCGTTGCCTCCACCACCTTGAGGCCCGCCTTGGCCGCCTCCGCCTTGACCACCTCCACCTGAGCGACGGAATTCGCCTCGCCGCCATTATAGATGACCCCGATCGTCGCCACGTCGGGCACGATCCTGCGGACGAGTTCCATATGCTTGTCGATCGGGGTCATGTCGCTCGCGCCGGTGAGGTTGCGGCCCGGTGCCTCATAGCTGTCCACCAGCCCCGCCGCGAGCGGGTCGGTCACCGCCGCAAACACGATTGGGATGTCCTTCGTCGCCGCCATGGCGGTCTGCGCGCTGGGCGTCGAGATGGCGATGATCAGGTCGGGCTTGTCGCCCACGAACTTGCTGTTGATCTGGGCCTGGGTGCTCATGTTGCCCTGGGCGCTCTGCACCTCCAGCGCCATGGTCTTGCCGTCCACATAGCCCGCCTTGTTCAGCGCGGCCAGGATGCCGTTCTTGGCCGCCTCGATGGCCGGATGGTCGACGATGTAGCTGAGCTTGACGCTCACCGGTTCCTCGGCCTGCCCGGCACTGATGCCCCAGAACATGGAAGCGGCAAGACCCAACTTTAAGACGAGTGCTCTCTTCATTGTTGTCTCCCCTATTGTCCCCTCGGTTCGGTCATTCGGCGGCAACCGGCAGCGGCGGGTTCGCCGGCCCGGCGGCAAAAGCGGCAAGCAGCTGCTCGCGTTTGGGGCGCACCGCCTCGATCGCCGCCTTTTTCACATGCCCATAGCCGCGGATGCGCTGCGGCAGGCGGGCAAACTCCACCGCCGGCCCGTGCGTTTCTGGCTTTAGCGCTGCGGCAATGCGCGAAAGGTCCGCTTCGTATTCCGCGATCAGGGCGCGCTCCTCGCGCCGGTCGGGATGCCATCCGAACGGGTCGAGCGCGGTGCCGCGCAGGCCCTTCATCCGCGCCAGCAGCCGGAACAGGTGCAGCATCCACGGCCCGAAGCGGCGTTTTCGCGGCAGGCCGGTCAACGGATCGCGTCGGGCGATCAGCGGTGCCGCCAGATGGAAATGGACCCTGCCGGTGGCTGCGACGGTCTTCTCAAGCGCCTGCTGGAACAGGCCGTCCGTGTAGAGGCGCGCCACCTCATACTCGTCCTTATAGGCCATCAGCTTGGCGAAATTCTCGGCCACCGCATGGGCCAGGGCGCCGGGCGCCCCGATGGCCCGCGCTTCGGCCGCGGCCACCAGATCGACGAGCCGGCGATAGCGCCTGGCATAGGCCGCATTCTGATAGCGCGTGAGCTCGGCTGCCCGATGCTCGGCCAACGCCTGCCAAGTCATCTCCTGCGGAAGCGGCGCACGCGCACGCTCCAGCCGGCGGAGGACGGCTTCCGGCTCGTGCGCATAACGCCGGCCCAGCGCGAAGGCGGCCTGATTGAGCTTGACCGCCACCCCGTTCTGCACAATCGCCTGATGAATGGCCTCGCGCGGAATCGGGATCAGCCCTTGCTGCCAGGCATAGCCCACCAGGATCAGGTTGGCGCCGATCTCATCGCCCAGCAGCGATTGGGCGAGGTGCCTGGCCGGGATAAGATGGGTGCGGCCTGGCGCAAGCCGTTCCAGCGTCCTCTGCAGCGCGTGGGACTGGAAGTCGTAATCCGGATTGCGGACGAACTCACCGCCGACCGCCTGCTCGCTGGCGATGACCAGGCTCCCATTCTCGCGGGCGACCAGATCGAGCATGGCCGGCTCGGCCGAAACCCTCAGATCGCCGCCGATCAGCACCCGCGCCGCCCCGCGCGCAATCCGCACGGCATCGAGCTGACCGGGGGAAACAGCCAGCCGCAGATGGCTGTTCACCGCCCCGTATTTTTGCGCCATGCCCAGCTTGTCGTGTACGGTAAAGGCATGGCCCTGCGTCCGGGCGGCCGTGGCCAGCAAAGTGCTCACCGTGACGATGCCGGTGCCGCCCACGCCGGCAATCAGCATATCGTAGGCGCCGCTGGCGGGAAGCGGCGGCAGCGGCGGTTCGGGAATGGCGGCCTCGTCGAGCAGCGCCGGGTCGAGCACCGGCTTGCGCAGGCTCGCGCCCTCGATGGTCACAAAGCTCGGGCAGAAGCCCTTGAGGCAGGAGAGGTCCTGGTTGCAATTCGTCTGATCGATGGCGCGCTTGCGCCCGAATTCGGTTTCGACCGGCACCACCGACAGGCAGTTCGACTGTACGGAGCAATCGCCGCAGCCCTCGCACACCCGGTCATTGATCAGCACCCGCGTCTCGGCTTGCGCCATGGTGCCGCGCTTGCGCCGCCGCCGCTTCTCCGTGGCGCAGACCTGGTCATAGATCAGCACCGATACGCCAGGCACCCGGCGCAGCTCGTCCTGCACCTGTTGCAGCTGCTCCCGGCCCGAGACCGGCACCGCTGCAGGCAGGCCGGTCCGCGCGTGGTAGCCGTCCATATCCTCGGCCACGACGGCGATGCGCTTCACGCCTTCCGCCTGCACCTGGCGCACGATGTCGGCGACAGAAAGCTTGCCGTCCACCGGCTGGCCGCCGGTCATGGCGATCGCGTCATTGTAGAGGATCTTGTAGGTGACGTTCACCCCAGCCGCGACGGCGGCGCGGATCGCCAGGCTGCCAGAGTGGAAATAGGTGCCCTCCCCCAGGTTCACGAACACATGGTCCGTTTCGGTGAATGGCGCGGTGCCGATCCATGGCACGCCCTCGCCGCCCATCTGGGTGAAGGTGTCGGTGCTGCGGTCCATGCCGGTGGCCATGAAATGGCAGCCGACACCGCCGAGCGCCCGGCTGCCCTCCGGCACCACCGTGGAGCTGTTGTGCGGGCATCCCGAGCAGAAATAGGGCGCCCGCGGCGGCAGCACCGCTGCCGGCGCGGGGGGCTGATGCAGCACCGCTTGGATTAGCGCGCGGCGGCGCTCATCCAGCCTGTCGGCAATTTCGGGCGCGAGCGCCGCAAGGATCATCTCCGCCGACAGCTCGCCTACCATGGGGAACAGCGGCTCGCCCTCACGGTCGCACCGGCCCAGCACCGCTGGCCGCTGCTGACCGGCGAAGGGATAGAGCGCGGATTTGACCTGGCTCTCAAGGAGATCGCGCTTCTCCTCGATGATCAGGATCGTCTCATTGCCCAGGCAGAAGGTGGCGAGCGCCGCCTCGTCCGCCGGCCATGGCATGCCGATCTTGTAGATTGAGAGGCCGCGCTCACCCGCCTCGTCCAGTGACAGGTCAGCGAGGCGCAGCGCCTGCTTGAGGTCGAGATAGGACTTGCCCGCGACCACGATGCCGAGGCGCGGCGCGGCCGCCTGCACCATCACGCGGTTGAGCTGGTTGGCACGGGCGAAGTCCAGCGCGGCCGGCAGCTTCACGCCGAACAAGCGCCGCTCCACCTCGGGCCACGGATCGGGCCAGCGGATCCAGCGGTCGTTGTCCGGCCCCAGTGCGCGCGGATGGGCCAGCGAAATCCGCTCGAGGCCCACATCGACGATTGCCGTCGAGTTCACATGCTCCGCCAGCACCTTGAGGCCGACATAGCACCCGGAATAGCGCGACATCTCGAAGCCGAGCACCGCATAGTCCAAGAGCTCCTGAATGTCGGCCGGATAGAGCACCGGCATCTGCATGTCGATGAAGGTGGGCTCGGAATGATAGGCCTGGCTCGACGACTTCAGCGCATGGTCATCGCCCGCAACCACCAGTACGCCGCCGCTGCGGGATGAGCCCGCCCCATGGGCGTGGCGCAGCGCGTCGCCACAACGATCGAGCCCGGCGCCCTTGCCGTACCACATGGCGAACACGCCCTCGACCTTGGCGCGTTGATCAAGCGCGGTCTGCTGCGTGCCCCATACGGCGGTCAGCGCCAGGTCCTCGTTGATGCCAGGCTGAAAGCGGATGTCTTCCGCCGCCAGGTCCTTCGCCACGCGCCAGGCCTCGGTATCGAGGCTGGACAGGGGCGAGCCGCGATAGCCGCTGATGAAGCCGGCGGTGTTCAGGCCGCGCGCCCGATCGAACCGGCGCTGGCGGATCATCGCCAGGAGCAGAGCCTGGGTGCCGGTCACCATCAACTCTCCGGCCGAGGAGCGGTAGATGCTGTCCATTTCGGCTGCTTTGCTGGCCATGCGCGGCAGGGCTCCCCATTCGCCGAGATGCTGCCCGGAGCCCATTTTCTCTAGCGGTGGCTCAACGGGCTCGGCTTTCTCGATTCATTTATGCATAGAACGAACGGTCGATCAATTAATTTTCCAGAGAACGACGCTCACCTCCCCGCGCCTTCCGCTCAGCGCGCGCCGGACCGCTTCGCGGACTTCGCCTTCGGCGCCGCGATATGGCGGTAGCCGTCGAGAAAGATGTCCACCGCCCGTTCCGCCAACTCGCCCGGCTGGATCGAGCCTTGCGGCTTGTACCAGGTGTAGGTCCAGTTGATCATGCCGAAGAACAGCATGGTGTCCGCATGCGTGACCTGCGCGTCCTGCGGCATGTCCGGGCGGATGCGGACTAGGATATCGCGCACCGTGGCGATCAGCGCCCGCTGCTTCTCCACGATTTCCTTGCGCTTGTCCTCGGGCAGGAACTGCAGGCAGGTGAGCAGCACCACGTGCTTGTTGCCCGAGACCGCATAAACGTCCAGGAACAGGCGGATGAGCTCGTGGAACCGCTCCACCGGGTCCTCATGCCGCTGCAGCGTCTCGCGGCAACGCTCCAGCAGCTTGTCCACATGCTCGGTGAGCATCTCGGACAGGATCGCCTCCTTGGACTCGAAATAATGATAGAGGCGCGACTTCGAGCAGTTGCAGGCGGCCGCGATGTCGCCGATCGAGGTGGCCGCATAGCCGCGCGAGGCAAACAGCGCAGCGGTCTTCTCGATGATCGAGGCCTGGATGTTGTCGAATTCCGGGGAACGCGTTCTCGCCACAGGACTACCTGTCTTGATGATCAGATGCGGGACTATAGGGATCGGCACTGCCCGAGGCAATTTTTCGCGAGAAGCAGGCCCGGTGAGGCGCTCACATGGCCGCCTCCATTCGCCGTTGCAGGACGGCGTAGTTCGCTGGTGCGCTCACCTCGGCGAGATGCGCCGCACCCAGATAGCGCACATGCTCGGGGGTGATCTCGGAGAGGGAGGCGGCACCCAGCAAGGTCATGGCCCGTTCGAGCTCCGTCTTCAGAATCCTGATCACATGGGCAATGCCGGCCGCCCCCGCCGCCCCGGCGCCATACAGCGTGTTGCGCCCCATCAGCACCGCATCGGCCCCAAGCGCCCGGGCCTTGATGATGTCTGTTCCCCGCCGGAAGCCGCTGTCGCACAGGATGGTGAGCCGGTTTCCCAGCTGCTGACGGATCTCCGGCAGCACGGTGAGCGGCGACACCGCGCCGTCGAGCTGCCGGCCGCCATGATTGGACAGGATCACACCCGATGCGCCGATGTCAGCGGCACGCAGCACGTCGTGCACGCTGAGCAGTCCCTTGATGATGACCGGCCCTTTCCACAGGGCGGTGAACTCGGCCACATCGGTCCATGTCACCGAGGGGTCGAGCTGGGAATTCATGAAGGCGACCAGCCCCTGAGCGCTTGCGCCTGCCCCGGTGGCCGCTTCCACCATGTTCTCCGGCCGCGGCGCGCCCGATTTGGCAAGGCGCATCAGCCATCCCGGATGCCGCAGCGTGTCGAGCACGTTGCGGCGGGTGAGCTTCAAGGGCAGCATGAAGTCGTTACGCGGGTCGCGCTCGCGATTGCCGCCGGTGGCGCAGTCTACCGTCAGCACCAACACCTCAAAACCTGCCGTCTTTGCCCGGGCCAGCAGGCTGCGGGACAAGTCGCGGTTACGGAAGATGTAGAGCTGGAACCAGGCGCCCGGGCCCGCGGCGTCCGCCACTTCCTCCAGCCGCACGCTGGAGACGGTGCTGAGGCAGAGGGGAATGCCCGCACCGACGGCTTCCTTGGCCAACAGGATTTCCGCCCGTGGCCAGGCAAGGCCCGCAAGCCCGGTTGGCCCGATGCCGAAGGGCGCCGCATAGCGCCGGCCGAACAGCTCGAGCGACATGTCCACCCGGCTTACGTCGTTCAGCACCCGCTGCACAAAGCCCCAGTCCTCGAACTGCATGCGGTTGCGGCGACGCGATACCTCATCTTCCGCCGCGCCATCGATGAAGTCGAAGATGGCGCGCGGCAGCCGGCGGCATGCCTCCCGGCGCATGTCCTCCACATTCAGGATGTGCTTGAACCGCCCCGCCCTCGCTTCCACCTCAGGCAACCTCCGCCCGGTGCAGCACCCGGGTTGCCTTGGCCTCATAGCGCGGCAAGGCACCCTCCTCCAGGCACTCCACCTGCACGTTGATACCGAGCCGGGCCTGAATCTCGCGCCTGATCTCGTCCACGATCTGCGCGGGCGGCCGGCCCGCACCGCGCGCCGCCTCCACGGCCACGCACATCGTGCCGATGGTGGTGCGCTGCTTGTCGATATAGATCTGCCAGGCCTCCTTCACGGTGCCGGGCGTCTTGGCGACGATATCCTCCACCTGCGAGGGGAAGACGATCACCCCCTTCACCTTGATCATGTCGTCGGTGCGGCCGATGATGCGGCCGATCTTGCGCATGCCGCGCCGCCCAGACGGACAATCGAAAGGGTTCGGCGACAGCCGCACCAGGTCGCGGGTGCGCCAGCGCACCACCGGCGAGGCCTCGCGGCACAATGTGGTGACGACGATCTCGCCCACCTCTCCCGGCTCAATCGGTTTCAAGGTGGCGGGATCGAGGATCTCGGTGATCACCGTGTCCTCGTTCATGAGCTGCAGCTCGTCATCCCCGTGGGTATAGGGGGTCGAGATCGCCAGGATCGGGCCGCCGGCTTCGGTCGTGCCGTAGATGTTGTGGCTCATGAAGCCCTCGGGCATTTCGGCTTCGAGCTGGGCGCGGAATTCGGTCGAGACGGACTGGCCGCCGAGAATGCCCACTTTGAGGCACCAGTCCGTCTTGGGATCGATGCCCATCTGCTTGGCCTGGGTGATCAGGGTCATGAGCCAGAGCGGCGACATGGAGGCCACCTCATAGCCGTGGTCGCGCAACCAGCGCACCGCCAGTTCGGCGCGCCCTGGCCCGATCGGGAATGTGGTGCAGCCCAGCGCGGCAAAGCCCGTATCAAGCGCGGGGCCGCCGATCCACAGCCCATAGCCATAGCCCTGATAGGCCCGTTGGCCCCGCCGGACCCCGGCGGCCGCCAGCATGCGCGCTAGTTGGTACGGCATGAGCTTCGTGTAGTCCGCTTCGGTGAGGCCGAACAGAACCGGAAGTCCCGTTGTGCCTGATGTGGCCATGAAGCGCTGCACCCGGTCCATCGGCACGGTCAGGAACGGGAAGGGATAGCGCTCATGCAGGGCCGATTTGTCCAGGAACGGCGCGTTCTCCAGCCCGTCTTCGGCAGCGAGGTCGCGCGGGTTCATGCCGGCCGTGGCGAAATGGTCGACCCATTCCGGGCTTTCCGCAAGGCGCGCACCGAGCTCCGCCAATCTCTTCCTCTGCAGCTTTTGGATCGCGGGCCAGTCCAGGCTCTCCACCTCGGGATGCAGCATCCAATCCTCCCTTTGCGCCGGAACTTTTCGATCGCATCACATGGACGACTCCCGGCAATCAGCATTTTATTAGAACGAACGATCGGTCTATGTAAATGGCCGAGCTGCTGGCAGTGGTGCGGCCTTGACAAATGTCGTCGAGCGCAAATAATTAGAACGATCGTTCGGTCTAATATTCTTCCCCAGAAGGTACGACAGCGCCATGCTTCATATGCCAAAGACGCCGGACTACCGCAGCCTCGTGGAGCCGACCAGGGTCCATAGTAGCCTTTATACGGACGAGCGGATCTTTCAGGATGAGCTGGAGCGCATCTGGTACCGCACCTGGGTCTATGTCGGTCATGTGAGCGAGGTGCCCAATCCCAATGACTATGTGACCAAGTCGATCGGACCGACGCCGGTTCTGCTGGTGCGCGACCGCGCCGGGGAGATCAGGCTCCTGCTCAACAAGTGTCCCCATCGCGGCAACCAGCTCTGCGCCTATCGCCGGGGCAACCGCACCACCTTCACCTGCCCGTATCACTCCTGGACCTTCAGCAATACGGGCGACCTCATCGGCTTTGCCTTCGCCGACGGCTACGAGGGCTGCGACAAGCGCCAGTTCGGCCTGGGCAAGGTGCCGCGCATCGGCATCTATCGCGGCTTCATCTTCGGTTCCTTCGCGGAGGACGGCCCCTCGCTGGACGAATATCTGGGCGGGGCCAAGGCCTCCCTCGACCAGCTCCTGGACAATTCCCCGGAAGGCGAGCTCGAGCTTACCGCCGGCTTCCTCCAGCATCGCACCAAGGCCAACTGGAAATTCATTCTGGAGAACGAGACCGATGGCTATCATCCGGCCTTCGTGCACAGCTCGATCTTCCAGGTCTCCGACAGCGGCATCGGCAAGCTCTATGATCCCCGCTCCAGCGCGCTGACCCGTGATTTCGGCAACGGTCACACGGAGTTCGACCTACGCCCGGAATGGCGACGCCTGGACAAGCCGCTGCAATGGTTCGGGACCAACGAAGGCCGGCTGCCGGATTACGTGCGGGCCATGACAGGGGCTTATGGCCCGGAGCGCGCACGCCAGATCATGATCGACGGCACGCCACATACCATGATCTTCCCCAACCTGTTCATCGCCGAGATCCAGCTGTTCGTGATCCAGCCGATCGCGGTGGACGAGACCATCCAGCACGTGACGGCCCTGCAGTTCAAGGGCGCGCCCGATTTCAACCGCCGCCTGCGCCAGCAAACCATGGGCTCGGTGGGCCCGGCCGGCCTGCTGCTGGCCGATGATACGGAAATGTATGAGCGCAACCATCGCGGGGCGGCGATCCGCGATCCCGAATGGCTCACGCTGACCCGCGGGCTTCACCGCGAGCGGCGGGACGAGAACGGCTATCTGATCGGCCATTCCACCGACGAGGTGCCGCAGCGCGGCATCTGGCGCCATTACCTGGAGTTGATGACCGCATGAGCAGCACGAGCGCGAGCAGTTTGACTTTGGCGGAGGCAGCATCGACTGGCAGCGACCACGCCCATCGGCAGGAGGATGCCGGCGAACTCATGCACCGCATCGAACAGTTCCTCTATCTGGAAGCGCGGCTCCAGGACACCCACGCCTATGACGACTGGGAGGCGCTGTGGACCGATGATGCCATCTATTGGGTGCCCGCCAATGGCCACGACACCGACCCGGAGCGGGAGATGTCCATCATCTACGACAACCGCTCGCGCATCCGCCTCAGGGTGGAGCAGCTGAAGACCGGCCGCCACCACACCCAGACGCCGCCTTCGAACCTGGCCCGCCTCATCTCGAATGTGGAGCTGGTGCGCCAGGAGGGCGACGAGGTGCACGTGCGCGCCAACATGCTCGTCTTCGAAGACAACCTGCGCGGCGAGACCATCTGGGCCGCGCGCAACGAATATACCCTGCGCATGGTCGAGGGCGCCTTCCGCCTCGCACGCAAGAAGGTGGCGCTGGTCAACAATCACAAGCCGATCTTCACCCTGTCCTTCCTCGTCTGAGCGGCCATCTATGGGAACCACACACATCCCCGGCAGAACGGGCGGGGCGAGCCGGTCCGAGCCCAGGTCATCGGTAGTGCGGCGGGCATCGGCGCCGCCGTCGACCAGCTGTCCCGCAGCCACGAGGGCTAGCCACCGTGGCTAGCCGTTCCATAGATGGCCGGTATCAGGTCAGGGCCATGCGCGGGGCGACGGTCTCCTGCGCTTCAGCTGCGCTCGCCACGCCCAGATAGCTGTCGATCACCCGCGGGTTCGCGGCGAGGTCAGCCGCTCTGCCCTGCAGCTCCACCCTGCCGTTCTCGAGCACATAAGCCGTATCGGAGACCTTGAGCGCCGCCCGGGCATTCTGCTCGATGAGCAGGATTGACACCCCGTCCTGCTTCAGCCGTGCAATGATGCGGAAGATCTCGGCCACGATCAGCGGGGCAAGGCCAAGGCTCGGCTCGTCCAGCATCAGCAGGCGCGGCCGCAACATGAGGGCGCGGCCCAGGGCCAGCATCTGCCGCTCGCCGCCGCTCAAGGTGTGAGCGAGTTGGCGCCGCCGCTCCGCAAGCCGCGGAAACAACGCAAACACCTCGTCCAGCTGCTTGGCCGGATCAATCGACCGGTCATGCCGTTGGGCAAAGGCGCCGAGCCGCAGATTGTCCAGCACCGTCATCGGCCCGAACAGCTCGCGCGTTTCCGGCACCAGGGCGATGCGCGCACGCACCCGCGCCTCGACCGACCGGGACGCCTCGGGCCAGGCGGGGAACACGATGCGGCCGGATGAAGGGATCAGCCCCATGACCGCATTCACCAGCGACGTCTTGCCGGCACCATTGGGGCCGATGACCGCGGTCACCTCTCCCTGGCGTACGGTGAGCGAGACCTCGCTCAGCGCGATGATCCTGCCATAGCGCACCGACAGCCGCTCCAGGTCCAAGAGCACGGTCACGCCGGCACTCCCAGATAGGCTTCTTGGACGCCGCTGTCGGCGCGCACCACGGCCGGCTCGCCGAAGGCGATGCGGCGGCCGAAATTCATCACCATCAGCCGGTCCGCCAGCTTGGTCACGAAATCCATGTCATGCTCGACCAGCAGGATGCCGAGGCCATCCTCACGCAGGCTGCGCAGCAAGGCCGCAAGCTCTGCCTTCTCATTGGCGCGCAAACCGGCCGCAGGCTCATCCAGCAACAGGAGCACTGGGTCGGCCGCAAGCGCCCGGGCAATCTCCAGCACCCGTTGATGGCCCAGCGGCAGCGCGCCCGCCGGCTCCCAGGCCTTGTCCGCCAGGCCGACCCGCCCCAGGAGATATATCGACCAGCCGAGCAGCCGCTTCTCCTCTGCTCGGTCGAGCCCAAAACTCGCCGACGCAAGCCCGGCTTGGCCAAGATGGGTCGCGCCGATCGCGACATTCTCGATCAGGCTCATATCCGGCACCAGCTTCACGTGTTGGAACGTGCGTGCCATGCCCAGCCGGCACATGGTGCGCGCATCCGCCCGCGGGATTTCCTGGCCGAGGAAGGTGATCCGCCCGGAGCTTACCGGCAGCGTGCCGCTGATCAGGTTGAACAGGGTGCTCTTGCCCGCGCCATTGGGGCCGAGCAGGCCGAGGATCTCGCCCGCGCGCACCTCCAGGCTCACCTCGTCCACCGCGACAAGGCCGCCGAAATTCCGCTTGAGACCTTCCGCCGCAAGCAGGGGTGTGCCCCTGGGCGGACGCGGCCGCGGCGAAGGCAGCCGGGCCGGCGCCATGACGTCTCCCTCAGCCGCAGCGCGCGGCAGCCAAGACTGGACGAGCGGCAGCATTCCTCGCCGAGCGCGCCACAGCACCAGCAGCATGATGCCGGCGAAAGCGAGCATCTCCAGCCGGGTCGTCGCCCCGAACAGCGGCTGCAGCACCTCCTGGAGCTCCTGCTTCAGCAGGGTCACCAGCCCCGCGCCCAGGATCGCGCCCATGACCTGGCCGCTGCCGCCGATCACCGTCATGAACAGATATTCGATGCTCATATGCACGCCGAACGGGGTGGGGTTCACGAAGCGCTGGACGTGCGCATAGAGCCAACCCGAGAGCGCCGCAAGCAGGGCCGCGACCAGGAAGGCGACCAGCCTATAGTGGGTGGCATCCGCCCCGAAGCTCTCGGCGATGGCCGATCCGGTGCGCAGCGAGCGGATCACGCGTCCGATCCTGGAGGCGAGCAGGCGCTGCACCCACCAGACCGCTGCCGCCAGGGCCGCCAAGGCCATGAGATAGCCCACCCGTTCCGACCGCAGCTCGAACCCAGCCAGCGAAACCGGCGGAATGCCCGTGAGCCCGTTGAACAGGCCCAGCGCCTCCGTGTTGCCCACCAGGAAATAGAAGCTGATGCAGAAGCACAAGGTGGCGAGGGCTAGGTAGTGCCCGCTCATCCGCACGGTCACCGAGCCGATGACGAGCGCCACCACCGCGGCCGCCGCAAGCGCCACCACCAGGCCTAGCCAGGGCGACAGGCCATAGGCCGTGGTCACATAGCCGGTCGCATAGGCCCCGACCCCGACGAACGCGGCCTGCCCGAGAGAGACCATGCCGGCAATGCCGGTCATCAGCACCAGGCCGACGCAGACGATGGCGAACATCATCACGTAAGTGGCGATGGTGAGCTGATAGGCCGTGAGAAACAAGGGTGCCACGGCAGCAATCGTCAGCAGAACCAGAGGCGCCTTGCGCATGAGCTTTGCTGTCATTCCGCCTCGTCCTCCACATGGGGCGAGATGAGCGAGCGCCAGAACAGCACTGGGATGATCAGTGTGAATACGATCACGTCGCGATAGGCGCTCGCCCAGAAGGACGCGAAGGCCTCGACGAGGCCAACGGCCAGCGCGCCCGCCGCGGCCAGGGGATAGACCGCGAAGCCGCCGACGATCGCGCCGACGAAGCCCTTGAGCCCCAGGATGAAGCCGGAGTCGTAGTAGAGGGTGGTGATCGGCCCGATCAGCAGGCCCGAGACCGCGCCGATGAAGCCTGCCAGCACGAAGGCCGTGCGCCCTGCCGAGACGGTGCTGATACCGAGGATTGCAGCGCCCCGCCGGTTATAGGCCGCCGCAAGCAGCGCCTTGCCCCGCAAGGTATGGGTGAAGAAGGCATAGAGCCCCAGCACGAGAAGCAGGCTGACGAGCAACACGCCGAGGGATTGCTGGGAAACCACCATGTCGCCGAAGACGAGCGGGTCGCCCGAGAAGCCGGTGGTGCGCACCCCTTCCGCGCCGAACACCTCGAGGCCGATGCTGTTGAGGCCGAAATGGGCCGCGATCGCCGCGATCAGCAGCACCAGCGGCGACGCGCTGGCAATGGGCTGGAAGGCGACCCGGTAGAGGATCGGGGCCATTGCGGTGATAAGCGCGCAGGTCACCGCCATTTTCCACAGGAGAGGTGCATCCGCGGGCACGAGATAGATCGCCGCAAGCACCAGTGCGGCCGGGATCGCGCCAAAGGTGACGAGCGAGCGTCCGACGCCGCTCCAATCATGGCGCAGCGCGGCCGAGCCGAGGTCGAAGAGCAGCGCCAGCGCGGCCCCGGCCGCCAGCACCCAGACCGTGCCCGGCAGGGTGCCCGCCTCGAAGGCCGCAAGGGTCAGGGCCGAGAAGGCCACGAAGTCCCCCTGCGGCACGAACACGATCCGGGTCACGGTGAACACCAGCACGAGCGCAACCGCGAGCAGGATATAAACCGCGCCGGTGGTGACACCGTCCTGAACGAGGATGGCCCCGATATCGAAGGTCATGGGGGCGAGCCCTAACAGCCTCTAATCCACGAGCGTCCACTTGCCGTCGACGATCTGGGTCATCACGCGCGAGCGCTCATCGAGCCCGAGATGGTCGGTGGGCGACATGTTGTAGACCCCATTGGGCCCGGCAACGTCGCGCGTGCTCTCGACCGCATCGCGCAAGGCGGCCCGGAACTCCGGCGTGCCCGGCTCGGCTTTTTCCGATGCCTTGCGGATCGCCGCATCGAGGATGAGCTGAGCATCCCAGAGATACGCGGCGAAGGTCGACCGCGCGCCCGCGCCGGGTATGGCCTCATAGAGCTTGATGAAGTCGAGCGCCGGCGCCTTGGCGGGATGGTCGTCCGGCAGCTGCTCGGCCACCAGCACCGGCCCCGCCGGCACGAAGGTGCCTTCCAGCGCCTTGCCACCAACCCGCAGGAAGTCGTTATTGGCCACCCCATGGGTTTGATAAATGGTGCCTTTATAGCCGCGCTCGACCAGCGTGCGCTGCG
Source organism: Rhodoligotrophos defluvii (assembly GCF_005281615.1). Lineage (NCBI taxonomy): Bacteria > Pseudomonadati > Pseudomonadota > Alphaproteobacteria > Hyphomicrobiales > Rhodoligotrophaceae > Rhodoligotrophos > Rhodoligotrophos defluvii. The sequence continues at coordinate 261,569 of NZ_SZZM01000005.1, read as the reverse complement.
GTAGGGCAGCCGGGGTTCCCGATGCCGCAATGAACACCGCATCCGGCTTGCGTGCCACGATCTTGAGGATCTGCCCGGTCACGCTGCTGTCGGTGCGCTGAAACCGCTCCGACGCCACCACCTCGATGCCATTGGCTTCGGCAAGCCCGGTCATCACCTTGATCCAGCCTTCGCCATAGGCATCGCTGAAGCCGATGAAAGCCAGGGTCTTGATACCGCTCTTGCCCATGTGCTCGAGCACCACCGAAGCCATTTGCGCGTCACTCTGTGGCGTCTTGAACACCCAGCGGCGCTTCTCATCCACGGGCTCGACGATCAAGGCGGAGCCAGCAAGGCTGATCATCGGCACCTTCTGCTCGATCACCAGCTCCAGCAAAGCCAGGGAGTTCGGCGTGAGACTGGGGCCGACGATGACGTCGACCTTGTCTTTGGTGATCAGCTTCTGCGCGTGCTTCACCGCGGTCGAGGTATCGGAAGCGTCATCCAGCAGGATATAGTCCACCGACTTGCCGCCCAGAGTCTTCGGTAGAATGGGCACCGTCCGCTGCTGAGTCACGCCAACCGACGCGCCAGGCCCCGTCGCCGAGACGATGACACCGACCTTCACCTGGGCTGCAGCGGGCAGCACCATTGCTGCCGCGGCCAGAACACCAAGGACAAATCTCTTCAAGGCTTCCTCCCCTGGTTTGCCGGGTGCGCGTGCTCGTGGCGGAATCGCCATCGGTTCCAGCCAGCCGCATCCCCATGCCGTTGTTTGCGTAATTTATAGAACGAACGGTTGATCTTTTAAAGGGATAAATCGCGTCTGCCATTCCCATCCCGTTCTCACCCTAGGCAGGACGGAACCGATGCGTTACAGCCCGTACTGGACCGTAGAGACCCGGAGACGCCGCAGATGAGTGACACGGTGATAGCCGCGCCAGGCGAAGAGGATCCAATCTGCCTTGCCAGGCGCATCGATGATATCGCGCTGATCTGGATGAATGACCCGAAGCGGCGCAATCCCCTCTCGCTGGAGGCCAGAGGGTTGCTGATTGCCGAAGTGAACCGGGCGATGGACGACACCGCCGTCTCGTCTCTCGTGCTGGCCGGCGCTGGCGGCTTCTTCTGTTCCGGTGGCGATATCAAGGGCATGATGGGCATCGCGCCCGCCGATGCGCGCCGCCGTCTCCATCATATTCATGATCTGATCCGCACCATCCAGACCGGGTTCAAGCCGGTCATCGCCGCGGTCGAGGGCGGCGCCGTGGGCGCAGGCCTGTCATTGGCCGCCGCCTGCGACATCGTGGTGGCGGCCGCCGATGCCCGCTTCTCCCTGCCCTTCGGCAAGATCGGCCTCGCCCCTGATCTCGGCGCGCTCTACACCCTGCCGGCGCGCATCGGCGTTGGCCGCACCCGATGGCTGGCTATGACCGCCCGCTCCATCGAGGCGGAACAGGCCCTCGCGTGGGGTCTCGTGGAGGAGACCACAGCACCGGGCAATGCCGTTGCCCATGCGGTGGAGCTTGCCCGCGAGATCGGCCGCAACGCGCCCCTGTCCACCGCCATCTGCAAGCAGCTGCTCGCCCGCCACCCCGCCGCGCTAGAGGACGTGCTGTCCGCCGAGGTGAACGTGCAGGCCCTGCTCTTCGCGAGCGAGGATTTCGCCGAGGGCGCCAGGGCCTTCTTCGAGAAGCGCGCTCCCAAGTTCAAAGGGAAATAGGGGAGCCGGGATGCTCGACCACGTCTCCATCGGTGTCCGCGCGCTCGATGAAGCTGCGCGCTTTTATGAGGCCGTGCTTACGCCCATCGGCTATTCGCGGCTGGTGACCCGCACCGGCACGGTCGGGTTCGGCACCCGCTATGCCTCGTTCTGGCTCAACGAGCGGCCGCATATGGCGCCCGTCGCCGCGGATACCGGCTGCCACATAGGCCTGCGGGCGAAGAGCCCTGCGGAAGTCGACGAATTCCACCGCATAGCGGTGGAGAATGGCGGCAGCGACGACGGCGCGCCTGGCGTGCGCCATTACAGCAAGGCGAGCGTCTATGCCGCGTTCATCCGCGACCCGGACGGCAACCGGCTGGAAGTGCTCGCCGTCCTACCGGCCGGAGAGAAGACCACCTCCTGAGGTTCGACCGGGATGATCATGGCGCATACCAGCTATTCCATATCGCCAGTGGTGCCCGGGGCAAATCTTGCGTAGCGGCAGGCTGGTCTGCACACAATCGTCTGCCACAGGCTCGTGTGGGCCATAAGCTCGACCATTCCGCCTTCCGCATCAACCAGAGGACAGGATGAGCGCAGTGTCAGCCGGCGAACGGGCGCCGCGGGCTCGATATGTGGCGGGTGCCGTCTGCGGTCTTGGGGCAATTCTCATCTGGGCCGGCTGGATGTCGGTCACCCGCCTCGGTGTGACCACATCAATGACAGCCACGGACGTCACCATGCTGCGCTTCGGCACGGCGGGCCTGGTGCTGCTCCCGATCGTGATCCGGGAGGGGCTGGCGCTTGATCGTATCGGCTGGTGGCGCCTCCTGATCCTGGTCGTCGGTGCCGGTGCGCCCTATGCCATGGTTGCCGCCATGGGCTTGCGCTTTGCCCCTGCCGCCCATGCCGGTGTGCTCATTCCCGGCGTGATGCCACTTCTGGTTGCATTGCTCTCGCTCGTGTTCCTCAAGGAGCGGTTCACCTCGAGCCGGAAAGTCGGTTACGGGCTGATCTTGCTCGGCGTGGCCATGATCGCCGGCCTCACGGCCGTGCTCCCTGGTCAGGACCATACCAAGGGACACCTGCTGTTCCTGACAGGCGCCTTCATGTGGGCCTGTTATGTGGTCACCCTGCGCCAGAGCCGGCTGGCGCCGCTGCACGCGGCGGCCTTGGTCTCGGTGGGATCGGCGGTTCTGTTCCTGCCCGTTTACCTGATGAGCCGCGGGTTGCACCTGCCGCCGGCGCCCGTGTCGGACATTCTCGTCCAGGCCATATTCCAGGGCATCTTCGCCACGGTGATCGCCCTCTACCTGTTCGGCAAGGCCGTCAGCATTCTCGGCGCCTCGGGCGGCGCGGCGTTCGGCGCCCTGGTTCCGGCCCTCGCCGCCCTCATCGCAATTCCCGTGCTGGGTGAGATTCCCACCCTAAGCGATTGGCTGGGCATCATCGCTGTCTCGAGCGGGGTCTATCTGGCGAGTGGTGGTCCGGTGTGGCGACGGGGTTAACCCGGGCGTTACCAGCAGGGACGAAGCTTGCCAATTGGCCAGCAGTGATCTTGGCGAGCCTACCGAGGCCAACTACATCAATGAGGGGCGGCCAGAGAAGGAACAGACCAATGGGATGGAGCACGCTCGTCCTCGCAGCCGGGATTGGCCTGGCAACGCCCGCCAACGAGATGTTCAACTGGGACCCGCAGGACGAAACCCGCAACCCGACCTATCGCTACTATCAGCAGGGCTATCCGTCGCCCTACCTGCCGCCAGCCTATGTAGCGCCGCGGCCGCGGGAAAGCAGCACGGCGGTCGGCAACTGGACCAACAGCCCCCGCCCGCCTGCTGCTCGAAAGTGCGATCCGCGCGTCGCTGCCTGCTGACTTGAGCAGGCGGGAGCCGCGGACCCAATTACAGTGGAATGTTATCGTGCTTCTTCCAGGGGTTCTCTTGCTCCTTATGGCGGAGCATGTTGAGCGCCCGGGTGAGGCGCCGCCGGGTTGAGTGCGGCATGATCACCTCGTCGATATAGCCGCGCTCGGCGGCTACGAACGGATTCGCGAAGCGCTGTTCGTATTCCTTGATGCGTGCGGCGATCTTCTCGGGGTCGTTGAGTTCCGACCGGTAGAGGATCTCCGCCGCGCCCTTGGGACCCATCACCGCGATCTCCGCCGAGGGCCAGGCATAGTTCACGTCCCCGCGGATGTGCTTCGACGACATCACGTCATAGGCGCCGCCATAGGCCTTGCGGGTGATGACGGTGACCTTCGGGACCGTCGCCTCCGCATAGGCGAACAGCAACTTGGCGCCGTGCTTGATTAACCCGCCATATTCCTGGGCCGTGCCGGGCAGAAATCCGGGCACGTCCACGAAGGTCACGATGGGGATCGAGAAGCAGTCGCAGAAGCGCACGAAGCGTGCCGCCTTGCGCGAGGCATCCGTGTCCAGCACACCGGCGAGCACCATGGGCTGATTGGCGACGAAGCCTACGGTGCGGCCTTCCATCCGGCCGAAGCCCACGATGATGTTCTTCGCGTAAGCCTCTTGGATCTCGAAGAAATCTCCCTCATCCACGACCTTGAGGATAAGCTCGCGCATGTCATAGGGCTGGTTCGGGTTCGCGGGAACCAGGGTGTCGAGGGATATATCGGTCCGATCGGGATCATCGAAGGTCGGGATCTCCGGCACCTCGTCCGTGTTGGAGGCCGGCAAAAAGTCCAGGAGCCTGCGCATCTGCAGCAGGGCTTCCAGGTCATTGTCATAGGCACCGTCCGCGACCGAGGACTTGGTGGTGTGGATGGACGCGCCCCCCAATTGCTCGGCCGTGACCGTCTCATTGGTGACCGTCTTCACCACGTCCGGACCGGTCACGAACATGTAGGACGTGTCGCGCACCATGAAGATGAAGTCGGTCATGGCCGGCGAATAGACATCGCCGCCAGCGCAGGGACCCATGATCACCGAGATCTGCGGGATCACGCCGGACGCCAGCACGTTGCGCAGGAATACCTCGCCATAGCCGCCCAGCGCCGCAACGCCCTCCTGGATGCGGGCGCCGCCCGCGTCGAACAGGCCGATCACCGGCGCGCGGTTGGTGAGTGCCATGTCCTGGATCTTGGTGATCTTGCGCGCATGCGCCTCCGACAGCGAGCCGCCGAACACGGTGAAGTCCTTGGCGAACACGTAGACCGTGCGGCCGTTCACCGTACCCCAGCCGGTGATCACCCCATCGCCCGGGAATTTCTGCTTCTCCATGCCGAAGTCGGTGCAGCGGTGCTCGACGAACATGTCGAACTCCTCGAACGAGCCGTCGTCCAGCAGCAGCTCCAGCCGCTCGCGGGCCGTGAGCTTGCCGCGATCGTGCTGGGCCTCGATGCGCTTGGCCCCACCGCCGGCGCGCGCCACCGCCCTGCGCTGCTGCAGCTCGCTCAACACATCGCTCATGCCCCTGCTCCCCATCTGTCGTGGAATTGTCCACGGGGTAAATACCACCAGGGGCGGCAAACGCAACGGTTATGGCTGATGGGTGAGCCGTAAGAGCAGCACGGCGGAATCGAACTCGGCCTTGCGCAGGGCGCGCCGGCGAACGGCCGCCGGATCCTCGCCCCATTGCTCGGCCTGCCAGTCCTCGTCAAGATGGGCGGCGGTCCAGCCCTGCTCCGGATCGAGATGCTGCTGGGCAACGGCAAGGGCCACGATGGCCGAGCCCGAGAGGGTGGTCATGTTATGGAGGCCGGTGAGCCCGAAGGCATCGTAGCCGTCGAGATGCGTCTCCAGCTTGGCGAGGGCCTCCTTCGGCTGCTGGCGATAGATGACGCCCGTCGCCGTGACGAGCTTCACCCCCAAGGCTTCCGCCGCCCAGTCCAGAATGGGATCCCACAGGGCACACTGGCGGGCCACCAGCGGGTCGGGATCATTGGCGCGATAGCACAAGAGATCGCTGCTGCCATAAGCAAGGATCTCCGCCATGATACGCATCTTGTCTGGCGCCACCCGATCGATCGCGGTGTTGGACAGGCGGGTCAGCGGCATGGCCGCCGGATCGATATGCTCGCCCTGCCTGTTCCACTCGGCGGCTATCTCACCGGCAAGCGCCGCATTGGGCACAATCAGTGGGTTCTTGAGTGGCGTCTTGATGCTGCGGCCGTCGAGTGTGACGGTAAAACCACCATTGGCCTCACGCACTTCGGCCTGCTTGTAGAAGCGCTTCGGTAGCGGCCGATCCTGAGCATGCGCTTTGATGATTTCCGCAAAGCTCGCAGCCGCGGCGCCGTTCTTTTCTTGCTCTGCCATTGGTTCGACCGTCCTATGCCAACTGCGCTGCCTGATAGCTCATCTAGGCAAGATTGGCGATCGATCAATGGCCGCCGCTCGCGCGATCGAAAACCAGACCGGCCTCGTACCCCGTGGCTTATTCCTCGAAGATTTGGAAGGGATCGTCGGACGGCACGTCAAAGCCGAGATAATCGAGGCTGCGGCGCATGTGCTGCGGCAGATCGGCGAGCACCCTGAGCCTGCCCTTGCGTGGATGGGCGAGGGTGATGCCTCGGGCGTGGAGATGCAGCAATGGATCGAGCTCGTCGCTCAAGCTGGCATCCTCGCCGCCATATTTGCGGTCGCCCAGGATCGGATGGCCGATCGCCGCCATATGGGCGCGCAGCTGGTGGGTGCGCCCGGTTCGCGGGCTCAGCGCCACGAAGGCGGCCCGGCGGCCAGCATTGGCAAGCACGATATAGTCAGTGATCGCGCCCTGTGCCTCCTCGTCATGGGCGTTGGCGCCCACCACCCGCTGGTCGCCCGCATGGCCGATCTTCTTCAGGGGCAAGTTGATCGTGCCTGCCCGCGGCTTGGGCACACCGCGCACAAGCGCCCAGTAGACCTTCAGTGCATCCCGCGATTTGAAGCTGTGGGCCAGGGCGGTTGCCGCCGACCTGGTGCGCGCCAGCAGCAGCACGCCGCTGGTGTCGCGGTCGAGACGATGGACCAGGCGCGGCCGTTCTCTACCGTCCAGCACCAGCGCGTCCAGCATGCCGTCGAGATGCCGCTCGGTCTTGCTGCCCCCCTGCACCGCGAGGCCGGCCGGCTTGTTGAGCGCCAGGACGTCCGCATCGCGGTGGATGACGAGCGATTGCAGCCAGCGCGCGTCCCGCTCGCTGACGTCAGACCGTTTCGGTTCCGGGCCGGCATCGGGCAATGGCGGCACGCGCACCGCCTGGCCCTCGCTCACCCGGTCGCCCGGCTTGGCGCGGGCGCCGTCCAGGCGCACCTGGCCGGTGCGCAGCAGCTTCTGCAGCGCGCCATGGCCAAGGGCGGGATAATGGGCCTTGAACCAGCGATCGAGGCGCATGCCGTCTTCCGCCGGCGCCACCGTCTTCACCACGACCCCGCTCACTGTCCGTCGTCCTCCACCTGGCGCTGGTCGCGCAGCTTGGCCCAGTAGTCCAGCCGTTTGCGGATCTCCCGCTCGAAGCCGCGCTCGGGCGGGTCGTAATAGCGCTCGCGTGGCATGTCCTCGGGGAAGTAGTTCTGGCCGGAGAAGGCCTCCGCGGCATCGTGGTCGTAGTCGTAGCCCTTGCCGTAGCCCTGCGCCTTCATCAACTTGGTTGGCGCGTTGAGGATGTGGAACGGCGGCGACAGCGAGCCGGTCTCCTTGGCGCGACGGGTTGCGGCCTTGTAGGCCACGTAGGCAGCGTTGGACTTGGGTGCGGTCGCCATGTAGATCACCGCCTGGGCAATGGCCAGCTCGCCCTCGGGTGAGCCCAGGAAGTCGAAGGCATCCTTGGCGGCGACGGCCTGGGTCAGGGCCTGCGGATCGGCAAGGCCGATATCCTCGACCGCCATGCGCACCACCCGGCGGGCGATGTAAAGCGGGTCCTCCCCCGCGACCAGCATGCGTGCGAGATAATAGAGTGCGGCGTCCGGATCCGACCCGCGCACCGATTTGTGCAGCGCCGAGATCAGGTTGTAATGCCCATCCCGCGACTTGTCATAGAGCGGCATCCGCCGCTGCACCACCTCGGCCAGGCCGGCCGAATCGAGAGGCTCGCCCGTCCCGGGCACACTGGCGAAAATCTCTTCCGCCATGTTGAGGAGATAGCGGCCGTCGCCATCCGCAAGCTGCATGAGCGCGTCGCGGGCGGCGGGATCAAGCGGCAGCGTCCTGCCCTCATAGGCCTCGGCGCGGGCCAGCAGCTGCTCGAGGGCGGCGCTGTCCAGCCGCCGCAGCGTCAGCACCTGGGCGCGCGACAAAAGGGCCGCATTCAGTTCGAAAGACGGGTTCTCGGTGGTGGCCCCGACCAGGGTGATGGTCCCGTCTTCCATCACCGGCAGGAAGCTGTCCTGCTGGGTGCGGTTGAACCGGTGGATCTCGTCGATGAACAAGAGGGTGCCCCGCCCCTGCTCCCGCTGTGCCCGGGCCGCCTCGAACGCCTTCTTGAGGTCCTGCACCCCGGAAAAGATCGCCGACATCTGCACGAAGACCAGCTTGGCTTCCCGGGCCAGCAGCCGGGCGATGGTGGTCTTGCCCGTGCCCGGCGGGCCCCACAGGATCACCGAGCCGAAGCGGCCGGAGCGCAGCATGCGGGTGAACACGCCCTCGGGGCCGACCAGGTGGTCCTGGCCGACCACGTCGGCGAGGCTTTCCGGCCGCAGACGGTCGGCGAGCGGGCGCGGCGCCTCGCGCTCCAGGCCCGCCGCCTCGAACAGATTGGTCATCATATCCCGTCCGTCATGGGATCAGCCTCCGAAGGTCGACGAGATCACCTGGCCTTTGCGATTGACCACCACCTCCCACATCCGGGCGGAGCGCTGCGTCGCGGCAACCGCATCCTTGACGCTGCCGAGCTTCCGCCCGTTGACCTCGACCAGAATGTCGCCGGGGCGGAAGCCCAGCTGCCTGGCGGGCCCGCGCGCGAGGTCGACGACGACAACCCCCTCTCGCGCGCTCGGAACCCCGAGTTCCTCGGCAACCGCCGGTGAGAGATTGGCCACCACCAACCCGGCCAGCGGCGAGCGGCCCTGCAGTGTCGTCCGGTTCTGGGCCGGTTCCTCGGGCGGTGCTATCACCGCGACCTGAGCGGTCATCCGCTTGCCGTCCCTGAGGAAAGCGACCTCCGCCCGGCCGCCGATGCGCAGGGTGGAGAAGCGGTAATTGGCTGCCGCTGGACTGTCCACCGGCTTACCGTCGATGGCGATCAGCACATCGCCGGTGCGCAGGCCCGCCTTGATCAGCGGCGAGAGCGGATGCCCGTCGAGCACCACGGCACCGGTCGGTGCGGCGAGGCCGAGGGATTCGGCGATATCCGCGGTCATGTCCTGCATGTTCACCCCGAGCCAGGGCCGCACCACCTTGCCGCCGGCTCGCGCCGATTCCACCACCATGCGGACCGTGTTCGCCGGAATGGCGAAGCCGATGCCGATCGAGCCGCCGCTGCGGGAATAGATCGCCGTGTTGATGCCCACCAGCCGGCCATTCATGTCGACCAGCGCGCCGCCTGAATTGCCGGGATTGATGGCCGCATCGGTCTGGATGAAGAACTGGTAATCGCTGATCCCCGCCGCGGTCCGTGCCAGCGCCGACACGATGCCGCTGGTGACGGTTTGGCCCACCCCGAACGGATTGCCTATGGCCAGCACGAGATCGCCGACCTGCAGCGAATCACTATCGTCGAAGGCGATGGTCGGCAGCTTGCTGCCATTCGTCTCGATTTTCAGAACCGCGAGGTCGGTACGCTCGTCCGCCAGCAGCACCTTGGCCTCGAACTCGCGCTTGTCGGAGAGCACCACCAGGATCTCTGAGCCCTGCCCCGCCACGTGGTTGTTGGTGACGATGAGACCGTCCTCGCTCACGATCACGCCCGAGCCGAGCGAGCGTTCGACCCGCTCGCGCGGAATGCCGAAGCCGTTATTGCCGAAGAAGCGCTGGAAGAACGGATCTTGGAAGAACGGCAGGAGCTGGTTGCGCACGAGCCGGCGCGTATAGATGTTCACCACGGCCGGCGCCGTCTGCCGGACCACGGGTGCAAAGGACAGCTGCACCTGCTCGCGCGACTGCGGCAGTTCGCGGATCTGGGCGGTTGCGGGAACGCTGGCAAGGCAAAGCAGAACGAGCGCAAGAAGGCTGCGAAGCCAGATCATACGGTCGTGTCCTCCTGAAGTCTGGTGACGGTTCCAATCAAGACGCTGCCACGCAAACGACAATGTAAGCGCGGCCGCAAGCCCTGCAAAGCGATGGGGGCGCGAATCAAAAAGGCGCGGGAGCCTGTTCCCGCGCCTTCTGATGAAATGCCTTCAGCCCTGGGGGGTCACGCCGCCGCGGCTTCCTCGTCCACGGATACCGGGCCCGAATCCTTGCCCTTCTCCGCCGGATCGCGGTCCACCAGCTCGATCACCGCCAGCGGCGCGTTGTCGCCATAGCGGAAGCCCGCCTTGAGCACACGCGTGTAACCGCCAGGCCGGCTCTGGTAGCGGGCGCCCAGCGTGTCGAACAGCTTGCCTACCTGCTCGATGTCGCGGATCTGGGCGATTGCCTGGCGTCGGCGGTGCAGGCCGCCCTTCTTGGCCAGGGTGATCAGCCGCTCCACAACCGGGCGCAGCTCCTTTGCCTTGGGCAGCGTGGTGACAATCTGCTCGTGCTTGATCAGGGCTGCCGCCATATTGGCGAACATGGCCTTGCGATGGCTCGCTGTCCTGTTGAGCTTCCGCCCGCTCTTGCCGTGGCGCATCGCGCGTCTCTCCTTAGCAACTCATCTGCCGCACCCGAAACGGGACGCCGGCTCAGTACTGATTCTCGTATTTCTTGGCGAGCTCTTCGATGTTCTCCGGCGGCCAGTTGGGTGCCTCCATGCCGAGATGGAGACCCATCTGGGCGAGAACCTCCTTGATCTCGTTCAGCGACTTGCGGCCGAAATTCGGCGTGCGCAGCATCTCGGCCTCGGTCTTCTGGATGAGGTCGCCGATATAGACAATGTTGTCGTTCTTCAGGCAGTTGGCCGAGCGCACCGACAGCTCGAGCTCGTCCACCTTCTTCAGAAGCGCAGCGTTGAACGGCAGCTCGGAGGGCTGACGCTCCTCCTTCACCACCCGGCTCGGCTCCTCGAAATTGATGAAGATCTGCAGCTGGTCCTGCAGGATGCGCGCCGCATAGGCAACCGAGTCCTCCGGGGTGAGGGAACCGTCGGTCTCGACGGTGAGGGTGAGCTTGTCGTAATCAAGGATCTGCCCCTCGCGGGTATTCTCGACCTTGTACGACACCCGCTTCACCGGGCTGTACAGGCTGTCCACCGGAATGAGGCCGATGGGCGCATCCTCCGGCCGGTTGCGTTCGGCCGGCACATAACCCTTGCCCGTGTTCACGGTGAACTCCATCCGGATCTCCGCGCCCTCATCCAGGGTACAGATCACGTGATCGGGATTGAGCACCTGGATGTCGGCGGTCTCCTCGATGTCGCCCGCCTTGACGACACCGGGCCCCTGCCGCTTGAGGAGCAGCCGCTTGGGCCCCTCCACATGCATCCGCAGCGCGATCTCCTTGATGTTCAGGACGATGTCGGTGACATCCTCCCGGACACCGGCGATCGAGGAGAACTCGTGCAGAACGCCGTCGATATGCACCGAGGTGATGGCCGCGCCCTGAAGGGACGACAGCAGCACGCGGCGCAACGCGTTGCCGAGCGTGAGGCCGAAGCCGCGCTCCAGAGGCTCCGCGACCAAGGTGGCGACGTTCTGCGCATTGCGACCAGGCGCGACCTCGAGCTTGGTCGGCTTGATCAGGTCCTGCCAATTCTTTTGGATCACTTGGAATCCTCGTTCATCGATAGTTTGCGCCGATGATCCACCTCAGGGCGGGGTTCGCCGGCGCCAAAGGCTCCGGCGTGGCAACCGCCGCGCCGGGCCGCAGAGCTGACGATCACACGCGCCGGCGCTTCGGCGGCCGGCAGCCGTTATGGGCGATCGGCGTCACGTCGCGGATCGTGGTGATCTGCAGGCCAACAGCCTGCAGGGCGCGCAGCGCCGACTCACGACCCGAGCCCGGGCCCTTCACCTCCACCTCGAGGGTGCGCATGCCATGCTCCATGGCCCGGCGCGCCGCCTCTTCCGCCGCCATCTGCGCGGCAAACGGCGTCGACTTGCGCGAGCCCTTGAAGCCCATCTTTCCGGCCGAGGCCCAGGAGATCGCATTCCCCTGGACATCGGTGATGGTGATCATCGTGTTGTTGAAGGTCGCGTTCACGTGGGCGACGCCCGACGTGATGTTCTTACGTTCCTTGCGGCGAATGCGGGTAGCGTCCTTGACCATGGGATCCAGCCTTGTCCTTACTTCTTCTTACCGGCAATGGCCTTGGCTGGACCTTTGCGGGTGCGGGCGTTGGTGTGGGTGCGCTGGCCGCGCACAGGCAGGCCGCGGCGATGGCGCAGGCCGCGGTAGCAGCCGAGATCCATCAGCCGCTTGATGTTCATGGCCACTTCCCGCCGCAGGTCGCCCTCCACCATATAGTCACGGTCGATGGTCTCGCGGATCTGCAGCACGTCCGCATCCGACAACTCATTGACCCGCCGCGCGCTAGGAATGCCCACCTTTTCACAGATCTCGCGCGCCATCTTGGGCCCGATTCCATGAATATAGGTGAGCGCGATCTCCACGCGTTTGTTCGTCGGAATGTTGACGCCAGCAATACGGGCCACGTCGGCTTCTCCTACAATCGCCCGGCTCTTGCCCGGGCTTCAAAACGTCCTGCAATCGGGTGCGCTAACGACACAAGGCTGCACCTTCGGCAATCCGGAGGGAATTGCCAGAGGCCAGCCCGATTGAGCGCAACAAAGTTCGCGTTATGTAAGGCGACTCTGCTGTTTCGTCAACACGCGGCTTGGCACTTCACGCCAATCCCGGCAACTCCGGGCCTGTTCAGGCTGCTCGCGCCCGATCGAGCACCTGCCCGATCTGGCGATTGACGGTCTCCACGTCAGCCATGCCGTCCACGGTGCGCAACACCCCGCGCGACCGGTAATAGGCCGCAACCGGCGCGGTCTGCTCGTTATAGACGGCCAGCCTCTTCTTGAGCGCCTCGGCATTGTCGTCGGCTCGCGGGCCACCCGCCGTCTCGCTCGCCCGCTTCTCGATGCGCCCGATCAGGATGTTCTCGTCGACTCCCAGCTCGATGACGGCGTCGAGCTTCAGGCCGAGTTCCGAAAGCATCGCGTCCAGAGCCTCGGCCTGGGCCACGTTGCGCGGAAATCCGTCGAGAATGAAGCCCTTGGCGCAGTCCTTGGCGCGGATCCGCTCGGCGATGATGCCGACCACCACGTCGTCCGGCACCAGGTCGCCGCGGGCGATGATCGCCTCGACCTTGCGCCCCAGCGCCGTGCCCTCGGCAATGGCGGCACGCAGCATGTCGCCCGTGGACAGCTGCTTCAGCCCGCGCTGCTGCTCCAACAGCTTGGCCTGCGTCCCCTTACCGGCCCCGGGTGGTCCAAGCAGAATGACGTTCATCGACGGGCTCCCCTCAGCTTCGCCTTCTTGATCAGCCCTTCATACTGATGGGCGAGCAGATGGCTCTGCACTTGCGCGACGGTATCCATGGTGACGCTGACCACGATCAAGAGCGAGGTGCCGCCGAAATAGAACGGCAGCGCCCAATACGAGCGCAGGATCTCCGGCAGCAGGCAGACGGCGGCGATATAGATGGCGCCCACCAGGGTGATACGGGTCAGCACATAGTCGATATACTCCGCCGTGCGCTCCCCCGGGCGGATGCCCGGGACGAAGCCGCCGTGCTTCTTCAGGTTATCCGCCGTGTCCTTGGGGTTGAACACGATGGCCGTGTAGAAGAAACAGAAGAAGACGATCAGCGCCACATAGATCAGCAGGAACAGCGGCTGGCCCGGCCCCAGCAGCGCCGTCAGGGTGGTCAGCCAGCCCGGCCCCTGTCCCGACATGAAATTCGCGATGGTCACCGGCAGGAGCAGGAGCGAGGACGCGAAGATTGGCGGAATGACGCCGGCCGTGTTGAGCTTCAGCGGCAAGTGCGAGCTGTCGCCCTGGAAGACCCGGTTGCCGACCTGGCGCTTGGGATACTGCACCAGAATGCGCCGCTGCGCCCGCTCCATGAAGACGATGAACATGACCACGGCGAGGGCCATGATGACGATGCCGATGATCAGGTAGGTCGAAAGGATGCCTTGCCGCCCGAGCTCGAGGGTGCCGGCAATGGCTCGCGGCAGCTCGGCCACGATGCCTGCGAAGATGATCAGCGAGATGCCGTTGCCGATGCCGCGGGCGGTGATCTGCTCGCCGAGCCACATCAGGAATACGGTGCCGCCCACGAGGGTGATCACGGTCGAGGCACGGAAGAACCAGCCGGGGTCGAGCACCGCATTGCTCGAAGTCTCGAGCCCGACGGCGATTGCGTAGGCCTGAACCGCAGCCAAGATAACGGTGCCATACCGGGTATATTGATTGAGGGTCTTGCGGCCCTGCTCGCCCTCCTTCTTCAGCGCCTCCAGATGGGGCGATACCGACGTCATCAGCTGCACGATGATGGACGCCGAGATATAGGGCATGATGTTCAGGGCGAAGATGGCCATGCGGCCGAGCGCGCCACCGGCCAGGCCGTTGATCCAACCCAGAATGCCGGCCGAGTTCTGCTGAACGAGGCGGGCAAGCTCGGTCGGATCGATGCCGGGAACGGGGATGTAGGTCCCGAGCCGGTAGACGATCAGAGCACCCAGCGTGAACCAGATCCGCTTCTTGAGTTCAGTCGCCTTGCCAAAGGCCGCGAGATTGATGTTCGCGGCAAGCTGCTCTGCTGCTGATGCCATGTTGTCCCTCGAGCGGGTACCCCTTGCCGTTCATATGGGCGAGGCACCCGACGCCCGCCAGGCGGCGCCGAAGATTTCCTCCGGCAGCGGCCGCATGAGCCTACCGGCTTACCCAGGCGGAACAGTTTACCAAGCCTTCCGCCCCATGCTCGACGCGTGCGGCCGCATGCGGCAACACGCCGCGTGCCAAGCCTGAATTCAGGAGGCCGCTTCGCCCGCCTCGGCCGACGGGCCACCCACGATCACCAGGCTGCCACCGGCCTTCTCGACAGCCGCGCGCGCCGACTTGCTGGCGTGGTTCACCTCGATCGAGATCTTGCTCTTGAGCTCGCCATTGCCGAGCAGCCGCACGCCGTCCAGACGGCGCGACAGAACGCCCGCCGCAACCAGCGTATCGACCGTCACCGTGCTGCCGGCGTCGATCAGCTTGGCATCGATCGCCTGCTGCAGCCGTCCGAGATTGATCTCGTTGAAGCTCTTGGCGTGGATATTGTTGAAGCCGCGCTTCGGCAGCCGGCGGTAGATCGGCATCTGGCCGCCTTCGAAGCCGACCACGGCCACGCCCGAGCGCGCCTTCTGGCCCTTGACGCCGCGACCGGACGTCTTGCCGAGGCCGGAGCCGACGCCACGGCCGCGTCGCTTGGCGCGATGGCGGGCGCCGGGGTTGTCATTCAGCTCGTTCAGTTTCATGTCCTCGATCCCTCGGATCCCGATCTTCGGCCGGCTGCCTCGAGCCGGCGACTATTCAACCACGCGGATGAGGTGGGCGACCTTGCGAATCATGCCACGCACCTCCGGCGTATCCTTGAGGGTCGACCGCGCGCGCATCCGCTTCAAGCCGAGCCCGAGCAGGGTGGCCTGCTGGTCCTTGGTGCGGCGGTTGGCGCTGGCGATCTGCTCCACCGTCACCGTGCCGCTCGTCTCTGTCTTTGCCTTGGCCATAACGCCTATCCTTGCTTCACGCTCGCTCGCCACGCCCGCCTGTAAAGCCGGTTACTCGACCAGCGCTGACGCATCCCGGCGGCGGGCGACGATGTCGCTCACCTTCTTGCCGCGGCGGGAGGCCACCTGGCGGGGGCTTCTCTCGTTCTTCAGTGCGTCGAAGGTGGCGCGCACCATGTTGTAGGGGTTGGACGTCCCGATCGACTTTGCCACGACATCCTGCACGCCCAGGGTCTCGAACACCGCGCGCATCGGGCCGCCGGCGATGATCCCGGTTCCGGGCGGGGCTGCGCGCAGGACCACGCGGCCGGCGCCGTGATGGCCGAGCACGTCGTGATGCAGCGTCCGCCCCTCGCGCAGAGGCACCCTGACCATGCTGCGCTTTGCCGTCTCGGTCGCCTTGCGGATCGCTTCCGGCACCTCGCGCGCCTTGCCGTGGCCGAACCCGACCCGGCCCTTCTGGTCGCCGACCACCACCAGCGCGGCAAAGCCGAACCGGCGGCCGCCCTTCACCACCTTGGCCACGCGATTGATGTGCACCAGCTTGTCGACGAACTCGCTGTCGCGCTCGTCCCGATCCCTGCGGTCTTCCCGCTCTCTGTCTCTCGTGGCCATGGCGTTCGCCTTGCTTTCGGTAATGCGTGTTAGAAGTTCAGGCCGCCTTCGCGCGCGGCATCCGCCAGCGCCTTGACCCGACCATGATAGAGATATCCGCCGCGGTCGAAGACCACGTCGGAGATACCCGCGCTCTTGGCGCGCTCGGCGATCAGCTTGCCAACCACCGCCGCCGCGCCGATATCGCCGCCCGTCTTTAGCGTACCCTTGACCTTGGGGTCCAGGGTGGATGCCGCCGCAAGCGTCACGCCCTTCTCATCATCGATGATCTGAACGTAGATGTTCTTGTGGGAGCGGAACACGCTCAGCCGCGGGCGACCAAAAGCACGGGCCTTGAGTGCCCTACGCACACGGGCCGCGCGCCGCTCCTGCTGGGTAAGTCTGCCAACCATTCTCGCTGCTCCCGTTACTTCTTCTTGCCTTCCTTGCGGAAGATCACCTCGTCGGCATACTTGATGCCCTTGCCCTTGTAGGGTTCCGGCGGACGGAAGTCGCGGATTTCCGCTGCGACCTGGCCGACGCGCTGCTTGTCGATGCCCGAGATCACGATCTCGACCGGGCGCGGCGTTTCGATTTTGATGCCCTGCGGCACGGCATATTTCACGTCATGGCTGAAGCCGAGCTGCAGCTGAAGCTGCGAGCCCTGCATGGCGGCACGGTAACCCACGCCATTGATCTCCAGCGTCTTCTTGAAGCCGTTCGAGACGCCTTCCACCATGTTGGCGACCAGGGTCCGGCTCATGCCCCACATGGCACGGGCCCGCTTGGACTCATCCCGCGGCGTGATGGTCACCGCGCCGTCCTCGCCGAGCTTGGCGATGACCTCTTCCACGAGCACCATGGAAAGCTCGCCCTTGGGCCCCTTGGCCGAAACGGTCTGGCCGTCGATGGAGACCGAGACCCCCTTCGGAACGGAGACGGGCTTCTTACCGGTCCTGGACATGGGTAAATTCCTGCTTCTCTTCTCGCCGCCGTTATCCGGCCATCCGGAACCAGCGGCAGATCAATCCGTTAGCACCACTTCCCGCAGCCGCCTCAGAAGACGGTGCAGAGAACTTCGCCACCCACATTGCGGTCGCGCGCGTCGCTGTCGGACATCACACCCTGGGACGTCGACAGGATCGAGATCCCCAAGCCGTTATAGACCGTCGGCATGGACGCCACCGAGGCATAGACGCGCCGGCCCGGGGTCGACACCCGCTTGATGTCGTGGATCACAGGCTCGCCGTCGAAATACTTGAGCTCGATCTCGATCTCTTTCTTGCCGTTGTCGAACTCGACCTCGGCATAGCCGCGGATGAAGCCTTCCTGCTCCAGCACGTCGAGCACGCGCTTGCGCAGCTTGGACGCGGGCGTCGTCACCTTGGACTTGCCGCGCAGCTGCGCATTGCGGATGCGGGTCAGCATATCGCCGAGCGGATCATTCACACTCATATCACGTGTCTCCCAGATTCCGCCTACCAGCTCGACTTGACCATGCCGGGAATGGCGCCGCTATGGGCCAGATCCCGCAGCGCGATCCGCGAGATCTTCAGCTTGCGGTAAAAGGCGCGCGGACGGCCGGTCATCTCGCAGCGGTTGCGGACGCGGCTCGGCGCCGAGTTGCGCGGCAGGTTGGCGAGCTTGAGCTGCGCCTCGAAGCGCTCCTCGATCGGCAGTGCCTTGTTCTGCACGACCGCTTTGAGCCGCTGGCGCTTGTTCGCGAACTTCTTCGCCAGCGTCCTGCGCCGCTTGTTGGTTTCGATAGCGCTCTTCTTGGCCATATCGGTCCTCTAGATCCTTGAGCGGGCCCGTTACGCGGCCTGGCGCCGCGACGGCGCCTGGCGGAACGGAAAGTCAAAGCCTTCGAGCAGCGCCCGTGCTTCCTCGTCGGAGTTGGCCGTCGTGCAGATGATCACGTCCATGCCCCAGATGCGCTCCGCCCGGTCATAGTCGATTTCCGGGAAGATGATGTGCTCCTTGATGCCCAGCGCATAATTGCCGTTGCCATCGAAGCTCGTGGTCGGCAATCCACGGAAGTCGCGGACGCGCGGCAGGGCGATGGTCAGCAGCCTGTCGAAAAACTCGTACATCCGTGCGCGGCGCAGGGTCACCTTGCAGCCGATGGGCATGCCGTCGCGCACCTTGAAGGTGGCGATCGACTTGCGCGCCCGGGTGATTACCGCCTTCTGGCCGGCGATGCGACCCAGGTCCTCCGCCGCCGACTTGACCAGCTTGGTGTCGCCCACCGCCTCGCCTACGCCCATGTTGAGCACGATCTTGTCCAGTGCCGGCAGCTGGTGGACGTTGGTATATTTGAACTTCTCCGTCAGCATCGGGCGCACCACCTCCTGGTAGTGGCGCTGCAGCCGCGGCGTGTAAGTCTCAGCCATCGATGACCTCCCCGGAGCGGCGCGCGACGCGCACCTTGCTGCCGTCATTGAGGATCTTGAAGCCGACCCGCGAAGGCTTGCCGTCCTTCGGGTCAGCGATTGCCAGGTTCGACAGGTGGATCGGCAGCTCCTTGGAGATGATGCCGCCCTCCTGGGTGCCGGTCTGCTTCTGGTGGCGCTGCACGCGGTTGACGCCCTGGACCACCGCCCGGTTCTCCGACGGCAGCACCTTCAGCACTTCGCCGCGCTTGCCCTTGTCCTTGCCGGCAAGCACCACCACCGTGTCGCCCTTCTTGATCTTCGCCGCCATCAGAGCACCTCCGGCGCGAGCGAGATGATCTTCATGTGGTTCTTCGCCCTGAGTTCCCGTGGCACCGGGCCGAAAATGCGGGTGCCGATCGGCTCGCCCTGGTTGTTGATCAGCACGGCCGCATTGCCGTCGAAGCGGATGACCGAGCCGTCCGGACGGTGGATGTCCTTGGCGGTGCGCACCACCACGGCCTTCATCACATTGCCCTTCTTCACGCGGCCGCGCGGGATCGCCTCCTTCACGGACACGACGATCACGTCGCCCACATGGGCATATTTCCGGTGCGACCCGCCCAGCACCTTGATGCACTGCACCCGGCGCGCGCCGGAATTGTCGGCTACGTCCAGATTGGTTTGCATCTGTATCATGGCACCACCTTCATCCTGTTTCGCTCGTCCGAAGCTCAAGCTCGGCGGCGCTATTCCCGTGCTTTGGCGGCCTCGGCCGCAGCGGCTCTGGCCTCGGCCTCAGTCGCCCTGCCCTCGGAGACGTTCTCGATCAATGTCCACGTCTTCAGCTTCGAGATCGGGCGGCATTCCTGGATGCGCACGATGTCGCCCACCTTGGCCGCGCGATGCTCGTCGTGGGCGTGAAACTTCTTCGACCGCCGCACGGTCTTCTTGAACAGCGGGTGCGTGAATCGCCGCTCCACCTGCACCACGATGGTGCGCTCGTTCTTGTCGCTGACCACGACACCCTGCAGGATGCGCTTCGGCATCTTTATCTCCCGTCCTTACTTCGCCGCGGTCTTGGCGCGCTGGCGCTGCGCCGTCAGGATCCGCGCCACGGTCCGCCGGACCTCGCGGACACGTGCGGTGTTCTCAACCTGGCCGACCGCCTTCTGGAAGCGCAGATTGAACTGCTCCTTCTTCAGCTTCAGCAACTCGTCCTTGAGCTGATCATCGCTCAGGAGTTTCACTTCGGAGGCCTTCATAGCGGTCAATCCCAATAAAAATCTCCAGCCGGTCCGCCGATCATTCGCCGAACCGCGCCACGATGCGCGTGGTGATCGGCAGCTTTGCCGCGCCCAGCCGCAGCGCCTCCTCGGCGATCTCGCGATCGACGCCGTCGATCTCGAACATGATGCGGCCGGGCTTCACCTTGGCCGCCCAGTACTCGGGCGCGCCCTTGCCCTTGCCCATGCGGACCTCGGTGGGCTTCTTCGACACGGGCACGTCCGGGAAGATGCGGATCCACACGCGCCCGCTACGCTTCATGTGGCGGGTAATCGCGCGGCGCGCCGCCTCGATCTGGCGCGCGGTGACCCGCTCCGGTTCCAGCGCCTTCAGGCCGAAGGCGCCGAAATTGAGCTCGGTGCCACCCTTGGCCTTGCCATGGATCCGCCCCTTGTGCTGCTTGCGGAATTTCGTGCGTTTTGGCTGCAGCATTGTCCTTTGTCCTTAAGTCCCTATGGGCTCGTCCAGCCGTTAGCTCAGGCCATCTCGCGCCGCTGGCGCTCCCGGTCACCCCGCTCGCCCCGCGGGCCGCCTTCCTGATAGTCCTGCAGGCGCTTCTCGGAAGCGAACGGGTCGTGCTCGAGGATCTCGCCCTTGAAGATCCACACCTTGATGCCGATCGTGCCATAGGCGGTGTGCGCGGTCGCCGTTCCGAAATCGATATCGGCGCGCAGGGTGTGCAACGGCACACGCCCTTCGCGATACCACTCGGTGCGGGCGATTTCCGCGCCGCCCAGCCGGCCGCCGCAGGTGATCCTGATCCCTTGGGCGCCAAGCCGCATGGCCGACTGCACCGCCCGCTTCATGGCGCGGCGGAAGGCGACGCGGCGCTCGAGCTGCTGGGCGATGTTCTCTGCCACCAGCTGGGCGTCCATTTCGGGCTTGCGCACCTCGACGATGTTCAGGTGAACGTCGGATGAGGTGTACTCGCCGATCTTGCGGCGCAGCTTCTCGATATCGGCGCCCTTCTTGCCGATCACCACGCCCGGACGGGCGGTGTAGATCGTGACCCGGCACTTCTTGTGCGGGCGCTCGATGACGATGCGCGACACGCCGGCCTGCTTCAGGGCGTCACGTAGGTATCTCTTGATCCTGAGATCCTCGTGCAGCAGCTTGGCGTATTCCGCGCGGCCCGCATACCAGCGGGAATCCCAGGTGCGGTTGACGCCCAGCCGGAAGCCGGTCGGATTGATCTTCTGCCCCATTATGCGGCCTCCTCGACCTGGCGCACCACGATGGTGAGCTGGCTGAACGGCTTCTCGATGCGGCTGGCGCGGCCGCGGGCCCGCGGCCGGAACCGCTTCATCACCAGCCCCTTGCCCACGAAGGCTTCCGCCACCACCAGGCTGTCCACGTCCAGCGCGTGATTGTTCTCGGCATTCGCAATGGCCGACTGCAGCGTCTTCTTCACGTCGTGCGAAACGCGCTTGCGCGAAAAGGTGAGCTCGGCCAGCGCCTTGTCAACCTTCTTGCCGCGGATCATCGCCGCGACCAGGTTGAGCTTCTGGGGCGACACGCGCAGCGAGCGCAGCACGGCCCTCGCCTCGGTGTCCTTAAGCACCCGCTCTCTCGAACGCTTGCCCATGGTTACTTCCTCTTCGCCTTGCGGTCGGCAGCATGGCCATAGAAGGTGCGGGTCGGCGCGAACTCGCCGAACTTGTGCCCGACCATCTCTTCCGTGACACTGACCGGAATGTGCTTCTGGCCGTTATGGACGGCAAATGTCAGCCCAACGAACTGGGGCACGATGGTCGACCGCCGGCTCCAGATCTTGATGGCCTGATTGCGGCCCGACGCGCGCGCCTCCTCCGCCTTCTTCAAGACGTAACCGTCGATGAACGGACCTTTCCAAACCGAGCGTGCCACGGCGTATTACCTCTATTTCTTCAAGTGACGGCTGCGCAGTATGTACTTCTGCGTGCCCTTGTTGCGGCGGGTGCGCTTGCCCTTGGTGGGCTTGCCCCATGGGGTGACCGGATGCCGGCCGCCGGAGGTGCGGCCCTCGCCGCCGCCATGCGGATGGTCGATCGGGTTCATGGCCACGCCGCGTACCACCGGACGCCGGCCCAACCAGCGGCTGCGGCCGGCCTTGCCGATCGAGCGGTTGGCGTGGTCCGGGTTGGACACCGCCCCCACCGTGGCCAGGCACTCGCCGCGCACGATGCGCGTTTCGCCGGAGCGCAACCGCAGCTGGGCATAGCCCTGATCGCGGCCCACGAGCTGGGCATAAGCACCGGCAGAACGAGCGATCTGGCCGCCCTTGCCTTCCTTCAGTTCCACATTGTGCACGATCGTCCCGATCGGCATGTTGGCGAGCGGCATGGCATTGCCGGGCTTCACGTCGACGCGCGTGCCGGACACCACCGTATCGCCCACCTGCAGGCGCTGCGGCGCCAAGATGTACGACTGCTCGCCATCGGCGTAACGGATCAGCGCGATGAAGGCCGACCGGTTCGGGTCATATTCCAGCCGCTCGACCTTGGCTTCGACGTCGAACTTACGCCGGCGGAAATCCACCAGACGGTAGCTGCGCTTGTGACCGCCGCCACGCTGCCACGTGGTGATCCGTCCGGAATTGTTGCGCCCGCCCGACTTGGTCAGTCCCTCGGTCAGCGCCTTCACCGGCTTTCCCTGCCAGAGCTCGCTGCGGTCGACGAGAATGAGGGCGCGTTGCCCCGGTGTCGTCGGCTTATAGTTTTTCAGTGCCATGACAAACGCCTCTCGTCAGATACCCGTCGTCACGTCGATCGACTGGCCCTCTTCGAGGGTCACGACCGCCTTCTTGACGTCGCTCTGCCGGCCCATGGTGTTGCGAAACCGCTTCACCTTGCCCTTGCGCAGCAGGGTGTTGACCGCCTTCACCTTGACCCCGAACAGCGCCTCGACCGCCTTCTTGATCTCCGGCTTCGTCGCCTCGCGCGCCACGTTGAACATCACCTGGTTGTGCTCCGACAGCATGGTCGACTTTTCGGTGATGATCGGGCTCTTGATCACGTCGTAAAGCTTCGGATTCATTTGAACCGCTCCTCGAGCGCCTCGATGGCGGCTCTGGTCAGCACGAGCTTCTTGCAGCGCAAGATGTCATAGACATTGATGCCCTGCACCGGCAGAACGTCGATGCCCGGCACGTTGCGCGCCGCCAGCCCGAAATTCACGTCAATCTGCGGGCCACCGATGATCAGCGCGTTCTCCAGCCCCAGCTTGCCGAATGCCTCCTTCAGCGCCTTGGTCTTGGGCTCGGCCGCGACCGCCTGGTCGAGCACCACCAGCTCTTCCGCCTTGGCCTTGGCCGAGAGCGCATGCTTCAGCGCCAGCGCCCGCACCTTCTTCGGCAGATCAATGGCGTGATCGCGGGACACAGGCCCGAAAGCCTTGCCGCCGCCGCGGAACAGCCCCGCCTTTCGGCTGCCGTGCCGGGCCCGTCCGGTGCCCTTCTGCTTGTACAGCTTGGCCGTCGAATAGGCGACCTCTGCACGGTTCTTCGCCTGATGCGTGCCGGCACGCCGTTTTGCCAGCTGCCACACCACCATGCGATGGAGAATGTCGGCACGCGGCTCGAGACCGAAGATGTGGCCGGGGAGCTCGATGGAGCCGGCGTCCTTGGCCTCAAGGGTCTTTACGTCAAGTTTCATCTCGGACACCTTCACCCTTGTGCCTCAGGCGCTTGCGCCCCGGGCGCTTGCGCTTCGGGCGCGTGCGCCTCAGGCTGGGCCTCCGGCCCTTGCGCCACCGGCGGCTCAGAGGCCTGCGCCTCGCTGCCAGCGCCGTTCTTGCGGAACGCGCCGGGGAACGGCACGTTTTCCGGCAGCTTGCGCTTGACCGCGTCGGACAGGTAGACCCAACCGCCCTTCGAGCCCGGGATCGAGCCCTTGACCATGATCAGCCCGCGTTCGGCATCGGTGCTCACCACCTGCAGGTTCTGCGTGGTCACCCGCTCGGCGCCGAGATGGCCGGCCATCTTCTTGTTCTTGAACACCTTGCCCGGGTCCTGCCGGTTGCCGGTCGAACCATGGCTGCGGTGCGAGATCGACACGCCATGGCTGGCACGCAGACCCCCGAAATTATGGCGCTTCATGACGCCGGCGAAGCCCTTGCCGATCGAGATGCCGCAGGCATCCACGTACTGGCCCGCCACGAAATGGTCGGCCGTCAGTTCCGAGCCCACCTCGATGAGGTTGTCCGGGCTCACGCGGAACTCCGCCACCTTCCGCTTCGGCTCGACCTGCACGGCCGCAAACTGGCCGCGCTGCGCCTTGGTGACCCGCTTTACCTTCGGCGTACCCACGCCCAGCTGGACAGCCGTATAGCCGTCCTTCTCCTGGGTGCGGTGCGCCAAGACCTGACACTTGTCGAGTTTCAGGACCGTCACCGGAATCTGACGGCCGTCCTCGGTGTAGATCCGGGTCATGCCAAGTTTCTGCGCGATGACACCTGACCGCATCGCTTTGGTCCTTTCGCTTGAACGGGCGTTACAGCTTGATCTCGACATCCACACCGGCCGCCAGGTCGAGCTTCATCAGAGCATCGACGGTCTGCGGGGTGGGGTCGACAATGTCGAGAAGCCGTTTGTGAGTGCGAATCTCGAACTGCTCGCGGCTCTTCTTATCGATATGCGGCGACCGGTTGACGGTGAACCGCTCGATCCGGGTCGGCAGCGGAACCGGGCCGTGCACCTGGGCGCCCGTGCGCTTCGCGGTGTTCACGATCTCCCGGGTCGACGCATCGAGGATGCGATGGTCGAACGCCTTGAGCCGGATGCGGATATTTTGTCTCTGCATAGTTTCAGACCCGCGATGCAGCATGCTCCCGAGTTGATTCCCGGGAGCACGTGCTGGTTTCGATTCACTTACTCTTCGATGGAGGAGACGACGCCGGCGCCGACGGTGCGGCCGCCTTCCCGGATGGCGAAGCGCAGCTTCTCCTCCATGGCGATCGGCGTGATCAGCTCAACGCTCATCGACACGTTGTCGCCCGGCATCACCATCTCGACGCCTTCCGGCAGCGTCACAACACCCGTCACGTCCGTCGTCCGGAAGTAGAACTGCGGACGGTAGTTGGTGAAGAACGGCGTGTGACGTCCACCCTCCTCCTTCGTCAGGATGTAGGCTTCCGCCGTGAACTTCTTGTGCGGCTTCACCGAGCCGGGCTTGCACAAAACCTGGCCCCGCTCCACCATGTCCCGGTCGATGCCGCGCAGCAGCGCACCGATATTGTCGCCCGCCTCGCCCTGATCGAGCAGCTTGCGGAACATCTCGACGCCCGTCACCGTCGTCTTGCGCGTGTCGCGGATCCCGACAATCTCCACTTCCTCGCCGACCTTCACGACACCGCGCTCGATCCGGCCCGTCACAACCGTCCCGCGCCCCGAAATCGAGAACACGTCCTCGATCGGCATCAGGAACGGCTGGTCCTTCGGACGCTCAGGCGTCGGAATGTACGAATCCACCGCCTCCATCAGCTTCAGAACCGACGCCCGGCCAATCCCATCCGCATCCCGGTCCTCCAGCGCCGCAAGCGCCGAGCCCGAAATCACCGGTATCTCGTCCCCGGGAAAGTCGTATTTCGACAGAAGCTCCCGAACCTCCATCTCAACCAGTTCCAGAAGCTCGGGATCATCAACCTGGTCAACCTTGTTCAGGTAAACAACCAGCGCCGGAACACCAACCTGCCGCGCCAGAAGAATGTGCTCGCGCGTCTGCGGCATCGGACCATCCGCCGCAGACACAACCAGAATCGCTCCATCCATCTGCGCCGCACCCGTGATCATGTTCTTCACGTAGTCCGCGTGACCAGGGCAATCCACATGCGCATAGTGCCGCTTGCCCGTCTCATATTCCACGTGGCTCGTCGAAATCGTGATCCCCCGCGCCTTCTCCTCCGGCGCCTTGTCAATCTGGTCATAGGCCGTGAACGTCGCACCACCCGTCTCGGCCAGAACCTTCGTGATCGCCGCCGTCAACGACGTCTTCCCATGATCAACATGACCAATCGTCCCAATGTTCACATGGGGCTTCGTACGATCAAACTTCTGCTTGGCCATCTCAAACTGTCCTTGTCATTCAGCCCTCAGGGGCTTCTTGTCTCCGAAGGTGGCGCCTGGTGCCGCTGAGCCCATGGTCAGAAACTGGAGCGGGTGAAGGGAATCGAACCCTCGTCTTAAGCTTGGAAGGCTTCTGCTCTACCATTGAGCTACACCCGCACACTGCGCCGGAGGGCTGGGCGGCGCGACGAGCGATCAGCGCCAGTCCATCCCGGGTGCAGCCTGGCCGGCTCGTGGCGCTCTGCATGTGCCGAATGCCGAACAGCCCGGAGCGTCGAATCCGCGGGCGCAAGGCCCGAGGCGGCGCCCCGTGGCGGGACTGCGGCACCGGTCGACATCGGCCTGGTGGAGGGGGTTGGATTCGAACCAACGTAGGCTAAGCCAACGGATTTACAGTCCGTCCCCTTTAACCACTCGGGCACCCCTCCGTGCCACATGTCGCCCGTGCATAGAGCGCAAGAAGCCGTCCCGGACCGTTTCCCGGGAAGCAATGCGCGTGTTATGGAGATGGCCGATTGGCCTGTCAACCCCAACGCGAAGAGAATTCATGGTTCTTTCCAACGCTTGCCGAGCCGCCGATCCCGGAAGGGCGCAAGCCCGGGCGCGACAAGGCCGCGAGGCCTCCCGGTGAGCCGCTTTCGCCGCCAGGGAAGCCCCTCAGAGAGAGCGGCCGCCCGCGGGCAGGACACGCGGCCGCAGGAGCTCATCTACGGGCGCCATGCGGTCGAGGCGGCACTCAAGAATCCGCGGCGGCGATTGGCGAAGCTCTGGGCAAGCCAGAACGCTCTGCAGCGTCTACCGGCCGCTCTCCCGGAGGGGCTCGCGGTAGAGGTCGTTCCTCCGCAGGCTCTCGACCGGATCACCGGCCCGGACGCGGTGCATCAGGGCCTGGTGCTCGAAGCCTTGCCCCTCGCGCCGCTGCCGCTGGAAGATATCCCGGCCGAGGGAGTGATTCTGGTGCTGGACCAGGTTACCGATCCACACAATGTCGGGGCGGTGATCCGCCTGGCTGCCGCGTTCGGTGCGCATGCGCTGGTCACCACCGAGCGGCATGGTCCCGGCATGACCGCGGCACTGGCCAAAGCCGCAAGCGGCGGCCTGGAGCACGTGGCAATCGTCAGGGAAACCAATCTGGCACGCGCCCTCGATGCGCTGAAGCGCAAGGGCTTCACGGCGATCGGCCTCGACAGCGAAGCGGAAGGCGATCTCGAATCGGCGCCCCTGCGGCCGCCGCTGGCGCTGGTGCTGGGCGCCGAGGGCAAAGGGCTGCGCCGGCTCACCCGCGAACGCTGCGATCTTCTGGCGAAAATCCCCCTGCCCGGCCGGATCATCAGCCTCAACGTCTCGACCGCAGCAGCGATCGCGCTCTATATCGTCAGCCGCTCCGCTCGAGCCAAGGCTCCGGGCGGGAGCGATTGCGACTTGACACTGCAGGGTTGCTTACGAGATTGATCGCCAAGGACACACGGCGCCGGCATAGCTCAGCAGGTAGAGCACCTGATTTGTAATCAGGGGGTCGCGGGTTCGAGCCCTGCTGCCGGCACCAATAAGTGGCTGATATCCTGATAAAATTTCCAACGCCTCTGCGAGACATCCACCTGCCGCCGGTCCATGTCAGTCTGATGTCAGGAGCTGGGCATAGAAAAACCCCGCCATTTAGGCGGGGTCTCGAAGGCGTTGAGAAGGGTCAGGCCGCTAGCGCCGGTTCGCCGTCATCGGTCGACGGCTCCCAGTCATCGATTTGCGCCTGGAGTTCCTGCATATGGCTTGGCGCCACTTGCCACAGCTCCTTTGGAAGGGCCACATTGTAGTGGCGGAAGAGATAAGCGACAGCCTCCTGGACATACTCATCTAGATCGAGAAACGCCGACGCAATCTTTGCCCACGCGTCGGTCTCGTTTTCAATTTCAGCGTCGGTAATCGCCATAACTAACTCGTCGGTTAGCTCATCCCCTTTGTTCATCCAAGCTCTCTTCTTCTCATCCGGCACTTGTTCAACGACCTGATCCACGTACTCCAGAAGGTCCGCCTTAACGCCGAGGTCCACCCAATTGATCATGGCATCATCCCCTTGTCCAAACGGCTGTTGCGCTTTAAACATCACGTTGCCAATTTGGCAACGTGTATGCTAGGTACAATACCCAACATACTGCTGAGCGATCAGCGGTCAAGGAAATTGTGTATCATACCCAATTTTTTGGTGGATGACGTGCTCGTAAGTGGAAATCAGTTAAAAGCCGCCAGGGCTTTGGCTGGGATTGGTCAAATCGATCTCGCTAGGCTTGCCGGAGTGGATGTGAATACCGTTCGCAATATGGAGGCGAAAGGAAGCGAACAGTTGACCAGCCGCCTAAATAACGTGCTGAGGGTCCAAACTGCCCTTGAGCAGCTAGGCATCGAATTCCTGAACCATGGCCAGCCCGGCGTGCGGCTCCGGGCCGGCGCTCACGCCATCCCCGTCGAGGAGCTGAGCTCGGAGAACGATGGGTGAGAAACAAGCACGGAACCATCCGCGGTCTGCCTTCGTTTTGTCGCACGTACAACGTATATACGATTTATTGGTATCCGTCTGATAGCCGTATTGACAACGTACATACGCTTATGCGTTATATGAGGCTGTTCGAGCGATGCCGAACCACGATCGAAAAACATCAAAAAAAGAAAAATCCACCACCGACGCAAGGGACAAGGACATGTCATCGGCGACCGCAGTCATGGACCGTCCGGCTCAACGGGTTCGGAAGCGGAGTGACACGACCATCAATCTACGCATCTCGAGGAGGACTCGCGATTTAATTGATGAAGCCGCCGCCGTTATCGGAAAGAGCAGAACGGAGTTTGTAGTAGAAAGCGCAAGGCAGCACGCTATCGACGTGCTGCTTGACCAGCGCTTTTTTGAGCTTGACAGCGAACAGTATGCAGAATTCCTCCGCATATTGGATAATCCACCTCTTCCAAATCAAAAACTTAGGGAGTTGTTAAAAACAAAATCACCATGGGAGAAATAACATCTTTAAATCCAAAGCGCGGAAGGCCGTCGATTACGCCTCCCGCGCCCATTAATGGCGAGCACTCTCTTGATCAGTTTTTCTGCGGCAAAGAGCCCTTAGACGACTGGTTGAGGAATACAGCGCGAGGCAGTGAAGGGAAGACGGCGCGTACTTACGTAACCTGTGTTGGTCAGCGTGTAATAGGCTATTATTGCCTGGCAACCGGGGCAGTCGTACGGAGTTCTATGCCTCGAAACTATCGCCACGGAAACCCCGATCCAGTCCCGATCATGTTAATTGGCCGCTTGGCAGTAGATCGGCACT
The DNA here is from genome assembly GCF_005281615.1 of Rhodoligotrophos defluvii. Taxonomy (NCBI): domain Bacteria; kingdom Pseudomonadati; phylum Pseudomonadota; class Alphaproteobacteria; order Hyphomicrobiales; family Rhodoligotrophaceae; genus Rhodoligotrophos; species Rhodoligotrophos defluvii. Next base: position 232,527 of record NZ_SZZM01000005.1, on the reverse strand, counting down.
TTCAAGGCAATGGAGTTGGAAAAGCCCTACTGAAAGACGCTTTCCTTAGAATAGTAGAAGCTTCATCAATAGTCGGAGCGCGAGCCATAATAGTTCACGCGATTGATGAAGGAGCCGCAGTGTTTTACACCAATTTCGGATTTATCCCTTTTCCAGACAATCCTACGACATATATGCTTCCCATCGAAGCTATACGAAGTAGCTTAACTTAGGATCAGTTTTCTTTGGGTCGAGCTTACAACGCCTCCGAAGGCGCCAGCCAGAAATCCTGCGCATTTTCCTTCCGCACGCGCTGCTCATAGCGCCTGAGATAGCCCGGGTTCAGGCTCTCCTGGATGCGGTTGAGGATCAGGTAGTCCAGCGCAATCCGGGTGTAGAACAGGTTCAGGAAGGGCGTGTTGTTGAGCAGCGTGCGGAAGCTCGCGGCCGCGGCGTCATCGCCATTCTTCATCCGGCCGATGATGTCGAGGATATCTTCGGAAACGCCGGCCACCGGGCCCAGCGCCGTCGCGATGGGGCCGCCGCCGAAGCGCGTACGCAGCTCGCCGAACAGGAAATCACCGTAGATGCCTAGCCCGCCGCCCTGGGTCATGGCTGCCGCCCAGGTGGTCGGGTCCGCCGGATCGCGGGGCGTGCGGCCCTTGGCGAGATCCTTGGCGGTCATCGCGCCATAGCCGAATAGCGTGGTCCACAGCATCAGCTGGGCAAGACCGAGCATTTCCCCATTGCCGGCCCGCAGGGCTTCCCAGACAGCGCGCGGGCCTCGCGCATCGCCGGCATAGCCGCGGCCGAACACCTCACGGCCGATCGACTTGACGATCACGGCGACGGGGAAGGATTTGAATTGCCCGATGAAGCGGAGGAATTCGCCTTCCACCGTGCCCGGGCGGGTGCCACGGCGAATGATGGCATGGGTTCGCTGGTCCGGCTCAATCACCGCATAGCTCGTGCGGTCCACGAAATAGGACCGGAGCTGCGTTTCGATCTCGTCGCGCAACTCGCGGACGCGCGCAGCAGTGGGCTCCAGCCCCTTGCCGGCCAAATACCTCGAGAGCAGCTCGTCAGGCGCGTCGCGCACGCCCTCAGGCACGATATAGTCGCGCTCGTCGGCCATCCGCGTGGCCGTTGCCCGGATGATCTCCCACTTGCCACCATCGAGGCCATAAAGGCCGAGAACGCGGCGGAGATCCTCGTCCAGGCCACCCCAGGCAACATCGCGGTTGAGGGCCAGCCGGTGCGACATGGCATCGGCTGCCGAGGCGCGCATGGTGTCCGTCCACCAGGTGAGCCCGTTGAATTTGAAGAATTTCTGCATCAGCCACGACATGCGGCCCGGGAGATCATCGGCTGCCGAGAATCGGCTGATCACATCGCCGCGCTGGCTGTCGAAGAACACGCCCAGCATGCCGAGCACCTCTTGGCGCTCCTTGCTGCCTCGGCCGCGCATAAGCCCGCTCAGCGCCTCCCCCATGCCGCTGAGCATCGTCTGCCCCTGATAGCGCATCTCAGAGGCGTAGATCGGGATATCGGTCACCGCCGACAGCACGGCGCCGCCCAGCTTGGCCATGGATTGCCAGGCGCGGGTCACAGACGCGACGCGTGCGCCCATGGCGTTGGCCGGGATGCGGATAGAGCCGTCCACCTCGGCAAAGCGGTTCATCAGCCAATTGCGATCCTGCCGGGCGAAGCGGTCGAGCTTCTCCGGTTCGTTCTTCAGGTCCTTCGCCAGCTCATCCATGATGCGGCTGAAATTGGCCTCAGGGTTGGGCCCCAGCGCGCGCAGCAGGCCGGTGGCGCGCGCCATGCGCTCCAAGCCGAACAGAACAGCCTCATTCATGCCGCCCATGCCGAAGCGCTCGTTGTAGTCGAGCCACGCGTCCGCATCACGGAAATGCAGCACGCGCTCATGGCTGAGCCGCTTGGCAAGATTGCCCGGGCCCTTGAAACCCTCGGGTGATTGCATGGCCGCCTTGAGATGCACCCCGCTCGCCAGCCCGGAATAGGTTTCCCTCAGAAACTGGTCGAGATTTTTGACATTCGCGAAGGTGACCGGGTCGAGCCGCGGCAGGATGTAATCTCGCCAGGTCTCGAAGCCGGCGGAGCGGATCCTATAGACGTCATGCGACTGCCGGACGATATAGCCCGGGAGCTTCCTGATCCAGGCGCCAGCCTTGTTGGCATCGATCCTGGCGACGTCCTGCCATTTGGCGATCATGTCCGCGATTTGCCGGGCCTGTGTGGGGATACCGGAGAGATCAGCGTCCTTCTGGCCCTTCAGCCAAAGGGCTCGGGCAATTTCGCGGTCGAGGCTGTTGCTGACGAACAGCGGCCATAGATCGCCCTTTTGCAGATCCGCGATGAAGCCACCGAGGTAGTGGCCGGTGAGCTGGTTCTGGTGGGCGGCCGCGCTGGCCCGGTTGCCAATACCGACACGGTTCACGCCGACCATGAGGGCCTCCAAGCCTTGGGCATAGTCGTTGCGGAACTGCGTGCGCACGAAATCGAGCGCCTCCAGCCGGCGGCGCAGCGACAGAGCGGCATTGCGCTTCTCGATGAGCGCGGCTGTCTTCATGTCCTGCGCCAGCTGCTCTGCCGCGCGCAGCACCGCATCCTCTGAGCTGCCGGCCGCATCTTCGGCCCGGGCTTGCCGGACACGGGCCTGCAGCTCGTCTATCAGCTCTTCCATCTCGTCATCGCTCAGTGGCCGACCTGCGGCCTCCTGGATCGCTGATAGGCACCGGTTCCAAGTGGTCATTGCTCATCCCCAGGTTATCGGCGCAGGCCGCATAGCGCCGCCGCTCGCGCGGCACGGCCATAGGCTTCGGCTGCCGCAATGATCTCGTCGAAATGCTCAAGCTCGCCGGCGACCAGCTGCTCGCCTCCGAATGGACGGGCGACGTCATTAAGCAGAGTCAGCGCTTCCTCGAGCTCTGCGGACACCTCGTCCGCCGGTGAGGCTGCTGGCGGCTGTGTCAGTTTTTCGGCGGCTTGCTCCGCGGCCCGGAAATCTGCAACCCGGACTGCTTCGGGGGACCAGGTGCGCTGCGCTGCGGCCTGCGCCCGGCGCGCCAGCTCCAGCGGGGACGCCGCTGACTGGGTAAAGGCCTGCCGCGTGGCGCGGTCGATCTCGGGCTGCAGGTTCAGCCGTTCAGAGCGAAGAGTTTCGATCTCCGCCCGAATGGTTTCGGTATCGGTATCCCTGCCGGCAGGCATCGCGGTGCCAGCAGCGGCCGCCGTGGGTTCATCCCTCGCGGAGCGCGGCAACGACGCGGCAGGCTGCTCGGCGCCGGTCCTCGCGGTTCTCTGCGCCTCTCGCCCATCCGCCGGCCGCTCCAAGCTCGCCAGCCGCTCCTCACGTTCACGGATGGCAAGGTCCAGCTCGTCGGCCCTCGCGAACACCTCCGGGGCACTGATCCGCGCTGCCGCCTGCAGGCGATCAACCGGGCCAGCCTCCAAGCCGAAGCGCATTTCGGGCGGCGCCAGATCGACGGTGCCCGTTGCCAGCGCCGTCGACTGCAGCAGATCGCTCCGCCGGGTCGGCACAAATTCAGACCGAAAAACCGGCTCGATTTCCACGTGGCGCCCGGATGCGAGCTGCGCAACGGCAGGCCTCAGCAGCGCCTCTCGGGCTTCCGGCGGCAGATCATCGATAAGCCGGCCTGTCTCGCCCATAGGCTTGGCTGTCGCCCACCGGCTGTTGCGCCAGAGATCACCGGCAATGCCTGCGCCGACGTGCAGCCCACCGCCGACGACGGAGCCAACGGCGATATTCAGCACAGCATCGGCCATGGTGTAATCCTGGCCCTCTTGCGTGTTGGCAAGATAAGTCATCGGCTCCAGCAGCGCTGCACCTGCAGCGCCTTCCACAGCGCCAACACCCACGCGCACCCCGGCCCTGCCGAACGCGCCTCCGGCTTTCGCGAGCAGAGCGGCGTAGCGCGCCTGGCCGACGACGGGAATGAACGAAGCTGCCACCCCAACCGGATCAAGCACATTGGCCGCGAACGCCGTTCCCAAGCGCAGCGCGCCCGGCATAAGGCCTGACGGCCCGCGGGCGATGGTCGCTTCAGTCTTGCGTCGCGCCTTGGCGCGATCGATCATGATGGAAAGCGCTTCCTCGCGGATGTCCGTATCCGGCAGAGTGACGAACCCTTCGATACCTGCTTCGCGGACGCGAGCCTTCGCCTGGTCGGCCGTGAGCAACGGCGAGCGCGGAGGCTGGCGCGTAATGCCGCCGATGCCGATCTCAACATCGCCACGCTGCGCCTGGTCCAGTTCCAGCCAACGGCTCGCGCTGCCATAGAAGGTGTCCCGCCAGGCCCCTTGGAAGCTCGCGCCGAGGGTATCGCTCAGTGGCGCTTCGATTTCGCTGAACGGGATATTCTGCCGCGTACGGATCGCGCCGGGATAGATGCTCATGGCCGCACCTGCCGCGCTGCGGCACCGATCGGGGCCAAAGGTGGTGTCCAGCGGGCAATCTCATCCCAAGTGAACACCAGCGGCTGACCATCCGGGCGCAACACAGCCGCATTGCCATAGGTCAGCACCAGGCCGGTGTCGCCCGGCGCCGTTACCCAGGCGCCAAACTGGCGATAGGAGCGCAAGGCGTCCTCGCGCATGGTTTTCTCGTCCAGGCCGCCGATGTCATCCACGGGCGCGGCTATATCATTGGCGGTGAGGCCGCGGGTCAGGATCATCTCGGCATTGCGGTCGAGCAGATCCGGCGTATAGGGCAGCGATTTCGGGATGCGGTATGTGTCTGCGAATTCGTATTTGTGGCCAATCAGGTCATCAAAGGCGCGCTTTGCAGCCTCATCAACGGATTGCCCCCGCGCATGGTAATACGCAGCCAGCTTCAGCCCTTGATCCTGGAAATTCCGGCCCGTCGAGACCGCACCGGTGGTCGCCAGCAGGGTCTGCGCGAAGGGTGCGAACGCCGTCTCAACAGCCGTTTGGATATCGGCTTTCTTGGTGTCCGGAGTGGCCTTCAGGACGTCATCAGTCGAAACCGTGGCCATCTCAGCCAATGCCATAGCGGCGGGCTCGCGCACCCCTGACCCGATCACCTCGAAAACGGGCCCGGCCGCGCCTTTCACGTCACGGTAAACCCCCGGCCAGTATTCGCCCCACTGCTCGGCTAGACCTCTGATCCGCTGGGCCACGATCTGAGAGCCACCCGCCTGTTCAGGCGCGCTCAGCTGCGAAGCAATCTGCTCCCCATAAGCCTGAGGCACGATGCGAATGCCGTCCGGTGAAACTCCCAGCCGCTCCTGCTCGGCAACGATCTTCCGGGCATAGCCCAGGGACGCGGATTTCAACGCCTCCGGGCCTGCGCTCGCGGCAGCTTGAACCTCGCCATAGGCTTTGCTGATCTCGCTGGAGTAAGTCTGCAGATACGCTGCGGGATCGGCCATCAACAGCTTGCGCTGTCCGGAATAGGCGGACGCAAGCTCGTCAAACCTCCGCTGCTGCTCGGCGAAACGCTCGCTGCCCGGCTTCGGCCGGTAGCTCTCGATCAGCGCGGTGGCGTCTGACGGCGGCAGCAGGCCGATGGCTCTGCGGTCCCGTGCCGCTTTGATCTCAGCTTGATAGGTCTCGTATCGGGCGACACCATCATTCGGGCCAAAGGCTCCGACGAACTCATCCAGACCCACAGGCTGCCGCGCCACTCCCGTGGCGCCCGCTTCGGCCAGCGAGTTCTCAACCCGGCCTTTGATCTCCGCCTGCAGCCCGATGCGCCGGTCGCGGATGGCGGCCTCTGCGCGGTTGGTGAAGGCAGCCAGCTGCTCTGGCGTGAGAGCTGCATATGGTCCAGACAGGCCGCCGAACTGAAAGCCCGCCTGCTCCGCGGTGCGGCTGTCACCAAAGCGGGCGGTCAGCAGCCGATAGACCTCCTCCGCCGATCTTGGCCGGCCATCCGCCTTACGAAATACCGCCGGATTAGCGGAAACCGCGTCCGGCGCGGCATAGCCGCTGGCCGCGGCGTTTGGGTCCGATCGCAAGCCGTCGAGGAATTTCACGGCGCCGGCAGCGCCGAGGAAATGCGCGAGATAGAGGTTTCCATCCGTCGGTGCATGCCCTGCGGCTTTCAGCGCCGCTGCATTGTCCCGCGTGAAGGCAGCTATTGCCCGCTCCTGCGCATCCGGACTGAACCGGTCCGCCGGCTTCAACCCAAGATCCGGATGCTTTGCAATCAGATCGCGCCAGGTGCCCTCGGTGAACTGGAACGGCCCGAACGCACTCGATGTTCCCGCGGCATTCGGCACGTTCCGGCCGCCGCTCTCAGCGGCGCGAAGCCGATCATAATAGGCGGCATTCGGGCGCCCGGTCAGGCGGCTCGCAACCTCGTCGGGGTTCCGCTCGATTTCACCCTGGATGGCAGCGGCCGCCAAGGTGCGGTCTGCCAGCTGTGCCAGTTCAGATTTTGCCTCGGGTGGCAGGTTGGTCTCGCCAACGTCTGCAAGGTACGACGCTCGCACCGTTTCAAACTCGCCGGGAGCCATGGTGACGGTCTGTGCGTTCGTCTGCAGGGCGCTTTCCAGCTGCGTCCTACGATGACGCCACCTCTCCTCGGCCTCAAAGCGCATGGCGCTGCTGCCCAGCGTCTGGCGCAGCTGCGTGGCCTCCTGCTGGTATAGCCGGCCGGCGATCTCGTTCGGCGGCTTTACCGCCGCCACCTGCCGGTCGAAATCATCGAGCAGCGCACCTGTGAAATTCTCCGCGCCGGACGGGGCCGTTTCCTGCCGGCGCAACAGTTCCTCGGTCCAGCGCAGCCGATCCTGTGCCTGCCGTTCGGCCAGCCAGGCCACTGCGTCCTCGCGTTCCTGCTCGACCAGTTTGTGCTGCACGGCCTGGACTGTCTGCTGGCCGGCAGACCCAGCGTCCACCAATGCCATGCCGACGCCCGCACCGAATTCTGCCCCTGAAGCTCTCTGCTGCCGTGGCGCACCCGGCAGACCGACACGGGGTTGGTAGATCGGGATCTGGACCATGTTTCGCCTGCCTTTTGCTATTCTTCTGATGGTTTGTCAGAGGATCTATTTATTTAACTGTCTGCAATTCCACGTTTTTCCAGATAGAAATTCATGCAGTGTCAGTTCAGTGTCAGTCCGATCGGCCCGTTCCAGTCAGGACGCGTCGATGGCTCATCGTCCTCGCGCCAGTCTTGAATAAGGCACACGAACGATGCCTCGGTTACGCCAGGATGCCTGGCGAGCGCCGCCTCGGCGGTTTCGCCTTCCTCGACCAGGATCGCAAGGAAAGCGGATTTGGGCTTCAACTGTCGCTCCAGGCTACGCAGCCTGCGTTCGAACTGTGTCCGGCTCATTGCCCTGCCGCCTCTTCAAGTGCCGCCAAGCGCTCTTCCAAGGGGCCTGCTTCAATCGTGCCACGGATCGCCTGCAGCATGTAGACAAGCCGAGAAGCTTTCGACGTCTCAAGCGATCCGCGCCTCGCCTCTCTGTAGACCCGCCCCATTTCTTGAACTATGTCGCCGGTGGTTTGCAGCCTTCCGACCCGTACCCCCGACCTGGATTTTCGATTTTGGGTCATAAGTTTATCTCTCGATGCTTATGGTCCGGAACAGCCTTAACGGCCCTTCTTCGCCCGCTGAATTCGTTCGAGATGAGCGGCAGATGCGAGTGCCCACGGGCTGCATAGGAGCGCGTCAACAGCGCCTGTCATCGATGCGTGTCTGCCGAGCCGGTCGAAGTAAGCCAATGCGTCTTTGATGACTTCTGGTGCCCTCTGGCCGAATTGCGCATCGAGATCGAAGCGGCATTTCTGAACGGCCAGTTCGAATGAAGCGTCGTCCTGGATTGCAGGCGCGATCCTGGAGATTTCCTGGCGGGCCATAGTGGCGAAGCCTGCCGGAACGCCCTCGGAGTGAAGTGCTTGGCCCACCTCCAGGAGCACCTTGGGATCAGCATCTCGGAGATCGGAAAAATCGTACCCAGAGGGGGTCGACGGCGGCGCGAATGCATCGGCTGCCATTTGGGCGAACTCCTCGGACTGCAACTCAGGCGCCAGAGGTGCCTCGGGACCCGGCTGGGACGGCTCCTGTGCGGGCGCCGGGGCTGGCGCAGCCGGTCCGCCAATCGCTTCATCAGTCATTTGATTTCCCTCCGGATGGCAGTTTTCGCCTGGTGGATGAGATGGGACGCGGTCTCTTCGGCCAACTCGCGCATGGACCGGACCGGAATGCTCATGTCGAACCGCCGATCGGGGACCACATGGTTCGCGCCAAGGATCGCTGTTACGGCTCCTTGCACGCCTGTTTTTGAAGCAGCCGGGCACAGGCTGAAATCGAGATGGATCCGATAGGATTTCGTCTGGGCCAGCCGTGCGAGATGCAGGAGGTGCTGCTCGCTCTCCTGGAGGGCCTTCGCCAGTTGGTTCAGCGCGCGGTCGGCAGCTTCTGCAGCGCGGATGCGCTCGGCCATGATCTGCTCGATCATCTTGATGGTGTCAGCGCCCTCCGCCCGCCGCCCCGCCGCCTGCTCAGCCTCTAGCTCTGCTTCCAGCCGGTTGATCGCCTGATGCAGCCGGTCGATCTCCTCGCACGCATCTCGCCGCCCAGTTTGAGCCTTGCTGAGACGCTTCACCGCGCCGGCATCACCATCGATCTCGGCGTCCGTTGCGGCAGCGATCTCGGCGTCGAGCTGCTCCAACTGAGCTTGCGCTGCTTCGAGCTTCTTTTTGGCCTTCTCCAGCCGGTCGGCGGTTGAGTTTCGAAAAATGTCTGTCAACTGCATGGTCTTCTCCATCGGTCCTGCTGCACCACCACCACCTGCCACCCCCAAAAGGGGTGGTGCAGGTGCTGCAGTGGTGCAGTGCTACGGTGCATCACCACTGCTCCACCTCCTGGTGCTGCGGTGCTGCACTACTGGCAAACACACGCTCTCCAACGACCACGAACGGGCGCGTCTGCCGGTTCTTGTCTGGTCGGTGCACCGTCTTCAGCACTCCATTCGCGGTCCAGGTGTTGAGGAGTGATTTGATCCGGCTCCTGTCAGCAGGATTTTCGGCGTCGAGCCCGAGAACGTCGGCAACCGCGCAGCCCACCCATTCCGGTGACTGATCAGATTTGCGAAACTCGCCACCGGCTATTCGCTCTTGGACGCGTGCGAGGTCTGAGACATCCAGACCGTCGAGCGGGCTTGGCGGTACCCATCGCTCCGTCACACCGACGAGGTCGGATGGTTCGCCGTCCGGGCCGTGGTTGCCGAGATCGATGCTGGCCAACCGGAACCAGGTGCTCCGGTCTGCCGGCGGCGAGAAGTTCGCCTTCCCGTCGGCGACACGGAAATGTCGCCAATGCTCCTGGACACCGAACTTCTCGCTTTCCTCAGCGGTCATACGGGTGAGGACACGGGCGCTTCGCACAGCACCGATGATGGCGGAGCCACCGCGAACGGCGTCTATCGAGGCTTCGACATTGTTCAGCTTTCGAGTGTGATGAACGATCTCGATTGCACAATCCGCAGACCGAGCAATCCGGCTCAGTTCCTTGACCACCATGTCGGTTGCCATGTTGTCGTTCTCCGCCACTCTGTGCAGCGAGACGAACGGATCGAAGATCGCAACATCGATGAAGTTGTCTCGAATTATCTGCTCTAAAATCGTGGATCCTGTCGTGATTATCGGGCCGTCACGGCTTTGTTCGGCGATGACGATCGGTTCATTGCTTTCTGAGACCAGGAACAATCGATCGCCTATATCTTCTTCGCCTATTCCGTAATGCAGGCACGCAGCGGCTATTCGGCGCTCGACTTCCTCAAGCGGATCTTCGAGGTTCGCGACCAGCACCCGCAGCGGTTCGGCTGGGCGTTCTCCCAGGAGGGCGCGGCCGGTCACCATGGCCAAGGCCTCCGCAATTGAAAGGCTGCTTTTTCCGAGGCCCGGGGGAGCCGCCGTCGCAGAGACAGCGGCTCTGATGAGATGTCGGCCATAGAGCCACCGCCGCCGCGGCAGTTCGGCCGGCGGCCGCCACTGATATGGTTCGACGGCAGCGACCGGTCGCGAGGCCGTATGAACGAGAATTTCTTCATCGTCATTCCGAGCCAGCATCGGCCATCACCGCGCTCGCACATGCCGCTCGACCAACGCTTGCAGCGCTTCATCGAGCGAAACGTCATGGATAGCGGCGAACGCGGATACTAAGCCCGAGCCGCCGTGATAGAGGCCGCCACCGCTGATATCCCAGCCGCCAAAGGGCCCGAATGTGAACCGCTTGCCGCATCGGGTGCGGCCGACCAGATAACCGCCGCGAGACGGCCGAACCTCACGTAGCCACGCTCTGAGAAGCTTCTCGCGATGTGGCCAAAGTGCCTCGTCGATTTCGGAGGTCCGATGCCGAGCACGGTTCAGCCGCGCGGCCTCGGTGACCGACCAATTTCGGCAGCGATCGATAGCCTCATACACGGTGCTGAGATTTTCGAGGAGCGCGTCTAGGTGATCAGTCAGGGCTACGCGGTCCCCACTGTGGTGGGCTCCATATGCCGAGTGATTTTGACCGATGGCCCCCCTGATTTCCTCGACAGCCGTCGCCAGCGCGGACGCGGCTGAGCCGGGAATTTCCTCTGGTTCAGTCGGGTGATGAGGAACAAGGGTGTTGCGATTTTCGCAAGCGGTCGCTATAGTCACGGTCGCTATCCTTTGACATTGGAGCGCTGCCAGGCGCTTCGTTGAAACGACAAAAACGCCCCGGCCTGCCAGCCAGGGCGTTTCGCTTTTCAAGTATTTCCGCGCAGCTTGTCCGGGTCGATTTCGTTGGCTAATGCTTTAGAGATAATTTTACTGCGCCGGTAATGCACCTTCGCCCCGAGCTTGCAATAAGGTGGTCCGCGTCGACGCGAGCGCATGGTCTGAAGCGTCTTTTTCGACCAGTGGCCGAACTCTTCCACAACCTCATCCTCGGTGAGGAGGACATCTCCGTCGTCTAAGATAATCATCCGCAGCATGCTCCGCTTCTTTAAGCATGCTGCGATTGTTCGCGATTATTTGATTTCCCCACATGGTAAAAATTCGCCCCTAGCCGCTCGACTTGCGCTTAGCCTCCTGAATTCGCTTGTAAAGGGCATCCATGTCGACGGACGGCACCAGGCCGTGTCGCCGCACGTCTGGGTGCTCGCGAAGGGCTTCGTCTATAGCGCGCAGGAGGCGGATCAGAGGCCCGCTCGGCCCTTGCGCATTTTGAGAAGCGGCAACACGTAGACGTTGCTTCTCCTCGCCTAGATTTACGGCATCGACGAGAAGGCGAATGAAACCTGAGTGATGGCCAAAGCTAGTCGCGCGAGCGGTGTCCCTTTCGGTGCGCTCTCGCGCTTGGCGTACCTTCTGATAAATGTCCATCGCCACGCGGTCAGGCGCGCCATGCCAAATCTTGTCATCCCGGTATGGGAGACCCAAGGCGACATGGGCAGCATACGAGCGGTTATCGAGCCATGAAATAAGCTCTCTCACACCCTGCTCGGTAGGATTGGACAAGACTTCGGCCGCTCTGTTTTCCACGCCCTCCAGCTCCTTAAGAAGGTCCGATCTTTTAGGGAATTTCGTTTTCCAGAGCAGCCCATAGCAAAGACCGGATGCGGCATCCTCAATTGCCAGGCGCTGCTCAGGCGTGAGCACGAACCGCTTATGCGGGCGGCTTATGGCATCCTCGAAGCGCCAATAATCCTCTTCGGTGAAAAGCGGTCGATTGATTTCGTACCTGACCTGCCCCTCCTCCATTCGGAACGGCGGTATCTGCTTTGGCAGCGACATCATCGCACCGCGCCGCTGGCGCCCGATACGAGCTGTCCCACGCGGTTGGCGGCCTCGCGCATCGGATCGTCGAACAGATGGGAATAACGCTTTGTCGTCTGCGCCTGAGTATGTCCGAGCAGCTCGCCGATCAAGAGCAGCGAGGCTCCTGACGATGCGAGCAGCGAAGCAAAACTATGCCGCAGATCGTGGATACGCACGTCGGGCCGCCACTCCGTCACGGGCTCGCCTCTCTTGTTTAGGACCGCCCTGCCCTCCCGCGTCCGCTTCTCTACCCACTGGCCTAGCCCGGCAGCCTTGCAGACTGAGCGCCAAAATTTCTTGAGATGTCCCTGCGCGCCCTCCCGTGAGGAAGACGGAAACAGGAACGTCGGCGCCTCGATGCGGCCGTTCCGGGCCGCTTCCCGAGCCTCCGCGTCGGCTTTGGCCTTCATCTCCTTAAGCAGCTCGAGCGCCAGACCAGACAGCGGCACCCGGTGCTCTCGCTTGGCTTTAGTGTGGGAGCTTGGCTTGGTCCAAATGCCAGTCTGCAAATCGAATTGGCTCCAGGTCGCATTCAAAACTTCAGACCGGCGCGCACCAGTGAGGAGCAGCAACCTGACAGCATTGGCGCTCTGCTGGTTCCGATGCCTCGTCATAGCCGTCATGAGCCTCTGCAGCTCATCTGGCTTGAGGTACCGCTGACGCCTGTCCTCTGGGTACCGTTCCACGCCCCGGCACGGATTATCGCTACGCCACTTCCATTTTTCGGACGCCAAGTTGAACATTTTAGAGAGCAACGACAGGACACGGTTCGCTGCGTATGGCGTGGTCTTGAGTGAGCGGTGCAGCTCGTCGATGTCATCGTGGCTGATCTCTGCGACCTTCCGATTGCCGAGCTTGGGTTTGATAATGCGGCTGATCATCGATTGATCGTTCATCAGCGATGAAGGCCGCTTCCGCGGCTTCGCGTGCTTTTTGATATATTGGTCGCACAGATCGTCCACTGTCGGTGCGGATCGTTGTCCTTCACGGTCCTGCATCGGATCTGCTCCGAGCAGGACCTTTTGCCGAAGCGCTGCGGCGTTCTTGCGCGCCTCAGCCGCCGGCAAATGGGGGTAGTGGCCAAATGTGTAACGTCGTTCTCGGCCGTGAATTGTGTAGTTCACGATGAAGGCGATAGCGCCGGCGGCGGTGATCCGTGCGCCGAAGCCCCTCACCTCGGTGTCCCAGACTATGATATTCCCGGTTGCCGGTGGCTTGAGGCGTTTCAGGGTGTCGTTGGTGATCCGCTCTTTCGGCATTCTGGAGTCCGTGTCAGGCCTGTGTCAGGCTAGAGTAGCGTACAGACTCAAAGGACGTCAAACCAAAGCATTAGAAATCGTATTTTATTGCAGAGGCTTACCGGCTTGATTGAGAAAGCGGCAGCTTTATCAATGGGCCAATTTTCTGATTTGTAATCAGGGGGTCGCGGGTTCGAGCCCTGCTGCCGGCACCAATAATGCCCTTCCACGACGGCGCCCGCTCGGTTGGCCCGCGATGATCCGCTTTCCGGATCAGGACGCGCGCACGGCGCCATTTTCCTCGAAGCGCGCGATATCGGCGGCAGCGAAGCCGTATTCCTCGAGCACCTCCCGGGTGTGCTCGCCCAGGCAAGGCGCCGCCCGCGAAATCTTCACCGGGGTATCGGAAAACTTGACGGGAAAGCCGATGGTCTTGACCTCGCCGCGCTTGGAATGCTGCACCGTCGGGACGAGGTCCCGGGCAATCACCTGCGGATCCCTATGCATGTCGGGCACGCGCAGGATGGGACCTGCCGGCACCCCCGCCGCTTCGAACGCCGCCAGCCATTCGGCCGCGGGCTTCTGCTTGAACAGGGGCTCGAGCACCGCGTCCAAAGCCTCCTTGTTGGCCATGCGGTCCGTGTTCTCGCGGAAGCGCGGATCCTCCGCCAGCTCGGGCGCGCCGAGGATCTTCACCATGCGCAGCCAGTTGGGCTGGCTCGCCGCGCCGACATTGATCCACTCGTCAGCGGCTTGATAGGCCTGGTATGGCGCGCTCAGCGGATGGGCGGAGCCCAGGGCGCCGGGGCAATCGCCGGTGGCGAAGGTGATCGCCGAGTGCCAGTAGGTGAAGATCACCCCGGCTTCCAGCAGCGAGGTGTCCACGAATTGGCCCTTGCCCGTGTTCTGGCGGGCATAGAGGGCCGCCACCACGCCCATCGCCGCCAGGATCCCGGCGGTGATATCGGTGACCGGCGGGCCCACCTTCACCGGTGGCCGCCCGGGACCCTCGCCGGTGATGCTCATGAGCCCGCTGATCCCCTGGGCGATGAGGTCGAACCCGCCGCGATGGGCATAAGGCCCGGTGCGGCCGAAGCCCGACACCGCGCAGTAGATCAGCCGCGGGAATTCCTGGCTCAGGGTCTCCCAGCCCAGCCCCAGGCGGCTCATCGTGTCGTGCCGATAGTTCTCCACCAGCACGTCCGCCCTGGCCAGCAAGCGCCGCAGGATGGCACGGCCGTCCTCGGTCTTGAGGTCGAGCGCGATGCCTCGCTTGTTGCGGTTCATCATCATGAAGGCGTGGCTGTCGGGATTGCCCGCCTCGTTCGGCATGGTGTCGCGCCTTGTATCGTCGCCATGGGGAATGCGCTCCACCTTGATCACATCGGCACCCATGTCGGCGAGCATCCGGCCGCAGGTCGGCCCGGCCATCACATGGGCGAGCTCGATCACGGTCACCCCCTTGAGCGGGCCGGTGGAAATATGCTGTGTCACTCACTGTCTCCGAAATCGTTTCCTGCCGTCACCGGCCTTTGAACGCGGGTTTGCGCTTCTCGTTGAAAGCCGCCGTCCCCTCGCGATAATCCTCGGTCTCGTAGCAGAGATAGGGCTCGTCCCGCTCCTCAGCCGACAGCGGCCGCGGGTCGGCCAGCCGCCGGACGAATGCCTTGTGCCACCGGTTCGACAGCGGCGCTGCATTGACGATGCGGCTGACCGTGCGCTCGATCTCCGCATCCAATTCTTCCGGTGCGACGACCCGGGTGACCAACCCCAGATGATGGGCCTCCTCCGCCCCGAAGATCCGCCCTTCCAGCAGCACCTCAAGCGCCCGGCGGCGGCCGATCAGTTCGCAGAGCGGCTCCAGCTCGTCATAATCGAGCGTGAGGCCCAAGCGGTTGGGCGGGATGCCGAATCGGCTGTCGGAGGAGCAGATGCGGATATCGCACACCGCCGCCAGCTCCAGCCCGCCGCCCACGCACACCCCGCGTATCTTGGCGACCGTGGGATGGCGGCATTCGCGCAGATGGACCATCGCGCCATTGGTGTCGCGCGCATATTGCCGGGCCTGCGCCGACCCGAGCCGGTCGTCATTGAAGCCGCCGATATCGCTGCCTGAGCAGAACGCGCGCTCGCCCGCCCCCTGGATGAGAACGCAGCGCACATCATCGCGCGCCGAAAGATTGCGCAGCGCCTCCCCGAGCTGCTGGTACATCGGCACCGTGAGCGCATTCATTTTCTCGGGCCGGTTCATGGTCACGGTGGCCACGCTCCCAGCGTGCTCGACGAGAATGGCGCTGGTCATGCGAACTCCTGGAAAAATAAGGAAAAACGGCGCACACAGTCATTCGTAGTTCTATAATTATATAACTTCGATTCAGTCGATGACGCAAGCTTCAAGCAGATCTCGATCGGCGTGCGCTATGACCCGCGGCTTCGCCCTGCTGCGGAACGTTTCGCCCGAACCCTTCCGCTATGTCGGCGCCCGTCATCATCACCTGGCCCAGCGGCTGGCCAAGCTCAAGGTGCCGAAACGGGTGCTGATCATCAACGCGCTGCCGCGCAACACCATGGGCAAAGGACAGAAGGCCGAGCTGCGCAAACACTATGGCGATCTGTTCAAGATTGAGACCTGAGCAGGCTCACCGCCGCGAACGTTGCCGCTACAACGCAGGAACATCCCCGCGTTGCCAGCCTTCCATGGTCTTGGCGGCAAAGTCCGAGAAACGCCCCTCGGCGATCGCCGCGCGCATGCCAGCCATCAGACCCTGGTAATAGGCGATATTCGCCCAGGACAAGAGCATCTGGCCCAACAGCTCCTCGGCCTTGAACAGGTGGTGCAGATAGGCCCGGCTATACCGGCTCGCCGCGGGACACGGGCTTTCCTCGTCGAGCGGCCGTGGGTCGTCCGCATGACGGGCATTCTTGAGATTGATCGCCCCGAAGCGGGTGAAGGCCTTGCCATGGCGTCCGGAGCGGGTGGGCATCACGCAGTCGAACATGTCGATCCCGCGCTCAACCGCCTTCAAGAGATCCTCGGGCGTGCCCACGCCCATGAGATAGCGCGGCCGGTCCTGCGGCAGCATCGGCACGGTGTAATCCAGCGTGGCGAGCATCCGCGCCTGCCCTTCGCCCACTGCCAGCCCGCCTATCGCATAGCCATCGAAGCCGATATCCACGAGCCCTCGTGCCGAGATCTCACGCAGGTGCCGGAAGGTGCTGCCCTGCACGATGCCGAACAGCGCCTGGTCGGGTGGTGCGCCAAAAGCCGCCTTCGACCGCTCGGCCCAACGCAGCGACAGCAACATCGCCCGCTCCGCCTCGGCCTCGGTGCATGGCCAAGCCACGCATTCGTCCAGCACCATGCGGATGTCCGAGCCGATCTGCGCCTGGATCTCCATGGCCCGTTCCGGCGTGAGCAGGTGGGTCGAGCCGTCGATATGGGACTGGAAGGTGACGCCCTTCTCCGTAACCTTGCGCAGCTTGGAGAGGGACATGACCTGAAAGCCGCCGGAATCGGTGAGGATCGGCCGCTCCCAGCCCATGAAGCGGTGCAAGCCGCCCAGCCGCTCGAGCCGCCCTGCGCCGGGCCGCAACATCAGGTGATAGGTGTTGCCCAGCACGATATCGCTGCCGGCCGCGCGCACCTGATCCATATAGAGCGCTTTCACCGAGCCCGCCGTGCCCACCGGCATGAAGGCGGGCGTGCGGATTTCCCCACGCGGCGTGTCGATCCGCCCCAGGCGCGCCGCCCCATCCTGCGCCAGCAGGGCGAAGGTGATGTTGCGCGGGATCATAGGACCGGTCTGACCCACAGGCTGCGATCGGGAAACAACAGGCAGGCATCGCCATAGGAATAGAAGCGATAGCCGGCGGCTACGGCATGGGCATAGGCACGCTTCATGCGGTCAAGGCCGCAGAAAGCCGACACCAGCATGAACAGGGTCGAGCGCGGCAGGTGGAAATTGGTCATCAGGACGTCGACCACCCTGAAGCGATAGCCCGGCGTGACGAACAGGTCCGTCGCACCGGAAAACGGCCGGATGGTGCCGTCCACATCGGCCGCGCTCTCCAGCAGGCGCAGCGAGGTGGTGCCGACCGCCACGATCCGGTGGCCGGCGGCACGCGCGCCGTTCAACCGCTCGGCCGTCGCAGCATCGATCTCGCCGCGTTCGCTGTGCATGCGGTGTTCGGCGGTATCCTCGGCCTTCACCGGCAGGAACGTCCCTGCCCCTACCTCCAGCGTCACGAAGGCGCGGCCAATGCCACGCTCATCGAGCTTGGCAAACAGCGTATCAGTAAAGTGCAGCCCCGCCGTCGGCGCGGCCACCGCCCCTTCCCTCCGCGCGAAGACCGTCTGATAATCGAGGTGATCGCGCTCGTCCACCGGCCGCCGCGCGGCGATATAGGGCGGCAGCGGCATCACCCCGAACAGCTTGAGCCGCTCGTCCAGGAACGGGCCGGCCACGTCGAAGGCGAGCGTCACCTCGCCGTTGTCGCCTTTCGCTTCGACGGTCGCATCGAGCGTTTCCGCCTCGCACACCGTCGGATCCGCCCCGAAGCGCAGGCGGTCGCCGGGCTGCAGCTTGCGTCCGGGCTTGGCCAGCGCGATCCAGCTTGCCTCATCCCGCCGCTCGATGAGGGTGGCCTCGACAACGGGCTCGTAACCGCCGCGACCAAGCCGCCGCCCGGTCAACCGCGCCGGAATGACACGGGTGTCGTTGAACACCAGGACGTCCCCCGGCGCGAGGTGCTCGCCGAGCGCGCTCACCTGCGCATCGACAAGCTCGACTCCCGCGTCCGGCCGCACCACCAGCAGGCGGGCCGCATCGCGCGGCACTGCCGGCCGAAGCGCGATGCGCTCTTCCGGCAGATCGAAGTCGAATTCGTCGACGCGCATGTCTCGCGCTCGTGCCGGTTACTGCTTCACGTCGGCAGCAACCTGCATCTTGACGATCACGTCGGGGTTGCTGACCATGCCGCTGCTGCCCGCGCCCTTCTTGATCTTGTCCACGAATTCCATGCCCTCGACCACCTGGCCGAACACCGTGTACTGGCCGTTGAGGAAGCTCGCATCATCGAAGCAGATGAAGAACTGGCTGTTGGCGCTGTTCGGATCCTGGGTGCGCGCCATGCCGACGGTGCCGCGGCGGAACGGCTCCTTGCTGAACTCAGCCTTGAGGTCCGGCTCACTGGAGCCGCCGGTGCCGGTGCCGGTGGGATCGCCGGTCTGTGCCATGAAGCCGTCGATCACCCGGTGGAACTTCACCCCGTCATAGAAGCCGTCGCGGGCAAGCTTCTTGATGCGCGCCACGTGTTGCGGGGCCAGGTCCGGCCGCAGGCGGATCACCACCCGGCCGTCCTTGAGATCGAGATAGATGGTGTTTTCGGGGTCGAGCGGCTGGGCGGAATGGGCAACGCCGGGCACCATGGCGAACAGCACGACGGCGGACAACAGCTTGACAATATCGATCATGTGAACCTTGGACCTTTCCTGTGGTCTCGTTATCGAAGGGAAGCTCAGCGCTACCGCTTCATCGCGGCATCTATGCGGCGCCGGGCGATATCGGGCACGAAGGGCGAGATGTCGCCCCCCATGCGCGCAATCTGCTTGACTAACGAGGAGGCGATCATGCGCGTGCTGGCGCTGGCGGCAAAGAAAATGGTCTCCACGTCGCGGTTCATGCCGGCATTCATCTGTGCCATCTGAACCTCGTAGTCAAAGTCGCTGGAATCACGCAAGCCCCGCACCATCACGGTGGCGCCGTTGGCACTGGCCGCCTCCACCGCCAGGTTGTCGAAGGTGATGACCTTGATCTCGCAATTGAGATCGGCGCCGATCGGCACGCATACCTCCTCCATCAGCTCGACCCTGACATCGGCCGAGAGCAGCGGCGTCTTGCCGTGATGGACGCCCACCGCCAGGATCAGCCTGTCGAAAATGCGTGCCGCGCGGGTGATGATGTCCACATGGCCATTGGTGATGGGATCGAAGCTTCCCGGATAGAACCCGACGAGCATACTCCTGCCTCTTCCTCAGCTTCGCCGCGCCAGGGCGAGCCACACGCCGCCGCACACCATGCACAGGCCCGAGAGCCGGTTGACCAGAGCGATGCGCTGGCGCGACAGCATTTCCCGCAGCCGGCCGGCGAGCAGCGCATACATACCGTCTGAAACGGTGGCGAGCACCATGAAAGTGGCCCCGGCCAGCAGCAGCTGCCAGACATAGTCGCCGCTGGGATCGATGAACTGGGGAAAGAAGGCGCCGAAGAACAGCAAGGCTTTCGGGTTGCTGAGGATCACCACCAGCCCCTGGAAGACAAAGCCGCCGCGCGGGGTCGGCGGCAATTCGCCGCTCGTTTCCCGGCCGGCCGCGCGGATCGTCTTGAAGCCGATCCACACGAGATAGGCCGCGCCGACCAGCCTGATCCACTCGAACCAATGGCCCACCACCTCGATGACCGAGGCAAGCCCCACCACCAGCACCGCCAGCATGAGGGCGAGCCCGATCTGGGTCCCGAGCACGTTGAGCAGCCCGGCGCGGCTGCCATAGCGCAGCGAATTGGCGAGAATGACGGTGACCGTCGGCCCCGGAATGATGATCACGACGATCGTGGCCACCACGAGGGCGGCATAGGCTTCAAGCGACATGGGTCATGCCTCCGCAAGGAGCCGAAATCCAGCCCTGCCGCGGAGAAAAGGTCAAGCGCGCCGCAAAATCGCCCCGCAGGTCGGAGCCGCCATGGCGCTCGCCGGCGGCCCTCTCCGGCCTCTATTCCGTGGATTCGGCCTCGTCCGGGCCCTCGTCGACCTCTGGCTGGCCCTCTTCCTCGGCCAGATGCGCCACCGACACCACCCGCTCGTTCTCGGCCATGCTGAAGATGGTCACCCCTTGCGTGGCGCGGCCCGCCACGCGGATGTCGTGCACGGGGCAGCGGATGAGCTTGCCGGCCCCGGTCACCAGCATGATCTGGTCATTGTCCTCCACCGGGAACGACGCCACCAGGTGCCCGTTGCGCTTGTTCACCGCCATGGCGATGATGCCCTTGCCGCCGCGGCCGGTGACCCGGTACTCGTATGAGGACGTGCGCTTGCCGTAGCCGTTCTCCGAGACAGTGAGCACCGTCTGCTCGAGGGCGGACAGCGCGGCATAGCGCTCGGGACTGAGGGAGACCTCGTCGCCCGCCGCCTCCTCCTCGCCATTCTCGGCGTCACCGTTCGGCTCGGCCGCAAGCTCGCCGGCGAGCTCGCTATCCTCGCCGCGCATGGCCCGGCGCAGCCGAAGATAGGCGCGGGCTTCCGGTGGGGTCGCATCGCTGTGCCGCAGCACCGACATGCCGATCACCGTATCGGGCCCGAGCTCGCTGTCGCTGCCGAGCTTGATGCCGCGCACCCCTGTCGAGGTGCGGCCGGCGAAGACACGCACATCGTCCACCGGGAAGCGGATGCAGCGGCCATTCGCGGTGGTCAGCAGGATGTCGTCATCGGGCGTCGCGATCACCACGCCGACGATGGCATCCCCCTCCTCTTCCAGCTTCATGGCGATCTTGCCGGCCCGGTTGATGTTCACGAAATCGGCCAAGGCGTTGCGGCGGACGGTGCCGAACCGGGTGGCGAAGACCAGGTTCAGCCGTTCGTTCTGCGCCTCGTCGTCGGGCATGAACAGAATGGTCGAGATGCGCTCGCCCGGCTTGAGCGGCAAGAGGTTCACCAACGCCTTGCCGCGCGATTGCGGCGTGCCGATCGGCAGGCGCCACACCTTCATGCGGTAGACCATGCCGGTGGAGGAGAAGAACAGGACCGGCGTATGGGTGTTGGCCACGAAGAGCTGGGACACGAAATCCTCGTCCTTCATGGAAACGCCGAAGCGGCCCTTGCCGCCGCGCCGCTGCGCCCGGTAGGTCGAGAGCGGCACGCGCTTGATGTAGCCGGCATGCGACACGGTGATCACCATGTCCTCCCGCGCGATCAGGTCCTCGTCCTCGACCTCGAAGCCTTCCTCGGTGATCTCGGTGCGCCGCGGCGTCGCGAACTCGGCTTTGGCGGCCTCCAGCTCGTCGCGCACGATCTGCTGCACCCGGGCGCGCGATCGCAGGATATCGAGATAATCGGCGATCTTCTCGCCCAGCTCCTTCAGCTCGTCGCCGATCTCGTCGCGGCCGAGGGCGGTCAGGCGCTGCAGGCGCAGGTCGAGAATGGCCCGGGCCTGCTCGTCCGAAAGCCGCAGCGTGCCGGCCTCGCTCACCACGTGGCGCGGATCGGCAATCAGCCTGACCAGCGGCTCCATGTCCTTCGCCGGCCAGTCCCGCCCCATCAGCTCCGCCCTGGCAGCCGCCGGATCGGGGCTTTCGCGGATCACACGGATGACCTCGTCGATATTGGCGACGGCAATGGCCAGGCCCACCAGGATATGGGCCCGGTCGCGCGCCTTGTTCAGCAGGAACTTGGTGCGCCGCGTGACCACGTCCTCGCGGAAGGTCACGAACGCCTGCAGCATGTCCTTGAGGGTCAGGAGCTCGGGTCGGCCGCCGGATAGCGCCACCATGTTGCAGCCGAAGCTCGTCTGCAGCGGCGAAAAACGATAAAGCTGGTTCAGCACAACGTCCGCCACCGCCTCGCGGCGCAGCTCGATCACCACGCGCAGGCCCTGGCGCGAGGACTCGTCCCTGATGTCGGCGATCCCCTCGATTCGCTTCTCGCGCACCAGCTCGGCGATCTTCTCGACCATCGTCGCCTTGTTCACCTGGTAGGGGATCTCGGTGACGATGAGCGCCTCGCGTTCCTTGCGCACCGTCTCGACTTCGACACGGGCGCGCATGATGATCGAGCCGCGCCCCGTAGCATAGGCCGAGCGGATCCCGGCACGGCCGAGGATGAGCGCCCCGGTCGGGAAATCCGGGCCGGGCATGATCTCGGTGATTTCCTCGATGCTGATTCCCGGATTGGTCATCACCGCGATGCAGGCATCCACCACCTCCCCGAGATTGTGCGGTGGGATGTTGGTGGCCATGCCGACGGCGATGCCGCCGGCCCCGTTCACCAGCAGGTTCGGAAACTTGGCCGGCAGCACCACCGGCTCGTGCTCGGAATTGTCATAGTTGGGCTGGAAGTCGACCGTGTCCTTGTCCAGGTCGTCCAGCAGGTGATGGGCCGGCTTGGCCAGCCTCACCTCGGTGTAGCGCATGGCCGCCGGCGGATCGCCGTCGAGCGAGCCGAAATTGCCCTGCCCGTCGAGCAGCGGCAGGCGCATGGAAAAGTCCTGCGCCAAGCGGACGAGCGCGTCATAGATCGACTGGTCGCCATGCGGGTGGTACTTACCGATGACATCGCCCACCACGCGGGCCGCCTTGCGGTAAGGCTTGTTCCAGTCGTAGCCATTCTCGTGCATCGAGAACAGAACGCGGCGATGGACAGGCTTCAGCCCGTCGCGAACGTCCGGCAGCGCCCGGCTCACGATCACGCTCATCGCGTAATCGAGATAGGAGCGCTTCATTTCCTCGACGATAGAAACCGGATTTACGTCGAAGGGGGTCGGATCAGACCCGGTCGGTCCACGATCGCTTTCAGCCAAACTCGAACGCCTTTTGTGATTTTAACGACGCATCAGCGCGAATGCGCACCGGGAGGGGCGCGCCCAATCGAGGAATCGCTTGCGCGCCCCCGACTCGGTGTCCCTTATGTAGCAACCGCAGGGCGCAGAAGCAATGCGCGCAACAGGACTCGCTGCTGGCGGCCCGATCGCATTTTCGGCAAAGGTTCTGAGGGGCCCGCAAGGGCAAGGAATGGTGCGGTCGGGGAGACTCGAACTCCCACGGGGGTTAACCCGCTAGCCCCTCAAGCTAGTGCGTCTACCAATTCCGCCACGACCGCGTATTGAGGTCCCGAAGGGTCGCGCTCATCTAACAATCCGTTCGGCGCAACGCAAGTGTTTCCGATTGTCTCAACCCACGCCGTCGGTTTAACCAAGGCCCATGCTCGACCCCGTGAGATCCCAATCCGCGCGAAAAAGCCTGTACCGGGCGGCTCCGGCCGTGACCTGGACGGTGGCGGACCATCTTGTTGAATATGAGCATGCGGTTCAGCAAATGGAAGCCCGCGCCGCGGCCATCGCCGCAGGCGAGGCGCCCGAGCAGGTCTGGCTGGTGCAGCACCCTCCCCTTTATACAGCCGGCACCAGCGCGGTTGCGAGCGATCTGCTGACGCCCGATCGCTTCCCCGTCTATCGCACCGGCCGCGGTGGCCAATTCACCTATCACGGCCCCGGCCAGCGGGTGGCCTATGTCATGCTCGACCTCACCCGCCGTGGGCAGGATCTGCGCCTGTTCGTGCATGGCCTCGAAACATGGCTCATCGACACCTTGAGCCATTTCGGCATCGCTGGCGAAACCCGCAACGAGCGCGTGGGCGTATGGGTCCGCCGGCCGGAGCGCTCTCCCACGGCGGAGGACAAGATCGCCGCGATCGGCATTCGCGTCCGGCGCTGGGTCTCGTTCCACGGCATTGCACTCAATGTCGCGCCGGACCTCGACCATTTCTCCGGAATCGTGCCTTGCGGCGTGCGCGGGCACGGCGTGACCAGCCTCACCGATCTCGGCTGCACCGCCTCGATGGCCGCGGTGGACGAGGCCTTGCGCCTAAATTTCGAGCGGCAGTTCGGACCAACCAGGACGGAATGAGGGACGCTCAAAAACGCCCGCGCCGGGCAGCCCGCCACAAGCTCCATTGACGGCGCAGCTGCGAGAGTTCCGTCACCTGCTTCAGCGGATTGCGACCGCGGCGCGTCACCGCGTCCAGCGCTAGCCCGGTGAGAGAGGCCGGTAAGAAGGCTGGGAGCGCCGCTGCGGGGATGGTTCCAGACAACGCCCTCGCCTCCTCGAGGCGCTGGCGGCCGAGGCTCACCATATCGGACAGCGCCGCCCGCATCGGCTCGTCCCATCGTCCGGACAGCACGTGGGCCGGCTTTAGCCCGTGGCGCGCAAGCACGTCCTCGGGCAGGAAGCATTGCCCACGCGCCCGGTGCATCGGCAGCAACCGCAACAGGCCCGACATTCCATAGGCAACACCCGCAAGCCCGGCGGCCTCGGCGCAAACCTGGGCCTGCCGACCAGCGAGGATCAGCGCTGCCATCTGGATGAGCGCCGATGAGGTCTCGCCGAGATAGCCTTCGAGATCGTTCAGGCTCGGCATCGGATCGTCATAAAGATCGAACCGGCGGGCCTCGACGAGATTGGCCAGGGCCATTTCAGGAATGATGCGCTCGCCGATCGCCGGCATCAGTTCGGCCATCACAGGATGCTCCGGCCCCTGGCCGCCATAGGCGCGGCTGACCGCATCCGCCCACCATTGCAGGCGGATCTCGCCGAGCATCGGCTCGCGCACCACCTCGCGAATGCGCGAAACCTCGACATTGAAGGCGTAGAGGGCAAGAAGCAGCCGCCGCTTGTCGTCCGGCGCGAACAGCGCGGCCAAGAACCGGTCCTTGTCGGCCTCGCGCACGAGGTCGAAGCAATAGCCCGCGCCATCAGCGGCTGGCGCGCTCATCGGCGCGCACTGGGATCATCAACCGCGATCAGCGCCGCCGCCACGGCGCGATCCTCGGCCAGCAGCACGTTATATGTGCGCGCCGCAGCCCCGGTCGTCATCAGTTCGAGCCCGATCTGATGGCGCTGGAAGGCCTCGCGCACCGAAGGCCCCGGCCGCCGCATCTCCATGCCGCAGCCCAGCAGCAGGAACTCGATGGTCGCGGCCTCCGCGAACACACGGGCGAAGCTTGCAGGCTCGAGCTGCTCGATGGAGCTGATCGGCCAGCCATAGATGCCGCTGGGCAGGAGCAGGATCGATCCGCGGTGGGACATCTCGGCAAAGCGGAAGCCGCCGTTGCCATAGGCATCGATCGGTGCCCGGCCGGGATAATGAGCCTGATCGTCGGGTCGTTCCGTCATGGCGCGGCGAGCTCCTCGCCGGATCGGTCAGGACCGCTGGGCGCTCGTGCCGCTGGTACCGGCGGCGGTGCCGCGTTTGCCGGCCGCGGCGGCGGTTGCGCCGGTCCTCACATTCACCGAGCCCTTTTCCGCAACGGCGCTCCAGTCGCGCTTGACGCCAACCAGAAGCAGGATGGGCGCGGCCACGAAGATCGAGGAATACGTTCCGATGATGACGCCCCACAGCATGGCGAAGGTGAAGCCACGCAGCACCTCTCCGCCGAAGACATAGAGCGACAGCATCGCCAGGAACGCGGTTACCGACGTCAAGATGGTGCGGGAAAGGGTACTGTTCAACGATAGGTCGATGAGATCGATCAGCTTCATTGACTTGTATTTCCGGAGATATTCCCGGATGCGGTCGAACACCACCACCGTGTCGTTCAGCGAATAGCCGACGATCGTCAGCACGGCGGCGATGATCGTCAGGTTGAACTGAATGCCGAGCAGGCAGAACAGGCCGATGGTCAGCACCACGTCGTGCACGAGCGACAGGATTGCCCCCAAGGCGAACTGCCATTCGAAGCGGAACCAGATGTAGATCAGAATGCCGATCATCGAGATCAGCACCGCGATCGTGCCCATCTGCGCGAGTTCCCCCGACACTTTCGGCCCAACCACCTCGGTGCGGAGATAGGTGACGTCCGGTCCCAGCGCGTTACGGACCTTGGCCAGCGTATCCTGCTGGGCCTGCTCGCCCTCCTGCTTGCCGACGCGGATCATCACCTGGTCGGGCTGGCCGAGGCCTTGCACTTCCACTTCTCCAAGGCCAAGCCCGCCCACAGTGCTGCGCAGCTGCGCAAGATCAGCCGGCTGTGGCGTTTGGATCTCGATGACCGTGCCGCCTTCGAAGTCGATGCCGTAGTTGAGGCCCACGGTCAGGAACAGGAGGACCGACGCGATCATGCACAGGCCGGACAGCGCGTAGCCAAAGCGGGCAAATCGCATGAAGCGGTAATCGGTGTCGTCGCGGATGAAGCGGATCGGCCGCATGAACGGGTGCCTCGCTGAAAACCTAAAGCGGAATCGTCCGCGGGCGTGCGCTGTGGAACCACCAAGCCACCATCATCCGTGTCAGCGTGAACGCGGTGAACATGGAGATCGCGATGCCGAGCGTCATGGTGACAGCGAAGCCGCGCACCGGGCCTGACCCCATGCCGAACAGCACGATAGCGGCAATGAGGCCGGTGACATTGGAATCGATGATGGTGGCCAGTGCTCGATCGAAACCGGCCTGCAGTGAAGCGATCACCGAGCGGCCGTTGCGCTGCTCCTCCCGGATGCGCTCGTAGATCAGCACGTTGGCGTCCACCGCCATGCCGATGGTCAGCACGATGCCCGCAATGCCCGGCAGCGTCAGCGTCGCCTGCAGCACCGACAGAGCCGCAAAGAGCAGGATGAGGTTCACGATCAGCGCGATGTTGGCGAACACGCCGAACAGGCCGTAGCCCACGACCATGAAGGCAAACACCGCCAGCACGGCAACCACCGACGCGATCGTGCCGGCGCGGATCGAGTCGGCCCCGAGGCTCGGCCCCACGCTGCTCTCCTGGACGATTTGCAGCTTGGCCGGCAATGCGCCTGAGCGCAGCACGATGGCGAGGTCATTGGCATCCTCCACGGTGAACCGGCCGCTGATCTGCCCAGTGCCGCCGAGGATCGGCTCATTGATGACCGGCGCGCTGATCACCTCATTGTCGAGCACGATGGCAAAGGGCTTGCCCACATTGCGCTGGGTCAGCTCGCCGAACCGCTGGGCGCCGCGCTGGTTGAAGCGGAAGGAGACGATCGGCTCGCCATTGCGCTGATCAAAACCCGGCTGGGCGTCGGTGAGATCTTCGCCCTCCACGGTCGCGCGGCTCGACGTCTGGACGAAATAGGGAATCCGCGGCTCGTCGCGCGAATAGAGCAGATCGCAGCCGGGCGGAGCGCTGGCCGGCTGGGCCGTTTCCGGCTGCTCGTCGCACAATAGCCGGAACTGCAGCTGGGCGGTGGTCGCCAACAGATCCTTGAGCCGTGCCGGATCCTGCAGTCCAGGCACCTGCACCTCGATCCGGTCCAAACCCTGGCGGGTGATGGACGGCTCCGTCGTCCCGAGCGCGTCCACCCGCCGGCGCACGATTTCGATGGACTGCTGCACCGCGCGCGATATGCGCGCCTCCAGGCCCGCTTCGGTGAAGCTGAGGATGATCCGGTCACCATCGCGCGTCACCTCCGCCGAGGCGACACTCTGGCCGTCCATGAACAGGCCGGTCTGGATGGGCTGGGCAAGCTGGCGGATTCGCTCGAGGGCCCGGTCCACGTCCTGCGGATTGCGGATGCGGACGGTCACCTGGGTGCCGGACCGGCCGAGGCCCGTATACCCGATCCGTTCATCGCGCAGGACCTGCCTGATGTCGCCGACCATCTGGCCGGTGAGGTGGTTGACGAGGTCATTGCGGTCGACCTCCAGCAGCACCTGCGAGCCACCCTGAAGGTCGAGGCCGAGATGGACCGTCTTGGCCGGCAGCCAGGACGGCAGCTCGGCGCGGATCCGCTCGGGCAGGACGTTCGGAAGCGCCAGCAGGATGCCCATCAGCACCACGGCAAGGGTGGCAACGACCTTCCATCTGGCGAAATACATGCTATGCGTCTTTCAACCTGCGATGTCGCCGCGGCAGCGCGTCCAAAGCGACAATCAGCTCGCGGTGGCCTCGTCCTTCACCGGCTCGCCCTTGGCGCGGACCTCGGCCACCATGCTCTTCACCACCCGGACGCGCACGTTCTCCGCGAGCTCGACCTGGATTTCCCGCTCGTCGATCACCTTCGACACTTTGCCGACCAATCCGCCGGAGGTCACGACCGTGTCGCCGCGGCGGATATTGGCGATCATCTCCTGGTGCTGCTTCGCCCGACGCTGCTGCGGCCGGATCAGCAGGAAATAGAAGATCACGAAGATCGCGATGAGCGGCAGCATCGACACCAGGAAGTCGCTTGCGGGCGCTCCGGTGCTCTGCGCAAAGGCCGGTGTGATGAACATCCTCGTGGCGCTCCTTGTCAATGGCCTGGGGCCGGGGCTGCCTGCAGTGGGCCCGTCCGCGACTTGCGGCGGAATATAACGGCCGGTCGCGGCATTGCAATACAAGCCTTGCTGGTTGCGGCACGGTGTCCCCAGCCCGGGCCGCGCACAGGCCGAAAAGATTTCCTCTTAACGCATCATGGGCTAAACAGCCCGACGATTTTTTCCAAGGGCGAGCTCATGACCACGACTTTGACGGACCGCCAATTGCTCCAGGTGTTGGAGCGCATCGCGAAAGCGTTGGAGCGTCTGGCGCCGCCGGCCCGAGAGGAGCCTGATCTCGGGGCCGCTCCGGCCTTCATCTGGCATCCGGCGACGGGCCTTGCGCCGGTGGCGCGGGTGAACAGAGTGGAAATGGGCCTTCTGCGTGGCATCGATCGCCTGCGCGATATCCTGCTTGATAACACCAGCCGCTTTGCCCGGGGCTTGCCCGCCAACAACGCTTTGCTGTGGGGGGCTCGCGGCATGGGCAAGAGTTCGCTGGTCAAGGCGGTGCATGCGGCGGTGGATACCGAGGCCGGCGGGCGGCTGAAGCTGGTCGAGATCCACCGGGAGGACATCGAGAGCCTGCCGGACCTCATGGGGCTCATCCGCCATCACCCGGATTACCGCTTCATCGTCTTCTGCGATGACCTCTCCTTCGATGCGGACGACACCTCTTACAAGTCGCTCAAGGCGGCGCTCGACGGCGGCATCGAAGGCCGGCCGGACAACATGGTGTTCTATGCCACCTCGAACCGCCGCCATCTTCTGCCGCGGGACATGATGGAGAACGAACGGTCGACGGCCATCAACCCGTCCGAAGCGGTGCAGGAGAAGGTGTCTCTGTCCGACCGATTCGGGCTGTGGCTTGGCTTTCACAATTGCTCCCAGGCCGAGTTTCTCGAGATGGTTGCCGGTTATGCCCGTCATTTGAACCTCAATATCAGCCCGGATCAGCTGCGGGCCGAAGCGATCGAGTGGGCTGCGACCCGTGGCGCGCGGTCCGGCCGCGTGGCGTGGCAGTTTATTCAGGATCTTGCTGGCCGGCTCGGGGTCGTGATCACCGCAAGCTGAGCGTGCCTGGAAGCTGCCGATCCTCACTACTGTAAGTAAGTTGTTAACGATTTTACAACCATTAGGAGTATTTTCTTAGACGACATCCTACGCGGGGCATTCCGCACGAGAGTGAAATGTCGTCACGTCGTTCTCGACAGCCAGTCCTTCGCGCCAGTGCTGGCCTTGTCGCCATGGCTTGTATGGCCGGACCGGCGCTGGCTGCGACCTTCACGGTGAGTGATCCGACGACCGGTGACCCGACGAAGCCAAATACCCTTGATTGGGCGATAGCTCAATCGAACGCCAGCGGCGGCGCCGATACCATCAAGTTCGCTCCGAGCCTGGCCGGACAGACGATCACCCTCGCCAAGCAGCTGCCGATCATTACTGGCTCGGTGACCATCGATGGCGAGGGAAACGACATTAAAATCAGCGGCGGCAACGCCCACAATATCTTTTTCGCGCGCGCTGATGGATCCGATAGCCCTGCATCCATCAATGTCAGCATTGCCAATCTCACGCTGGAAGAAGGGGCGGCGCGCGGCGGCAATGGCGGATCCGTGGGCTATGGCGGCGGTGGCGGCATGGGTGCAGGCGGCGCCATCTTTGTCGGCAAGAATGCCCATGTGACCGTGGAAAATGTCGACTTCAGCGACAACTCCGCGACCGGTGGCCAAGGCGGCGGCCACACCAGCGCGTATCCCGGAAGTGGCGGCGGTGGTCTAAACGGTGGCAACGGTGGAAACGGCAGATCGGGCAGCAGCGGCACCGGCGGCGGTGGCGGTGGCGGATATGGCGCCCATGGCGCCCCGGGCCCCAGCGGCACTGGTGGAAGTGGCGGAGGCCCGAATGCCGGAGCAGGCGGTACATCCACCACAAATGCTCAGAATGGTGGCGATTTTTCCGGTGGCGGGGGCGGCGGAAGCAACAGCTCTGGTGGCAATCAGGGCAAAGGTGGCGACGGAGGTTTCGGCGGTGGCGGTGGCGGCGGCGGCACGGGCGGCGGCAATGCATCGACCCTCAAGGGTGGCCACGGTGGATTTGGCGGCGGTGGCGGGGGTGCAGCCAATTACGGCGGAGGGGGCACCTATTCCGTCGGCGGCAGCGGTGGTTTTGGCGGCGGTGGCGGGGGGACGAATGCCTCTACGCCCGGCGGCTTCGGCGGCGGCAATGGCGGCCGATTCGGCGGCGGCGGAGGCGCTGGTTTTGGAGGCGCCGTTTTTGTTGAGAGCGGCGGCACCATTAGCTTCTCCGGCGATGGCGAGATGGCGGGCGGCAGCGCGAGGCATGGCGAAGGCCGAAATGGCGGCACCAACGGTCTAGGCCTTGGTAGCGGGTTTTACCTGCACGGAACGACGGGCCTGACCTTCACCCCCGGCACGGGGCAGACCATCACCATTGCCGATGACATCGCCAGCGATGCCTATGCGCCGGGCCATTCCAGCGATGACGATCCAGCCGGCGACGGCAAGGACACCGGTGTGACCAAGACCGGCGCCGGCAGGCTCGTGCTCGGCGGCAACAACACCTATGTCGGCGGCACCCGCATCCAGCAGGGCACGCTCGGCATTACGCGGGATGCCGCCTTGGGACATGCGACCTCGGCCGTCACCATCAGCAACAATGCCGAGCTTTTGGCCCTTGGCACCTTCACCACAGATCGCACCCTCACCTTGAGCGGCGGCGGTACCCTGTCGGCCGAGGCCGGCCATGTCTTCACCATCGCCGGCCAGGTCACCGGCACAGGCGGGGTCACCAAGGCCGGCGCAGGCACCGTGGTATTCGGCAATGACACCAATAATTACAGCGGCACCACCACCGTCAGCGAGGGCACATTGCGCCTCGGCACCGACAACGCCCTGCCGCAGGGTCCCCTGCATGTCGATGCCGCAGGCACGTTCGACCTGGCCGGCTTCGACCAGACCCTCGCCGCGCTTTCCGGCGATGCGGGCAGCCGCATCCTGCTCGGCAGCGGCGATCTCGTCGTCAACCAGAGCACCAGCACCACCTTTTCGGGCACCGTCTCAGGCGCCGGCACCTTCACCAAGTCCGGCAGCGGCACCCTCACCATCGCCGGTGCCCTCGACAATACCGGCGGCATCTTCATGGACGGCGGCACCCTTGCCGCCGGGGCCGCCAACGTGTTTGGCGATGGCATTCTGACCATCACCTCGGGCACCGTCGCCCTCAATGGCCATGACCAGACCGTCATCGGCCTCCAGGGCACTGGCGGCACCCTCGGTCTGGGCGGCGCCACCTTCACGCTCGCTCAGAATATCAACACCACCTATGCCGGCGCGATCGCCGGCTCGGGCAGCTTCGTCAAGGCAGGCAGCGGCACCTTCACCTATACCGGCACCGGTTCAACCTCCGGCACGATCGACGTCGCGCAGGGCAAGTTTCACCTTGCCGGCAGCCTCGCCAACGCCGCCGGCATGATTGAGAGCGGCGCCGAGCTCTATGGTACCGGCACGATCGGCAGCCTCCACGTCAAGGGCCGCCTAGCCGCCGGCACGCTCTCGCCCGAGCAGATCGAGATCAACAATGACGGGCCGCCCACCGCCGGCACCCTCACCGTCAACGGCAATCTGGTCTTCGATCCCGGGTCCATGCTGTTCGGCGACATGGCGCTGGACGGCAACCTCAACCTGATCAAGGTCAACGGCACCACCACCATCAACGGCGGCACCGTCCATATCCTCGACGACGACTCGGTTTTCGACGAGACCGCCACATATGTGCTCATCGACTCCAGCGGCGGCATCACCGGAACCTTCAATGACCTGGTCACCGATTTCGCCTTTCTGGAACCCCACTTGTCCTACACGGCAACCCAGGTGCGGATCAGCTTCACGCCCGATTTCGAACCTGAGTTCTACACCAGGAATGCTGCGAGTATCGGAACCGTCGTGGCTGACCTGATGCAGTCGAACGCGGCCGACGGCACCCTCGCCCTGCTCATCGAGAAGCTGGCCGAGACCAACCGAGCCGAGGCCGAACATGCGCTTTCGGCCATGAACGCCGAGATCTACAGCGACGTCTCCGCAGTGGCGCGGCGGCTGCTCACCGGAGGCGACCGTCTGGTCACCAACCGCTTCCTGCGTGATCCCGGCCCACGTCTTCAGTTCTGGACCGAGCATCAGTACCGGGCGGTCGACCTGTCCTTCGACGGCAATGCCAGCGGCGGGCTCTCCCAGGAGCACCATCAGCTGTTCGGCGCGGATATGGCCGTCGCCCAAGGGGCCGGTCGCGGCCTGATCGGCCTCTATGGCGGCATTGCCTGGGCCAATCTCGCGCTCGACGACATCGCTCACCGCGCCGCCATCGCAGGGCCCATTGCCGGGCTCTACGGCCAATGGACTCTCGGCAGCCTCAGGCTGTATGGCCGCGGGAGTGTCGCCCTGCCGCGGGTCGACGCCAAGCGCCACTTCGGCGCAGGCGGCATTCATCTGACTGCGACGGGCGACTACCGGATGACGGCGGGTGGCGGCAATCTCGGTGTGAGCTATGATACCGAGACCCGCGGCGTCAAGGTCACGCCTTTCGCCGAATTCGGCCTGCAATATCTGAGCCGGCCGGCCATCACCGAGCAGCGCGCGGACAATGCCGGCCTTCTGCTGGATGGCGCGAAGCTTACCACAGGCGATGCCCGGCTCGGCGCCAAGGTGGCCCTCAAGCCGGTCGCGCTCGACGAGGCCTGGCAGCTCAAGCCGTTTTTGGCTGCAGCCTATATCCGGACCTTCGGCGATGCCGTCGATACCACCCATGCCGCATTCATCGGCGCCCCCGAGCAGCCCTTCACCGCCAAGGGCGTCCAGATCGGCAAGGATGCCGGCGACTTCGCCGCCAGCCTCGAGCTCGTTCGCCTCGACGGGTTCGCCAATATCCGCCTCGGCTACGGCCTGGGTCTTGCCAATCACCAGATCTCGCACACGTTCGGCTTAGCCGGCAGCGTCTTCTGGTAGCCAGCGCTCCTCTCCTGCGCAGGGGATGACGAGAGATCCGCCCTTCGCTATCACTGTCACCATTTGACACCTGTTCAGGAGGGCGGGATGGATCTCGGAATCAGGGGAAAACGGGCGATTGTGTGCGCATCAAGCCGCGGCCTGGGCCGCGGCTGCGCCTTGGGGCTCGCGGAAGCCGGCGTCGACCTGGTCATCAATGGCCGCGATCCGGCTGCCCTGGAGGAGACGGCTTCGTTCCTGCGCGACCGCACCGGCGTGCAGGTGGTGCCTGTGGCGGCAGACGTCGGCACGCCGGAGGGCCAAGCGGCGCTGCTGGCCGCCTGCCCCGACCCGGATATCCTCGTGAACAACAATGGCGGCCCGCCGCTCAGGGATTTCAGGGAGCTCGATCGCGACAAGATGCTGGCCGGCCTCGTTCAGAACATGGTGGCGCCCGTCGAACTCATTCAGAAGGTGATCGGGCCGATGATGGAGCGCGGCTTTGGGCGCATCGTCAATATCACCTCCTCCTCGGTCAAGGCGCCGATCGCCGGTCTCGACCTGTCGAGCGGCGCGCGCGCCGGGCTCTCCGCGTTCCTCGCCGGCGTTGCCCGCAAGGTCGCTCACCGCAACGTGACGATCAATGCCATCATGCCAGGCTCGTTCGATACCGACCGTTTGCGCGTGACGTTCAAGCGCTTCGAGGCCGAGGGACGCTCGGAGGAGGAGATACGCCAGGAACGGGCCCGGGCCATTCCCGCCGGCCGCTTCGGCACGCCGGAGGAGTTCGGCCGGCTCTGCGCCTTCCTCTGCAGCGCGCACGCGGGCTATATCGTCGGCCAGAACATCCTGATCGACGGGGGCGTAGTCAACAGTACGTTCTAGACTAGGCTAGCCTGGCTGTGGATCTCGGCACGCCAGGTCTGGTGCGGACGGGGGGACTCGAACCCCCACCCTCTTGCGAGGAACGGATTTTAAGTCCGGTGCGTCTACCGATTCCGCCACGTCCGCACAGTCTTGCGCGCGATCATTTTCGGGCCTCACGTCGCGCGTTAACCCGCCTTATGGGGTGCTTCGCGTGCTGCTGCAAGAGAGGAAGCCATCGCGTTCACCGCATCCGCCGCCCGCCTGACCTCCATCGCATCGCGGCCGCGCACCACGATGCGCGTGCCGTAGACCCCATCCTCGAAGAAGGGATAGGAGCCGATCTGCACGCTAAGGAATGCCTCCTGGATCCGGCGCAAGGGCGCTGCCACGTCGCCCTCCTTCTCGCGCACCTCGATCATCTCGGAAATGATCGGCACGCCGGTATCGAGCGTGGGGGCCACTTGATCGAGCATGGCCTGCATGATCGCCGGCACCCCCGCCATCACGAAGACATTGCCGATGCGGAAGCCCGGCGCCTTGCTGACCGGGTTCGGAATGAGACTGGCGCCATGGGGAATGCGCGCCATACGCAGGCGCGCCTCGTTCAGCTCGTCCCGCGGGATCCGCTCGAGCAGCATCGAGACCGCCTCCTCGTTGATGGAAATGCCGGTGCCGAAGGCGCGCGCCACCGCATCCGCGGTGATGTCGTCATGGGTCGGACCGATCCCGCCTGTGGTGAAGACATAAGTATAACGGGCACGCAAGGCATCGAGCGCGGCCACGATCTCATCCTCGATGTCGGGCACGACCCGTGCTTCGCAAAGATCGATGCCGATGCGCGTCAGGTATTCCGCGATGTAGCCGAGATTCTTGTCCTTGGTGCGCCCGGACAGGATTTCGTCACCGATCACCAGAACCGCCGCGGTCACCCTCTCTGGCGTGCTCATGCGCTAAAGCCTCCATCCACCGCCCCATCGGAAGCAGATCGCACCGACTTGAGCAAGTACCCGATGCGCAGATCGGACATGTTGCGGCGTCGGTGCAAGCACCTTACGGTGCGGCGTCATGAAACTTCCCACGCCCCTCTATCGCGGCCGCCTGATCCGCCGCTACAAGCGCTTCCTTGCCGACGTCGTTCTCGACACCGGCGAGGTGGTCACCGCCCATTGCGCCAATCCAGGCTCGATGATGGGCCTGATCGCACCGGATACGGTGGTCTGGCTGACACGGTCTGGCGATCCCAGGCGCAAGCTCGCCTATTCCTGGCAGCTGCTTGAGCTCGCCTCACCTTTTACCGGCCGGGTGGGGATCAATACGGCAAATCCCAACCAGATTGCCGCGGAGGCGATTGCCGCAGGACTGATCCCCGAGCTTGCGGGCTATGACCGCATCCGGCGCGAGGTGCGCTACGGACGCAACAGCCGCATCGATCTCCTGTTGACATCTGGGCAACGGAAGCCGTGCTATGTGGAGGTGAAGAACGTGCACCTGTCACGCATGCCGGGACTGGCGGAGTTTCCCGACTGCGTGACGTCGCGGGGCGCGAAGCATCTGGTCGAGCTCGCGGACAGGGTGGCAGCCGGCGACAGGGCCGTCATGCTGTTTGTGGTGCAGCGGAACGATTGTCAGGCCTTCGCCCTGGCGGCCGATCTCGATCCGGCCTATGCGCGCGGGTTTTCAGAAGCGCGCAGCGCCGGCGTGGAATGCCTCGTCTATGACTGCAGGGTTGCGCTCGATGAAATTGTGATCAATCGCCGGTTGCCTTTTGAGGAACGAACCATCATTTCTGCAAGGGCCGAGGCTCCGCGCCAGGCTCAGGCTAGGCTTCGAGCCGCTCCGCGGGCCCGGGTTCCGACCTAGGTTCAAGTTGCGGCCTCGCACCAGGGTAAGCTCTATGGTCAGCTACGTCGACGCCACTATCGCGCCTGCCGTGAACACGGGCGAGATCAAGCTTTACCGCCCGGAGGATTTTGCCGGCATGCGCAAGGCTGGCCGGCTCGCGGCCGAAGCGCTCGACATGCTCACCGAATATGTGCAGCCGGGCGTCACGACGGCTTATCTCGACCGGCTGGCGCTTGAATTCACCCTGGACAACAATGCGGTCTCCGCCTCGCTGCAATATCGCGGCTTCACTAAGTCGATCTGCACCTCCATCAACCACGTGGTCTGCCATGGCATTCCCGGCGAGCGGCCGCTGCGGGAGGGCGACATCGTCAATATCGACGTGACGCTGATCGTCGATGGCTGGCATGGGGATACCAGCCGCATGTACGGGGTGGGCGAGGTTTCCCGCAAGGCCGAGCGGCTGATGGAGGTCACGCACAACGCGCTGATGAGAGGTGTCGCCGCGGTGCGTCCCGGGGCCACCACCGGGGATATCGGCCATGCCATCCAGACCTATGCGGAGGCCGAGCGCTGCAGCGTGGTGCGTGATTTCTGCGGTCATGGCCTCGGCCGCGTCTTCCATGACACGCCGAATATTCTGCATTATGGCCGCCCCGGCGAGGGCGTCCTATTGAAGCCCGGCATGTTCTTCACCATCGAGCCGATGATCAATCTCGGCCGGCCGCATGTAAAGATCCTTGCGGACGGCTGGACAGCGGTCACCCGCGACCGCTCGCTCTCCGCCCAGTTCGAGCACGCGGTGGGCGTGACCGAAACCGGCTGCGAGATCTTTACACTCTCCCCTAAAGGCTTGCATTGTCCCCCCTACACGGCCGGGAATTGAGCGGGTAGTCTTCCCCGGCCGCGACGGCAACGGGGGCTGGAGGCATGGCCGAGGAGCTGCAGGACGGGCAGCCACATTATGTGGGCCATCGCGAGCGGCTGCGGGAGCGGTTCCGCACGCGGGGCCCGGACAGCTTGGCCGATTACGAGCTCCTGGAACTCATTCTGTTCCGCTCCATGCCCCGGCGCGACACCAAGCCGGTGGCCAAGGCGCTCATCGACAAGTTCGGCACCTTTGCGGAAGTGTTCAGCGCCAAGCCCGAACGGCTCATGGAGGTGCCGGGGGTGGGCGAGAGCGTGGCCTTCGACATCAAGGTGCTGCAGGCGGCGGCGCTGCGTATGTCGCTGGGCGATGCACGCCAGCGCCCGGTGCTGTCGGCCTGGTCGGCCGTCATCAATTATTGCCGCGCGGCCATGGCGTTCGATGACCAGGAGCAGTTCCGTATCCTGTTTCTCGACAAAAAGAACCGGCTGATCGCCGACGAGGTGCAGCAGCGCGGCACCGTCGACCACACGCCGGTCTATCCGCGCGAGGTGATCAAGCGCGCCCTGCAGCTGGGCGCCAGCGGCTTGATTCTCGTGCATAACCATCCCTCGGGCGATCCGACGCCGTCGCGCGCGGATATCGACATGACCAGGTTCATTGTGGATGCGGGCGCGAAGCTGGGGCTGGTGGTGCACGACCACATCATCGTGGGCCGCGATGGCCATGCGAGCTTTCGCGGGCTGGGGCTGCTTTAGGACCGCTGTTGCGAGCCCCATCGGCCGGCGAGCGCGGCGATCGCCTCGGGCGTGTCGAGATCGGTCAGCACGGCGTCGTCCTCCATGGCCACCTCGCAGACCGCTTCGCCATACTCGGCCATGAGGTGCTTGGCGCCCACATCGCCGGTAAGGGCGCGCATGGCGGGCAGGAATTCCGCCGCCCAGAGCACGGGATTGCCGCGCTTGCCGCCATAGGTGGCGACGCAGATCGCCCGGCCTTCCGTGGGGTTGAAGGCGGCGATCAGCCGGTCGATATGGCGCGGCGCGATCAAGGGCATGTCGCCGAGGCAGACGAGAACGCCGTCGCTTGCCGGCGCGATGGCCGCAAGCCCGGCCTTGAGCGAGGATGCCAGGCCCGACGCATAATCCGGATTGTGGATGAAGCGCAGGTCGAGCCCGGCAAGGGCGGCGCGCACCGCCTCGGATTGGTGGCCGCTCACCACCACCACCTCGTCGAGCCGGCTGGCCTTGGCGGCTTCCGCCACATGGCGCACCATCGGCTTGCCCTTGATCTCCACCAGCAGCTTGTTATCGCCGCCCATGCGGGTCGACCGTCCGGCCGCCAGGATGAGGCCGGCCACCCGGGGCGCCTTCATTGCCTGGGCGGATGGAGCCCTCTCTTTCGCCGCGGCCTGATCGCGCGGCCTGCGCTCCCTTGGGGCCGGCCGGGTCGGGATCTCGGTCAGAAGCCCGCCCGCTCCCATGTCCATGATATCCTGCGCCGTGACATTCATGCCGGCTAGCAGTCTTTGCAGCACCCAGTCGAAGCCGTTGAGCTTGGGCGAGCGGGCGCAGCTCGGCACGCCGAGCACCGGCGTTCCGCGCAAGCGTCCCAGCATCATGAGATTGCCGGGATCGACCGGCATGCCGAGATGGGTGACCTCGCCGCCCGCATTCACCAGGCCCATGGGGATGACATCGCCCCGGTCGACGATGGCGGAGGCGCCGAACAGCAGGATCGGACTTGCCCCGGCAGCGGAAAGCCGGCGCACCGCCTCGGCCACCGCGCCGATCTCATGGGCCACCACTTCGGTGTGCTTGAGCGCCGAGCCCAAGGCGGCCAGCCGTTCGCCGATCGCCTCGATGCTCTTGCTCACGATGCTGGGCTTGGTCTGGGAAAGGGTGGTCACCACCAGCCCGACCTCGCGGGACTGGAACGGCGCGAGGCTCACCAGCGGTCCGTCCTCATCGACGATGGCCAGGGCCGCTTCGAGGGTGAAGCGGGGCACGGCGAAAGGAATGACCTTGACGGTTGCCACCATCTGCCGTGGTTCGACCAGGCTGAAATCCGCAACGGTTGCCACGGTGAGGCTTTCATGCAGATGGTTGATGCGGCGGACGCGCTCCGCATCGATGCGCACGAGCCCTGCCCCGCCCGCATAGAGATTGGCCCGGCCGGTG
Source organism: Rhodoligotrophos defluvii (assembly GCF_005281615.1). NCBI lineage: Bacteria > Pseudomonadati > Pseudomonadota > Alphaproteobacteria > Hyphomicrobiales > Rhodoligotrophaceae > Rhodoligotrophos > Rhodoligotrophos defluvii. The sequence goes on along the minus strand of NZ_SZZM01000005.1, from coordinate 193,727 downwards.
AAGGCTTCCGAGACCGTCACATGGCCGCCGGCGAGCGCCTGCGCCAGCCGACCGGCGGCCGCATCCTCGTGCACGTCGTCGGCTTCGAGCCTAGCCGCGAAAACCTTCTCGACGCCGCTGGCCCGTAGGGCGGCTACGTCGCCGGCGCTCAGCACGCGCCCCTTCTTGAACACGCCCTCCTGGTGGCGCACGGAATGGGCGAGGATGGCGCCCTCGGCCTCGGCAACGGGTATTTCGCCAAAGATCATCGATCAATATGCCCGGGCCGCGCGGTCCCGAGCCTCAGGGTCTTGGTGATCTCGGCCATGATCGACACGGCGATTTCCGGTGCGCCGCGCGCGCCGATATCGAGGCCGATCGGCGCATGAATGCGCTCCAGCACTTCCGGGGAATGGCCGGCCGCCTCCAGTCGTTCCAGGCGGCTCGCATGGGTTTTGCGCGACCCGAGCGCGCCGATATAGAAGCAGGGGCTGGCCAGGGCCGCCTGGAGGGCGGGATCGTCGATCTTCGGGTCATGGGTGAGCGCGATGAGCGCGGTGCGGCTGTCGAGCCCGAAATCGGCGAGCGCCTCGTCTGGCCATTCATGGCGCAGGGCAACAGCCGGAAAGCGCTCCGCCGTGGCGAAGGCCTCGCGCGGGTCGATGACCGTGACGTCGTAACCGAGGCTTTGGGCGATCGGAATGACGTGCTGGGCCACGTGCACCGCCCCGATGATGACCAGCCGCAAAGGCGGGTTGTAGATATTGATGAAAATCTCGCTTTCCGCGCCGGCGGTGATGCCGGAGCGGTCGAAGCGGAATCCGTGCTCCAGCTCGCCGGCCAACGGGTGATGCTCGGCCTCATCGCGGCTCACCAGCTCCTGCCGGCCCGAACGCAGATAGGTGATCAGCGCCACCGGCTTGCGCGCCTCGCGCGCGGCCAGGATGGCATCGAGCGTGGCCCGCTCCATCAAGCCACCTGCAGGGGCTCGACGGAAATCCGGATACGGCCGCCGCAGGCAAGTCCCACCTGCCAGGCGGTTTCGTCCGCCACGCCGAATTCGAGCACGCGCAGGCCGCCATTCTCGATCACGTCGAGCGCCTCGGTGATCACCTCACCTTCGACGCAGCCGCCGGAGACGGAGCCCGAGAAATTCCCCTGCTGGTCGACGATCAGCTGGCTGCCCACCGGCTGGGGCGCCGAGCCCCAGGTCTCGATCACCGTGGCGATGGCCACCTTACGGCCCTCGTCGGCCCAGCGGGCCGCTTCCCTCAACAGGCTTGCATCCGACATCTCGGCCTCTTCCTCAACTCATCCTGCGCCGCATAGGGCCTAAGCCGCGCGAGCGACCTCGCCCTTGAGCCAGCGCCGGGGATCATGCGCCCCGGATGCCGGCTTGAAAAGAGCCTCCGCCAAATCCTCGAGGCTCGCCAGATTATGCGCCGGGCGGAACTCGTCCACATGAGGCAGCATGGCGCGAATGCCGCCGGCGCGCGCCTCGAAGCCCTCGAAGCGCAACAGCGGGTTGAGCCAGATCACCCGCTTGGCGCTGCGCTTGAGGCGCGCCATTTCGGCGGCGACCAGGCTTGCATCCTCCCGGTCGAGGCCATCGGTGATCAGCACCACATTGGCTCCCTGGCCCAATACCCGGCGCGCCCACTGGAAATTGAACGCGTGCAGCGCCGCGCCGATCCGGGTTCCGCCGGACCAATCGGATACGGCGCCAGACACCCGATCCAGCGCCTCGTCCACGTCCCGGCGCTTGAGCTCGCGGGTGATATGCGACAAGCGCGTGCCGAACAGAAAAACCTGCACCCGGTCGCGGTCGGTCATCAGCGCGTGCAGGAAATGCAGAAACATTCGGCTATAGCCGGACATGGAGCCGGAAATGTCGCACAGAACCACCAGGGGCGGCAGCCGCTCGGCTCTACGCCGCCAGGCGAAATCCATGAAATGGCCGCCCGCGCGCAGGCTCTTGCGCATGGTCCGGCGCGGGTCCAGCCGCGTTCCCGCATGCGACGGCTGAAAGCGGCGGCTGGTCACCGTGCGGCGGAGAAAACGCATGCGGGCGATGGCGGCGCGCGCCTCGGCCTGCTCCTCCCGGCTCATCTGCTCGAAGTCCTTGCGGCGCAACACCTCGTCGAGAGAGGCTGAGAATTGCGCCTCGACTTCGATCTCGGGGCTCGTCTCCGGCGGCTTGAGCCTGCCGTCCTCGTCATCGAACATGGCTTCGGCCAGGCGGCGGGCGGCGGCGCGCTTTTCCTCTCGCGGTGCGCTGCGGGCAATTTCCGCAAGCAGCAGGGCCAGCAGCTGCTCGCGCATCTTGGGCGCACGCCAGAACGCTTCGAAGGCCTGGTCGAACAGGGCGTGGTGCTCGCGCCGGCTCACGAACAGGGCATGCAGGGTCCAGTAGAAGTCCTCGCGCCGGGTCATGCAGCCCAAGTGCAGGGCATCAAGGGCGGCGATCACCCGGCCCGGGCCCACCGGCACGCCCGCCGCCCGGAGCAGGCGGGCGAAATGCATGACATTCTCGGCGAGCAGACCGCCTTCCGTGAGGGCCTCCTCGTCGCGCGATGCCGCGCTCACAGGCGGCCCCGCGCGGCTAGATCGGCCTGCACCTCGGCGAGCAGGCGCTGGGCGGCCGGCCCCTCCATGCGGGCGATATCGTCCTGGTATTTCAGCAGCACGCCCAGGGTGTCGTTCACGGTTTGCGGGTCCAAGGCGGTGCGATCCAGGGCATGCAGGGCGGTGACCCAGTCGATGGTTTCGGCAATGCCGGGCCGCTTGTAGAGCTCTTCGCGGCGCAGGGCCTGCACGAAGGCGACCACTTCCTCGGCCAGGGTGGCCGCCGCCTGGGGCGCCCGCACGGCAATGATCGCCCGCTCGCGCTCCGCATCGGGATAATCCACCCAATGGTAGAGGCAGCGGCGCTTGAGCGCGTCGTGGATCTCACGGGTGCGGTTGGAGGTGATGACCACGATGGGCGGTTCGGCAGCCTGGATGGTGCCGAGCTCGGGGATGGTGACCTGGAAGTCCGACAGGATCTCCAGGAGATAGGCTTCGAAGGCCTCGTCGGTCCGGTCCAGCTCGTCGATGAGCAGCACCGGTGCTGAACCGTCGCTGGCATCGAGGGCCTGAAGCAATGGCCGCCGGATCAGGAACCGCTCGGCGAAAATATCGGTGGCGAGGCGCTTGCGATCCACCTTGCCCTCCGCCTCGGCCAGGCGGATCTCGATCATCTGGGCAGGGTAGTTCCACTCATAAACGGCGGCAGCGGCGTCGAGCCCCTCGTAGCACTGCAGGCGGATCAGCCGGCGGCCGAGCATGGCCGAGAGCACCTTGGCGATCTCGGTCTTGCCGACACCCGCCTCCCCTTCGAGGAAAAGCGGCCGGCCCATGCGCAGGGCCAGATAGAGCACGGTGGCAAAGGGCCGGTCGGCGATATAGCCGGACGCAGCCAGCTGCTCGAGAGTGGCGTCAATCGAGGGAGGCAGCGGGGTCATCATCAGCCCCTGTCTAGCACGCTGCCTCCCAGGAATGGAAGCCGGTCCCGCCAAGCGGCGCTTACCGGTTCGCCTGCTCCGTGGCCCGCCTTGCCATCACGCCCACCAGATGCGCGCGGTATTCGGCGCTGGCGTGGATGTCGGAATTGAGCCCGTCGGCGGAAATGGCGATGCCCTCCAGCGCCTTGGGCGAGAAATTGCCCGCCAGCGCCTGCTCCATCTCCGGCACGCGGAACACGCAAGCGCCGGCGCCCGTCACCGCCACGCGCGGACCGGCCGCGGTCTGCGCGACGAACACGCCGACCATGGCATAGCGCGAAGCCGGGTTGCGGAACTTGGCATAGCCCGCCTTTTGCGGGACGGGGAAGCTCACCGAGGTGATGATCTCGTCCGGCTCCAGCGCCGTCTCGAACAGGCCGGTGAAGAAGTCGTCCGCCGGGATCTCGCGCCGGTTGGTGCGGATGGTGGCGGCAAGGCCCACGCAGGCGGCCGGGTAGTCCGCCGCCGGATCGTTGTTGGCGATGGAGCCGCCAATGGTGCCGCGATGGCGCACATGCGGGTCGCCGATGATCGAGGCGAGATAGGCGAGCGCCGGGATGGCGCGGGCCACCTCCGCCGACATGGCCACCGTCTCATGGGTGGTGCCGGCGCGGATGGTGACGGTATTCCCGGTCACCTCGATGCCGCTGTTGCGCAGCGCGCCCAGGTCGATCACGTCCGAGGGCTGCGCCAGCCGCTGCTTCAGCGTCGGGATCAGCGTCATGCCGCCGGACATGTATTTCCCGTCCTCGGCGCTGCCCATCAGCCGCACGGCGTCGTCCAGGCTGGCGGGCCGGTGATAGTTGAAGTCGTACATGGTTCCTCGTCCCCCTACTCTGCCGCCATCGGCCGCGCCCGTTCCTGCGCCGCGCGCCAGACCACTTCCGGTGTCGCCGGCATGGGAATGTCGACCACGCCCAGCGCATCGGTGATGGCATTGATCACCGCTGCCGGCGCGGCAATGGCGCCGGCTTCGCCGCACCCCTTTATGCCCAGCGGGTTCGAGGGTGCCGGCGTGGTGGTATAGTCGAGCCGGAAGTCCGGCAGATCCTCGGCTCTGGGCATGCAATAGTCCATATAGGAGCCGGTGAGCAGCTGGCCGGTTTCCGCATCATAGCGGCAGCCCTCGGTCAGCGCCTGGCCAACCCCCTGTGCGATGCCGCCATGGACCTGACCCTCGACGATCATCGGGTTGATGATGGTGCCGAAGTCATCCACCGCCACCCAGTTCGCGATTTTCGTCTGGCCGGTGGTCGGATCGATCTCCACCTCGCAGATATGGCAGCCGGCCGGGAAAGTGAAGTTTGTCGGGTCGTAGAAGGCGCTTTCCTTGAGGCCCGGCTCGATTTCGCTGGTCGGGAATTTGTGGGCGACATAGGCCGCCAGCGCCACCTCGGCGAAGGCCATTTTCTTGTCGGTGCCCTTCACGGTGAAGGCGCCGTCCTCGAAGGCGATGTCCGTTTCCGCCGCCTCCATGACGTGGGCCGCCACCTTGCGCGCCTTGGCCTCCACCTTGTCGAGCGCCTTGACGATGGCGGACATGCCGACCGCGCCGGAGCGGGAGCCATAGGTGCCCATGCCGAACTGCACCTTGTCGGTGTCGCCATGGACGATCGACACCTGGTCGATGGGAATTCCCAAGCGCTCCGATACCAGCTGGGCGAAGGTGGTCTCATGGCCCTGGCCGTGCGCGTGGGAGCCGGTCAGCACCTCCACATTGCCGGTGGGATTGACCCGAACCTCCGCCGATTCCCACAGGCCCACACCGGCACCCAGCGAGCCGACGGCGGCCGACGGCGCGATGCCGCAGGCCTCGATATAGGCGGAGAAGCCGATGCCGCGCAGGCGGCCCTTTGATTCCGACATGGCCCGGCGCTGCGGGAAGTTGCGATAGTCGATCAGCTCCAGCGCACGGTCGAGGGAGGCTTCGTAATTGCCGGCGTCATACATCATGATGACCGGCGTCTGGTGCGGGAAGCTCTTCACGAAGTTGCGCCGGCGCAGCTCGGCCGGGTCGATGTTCATCTCGCGCGCCGCCGTCTCGACCAGCCGCTCGACCACGTAGGTTGCCTCGGGCCTTCCGGCGCCGCGATAGGCATCGACCGGCGCGGTGTTGGTGTAGACGCCGTCAACCTCCGCGTAGATGGCGGGAATGTCGTATTGGCCCGAGAGCAGCGGCGCATAGAGATAGGTCGGCACGCAGGACGAGAAGGTGGAGAGATAGGCGCCGAGATTGGCCGTGGTCTTCACCCTGAGCGCCAGGAAGCGGCCGTTCTCATCCAGCGCCAGCTCCGCACGGGTGACATGGTCGCGGCCATGGGCATCCGCGAGGAACGCTTCGGAACGGTCGCCCGTCCATTTGACCGGGCGGCCCACTTTCTTGGCGGCCCAGACGCACACGGTCTCCTCGGGATAGATGAAGATCTTCGAGCCGAAGCCGCCGCCCACGTCCGGCGCGATGACCCGCAGCCTGTGCTCCGGCGCAATGCCGATGAAGGCGGAGAGCACCAGCCGCGCCACATGCGGGTTCTGGCTGGTGGTATAGAGGGTGAAGCTGTCGGAGCCCGAGTCGTAATCACCGATCGCCGCGCGGGTCTCGATCGCATTGGGCGCGAGCCGGTTGTTGACCAGATCGAGCTTGGTGACGTGGCGGGCGCGGGCAAAGGCCTGCTCCACGGCCTGGGCATCGCCCAGCGACCACTCGAACACCGTATTGTCGGGTGCGATCTCATGCACCGGCTGCCCCGAGGACGTGCGCGCCTTGGCTGTGTCCACCACCGCCGGCAGCGGCTCGTAGTCGACAGCGATCAGCTCGGCAGCCGCCTTGGCCTGGTTGAGGCTTTCGGCGACGACCACGGCCACGTGGTCGCCCACATAGCGCACCTTGTCCTGGGCCAGCGCCGGGTGCGGCCCGGCCTTCATGGGCGTGCCGTCCTTGGAATGGATCATCCAGCCGCAGATCAGGTTGCCCACCTTGTCGGCGGCGAGATCGGCGCCGGTGAGCACATCCAGCACGCCGGGCGCTGCCTTGGCGGCCGCCGTGTCGATGCCGCGGATGCGGGCGTGCGCGTGCGGCGACCTCAGGAAATAAGCATAGGTCTGGCGCGGCAGGTTGATATCGTCGGTATATTTGCCCTTGCCGGTAATGAAGCGGCGGTCCTCCTTCCGGAGCACCCGCTGGCCGATGCCGGTGACAGTCATCAACGTCCTCCCTGGATGCCCGTTCAGGCGGCTTGGGCCGCTTTCTTGTTGGCGACGGAACTGATGGCCTTCACGATGTTATGGTAGCCGGTGCAACGGCAGAGGTTGCCCTCCAGCTCGTGGCGGATCGCCTGCTCGTCGATGCCGTTGGGGTGGCGGTTGACGATGTCGATGGCCGCCATGATCATGCCCGGCGTGCAGAAGCCGCATTGCAGGGCGTGATGCTCGCGGAAGGCCTCCTGCATCGGGTGCAGCACGCCGTCCCTGGCGATGCCCTCGATGGTGGTGACTTCGGCGCCTTCGCATTGCAGCGCCAGCATGGTGCAGGACTTCACCGACGTCCCATCCACATGCACCACGCAGGCGCCGCACTGGCTGGTGTCGCAGCCGACGTGGGTGCCGGTGAGCCCGAGACTGCCCCGCAGGAAGTCGACCAGCAGCGTGCGGCCTTCGACCTCGCCCGAGACCTGCTTGCCATTGACGGTCATGGAAACTTTGGGCACGCGAACCTCCCCCAGAACGCTGGATGGCGCCCGCGCAGCGGAACTCGTTCGCGCCGCTGCCGCGAGCCGCTTTAGACTTGTTCCAGTGTGGAGCCGTTGCGGTGGCCTGGTCAAGGGCGAACGCGCGGGTGGGTTCGGCGCGTGCGGTTCAGGTTCCGATATGGGCGGCGATCTTGCGGAGGTCCTCGAGGAAGCGCTGGTATTCACGCGCTCTCGCCTCGCGGTCGGGCAAGCGCAGGAGGTAGGAGGGGTGCACCGTCACGAACAGATCGGTTGGCGGATCCACATCCCGCACCCCCTGCGGAATGACGGCGCCGCGCAGCTTGGTGATGGAGGTGGCCTTGCCGGCGAGGCTCTGCAGGGCGGTTGCGCCGAGTGCCACTGCGAGCTTGGGCCTGATGGTGCCGATTTCTTGGGCGAGCCACCAGCGGCAGGCCTTGATCTCGCCCGCATTGGGTTTCTGGTGCAGGCGGCGCTTGCCACGCGGGGCGAACTTGAAGTGCTTCACCGCATTGGTGACATAGGTGCGCTCGCGCTCGATGCCGGCCTCGATCAGCGCCTTGTCCAGCATGGCCCCCGCCGGCCCGACGAAAGGCCGGCCGGCAATGTCTTCCTGATCACCCGGCTGCTCACCGACGAAGATCACGTCGGCTTTCAGCGGCCCCTCGCCGAACACCGTCTGCGTAGCGGGCCGCCAGAGGTCGCAGGCGCGGCAGCTGGCCGCCTCGTCCCTGAGGATGGACCAGGCTTCCGCCGCCGAGCGCGCGCGGGGCATGGCGCGCCGTGCGGGCCGGTCAATGCTGCGTGCGTGAATGGTCACCATGGTGTCGTCTCGCTCGCCTAAGCTAGAGTCGACTCGTCCAACCCGCAGCTTTCGCCTTTTGTTCCCAGCGCTGCCGCGATCCGGGGAGCCGCCAGATGTCGAGCGGCCTCGACCGCGGCAAGGTCGCGCGGTATACCGTCGACTTGAGATCGCTATTTGAGCGATATTGGCCAGACCAATCTGAGGAGCGGGATCGATGCTGGAGGGACTGGCGGAACAAGTGATCGTGGTCACCGGTTCGGGCAAGGGGTTGGGCCGGGCCATTGCGGACGACATCGCGGCCAATGGCGGCCGCGTGGTGCATGTGGTGCGCTCGGAAGAAGCCGCCGCCGAGCTTCAAGATGCGTTCGGGGACGAGGCCGCGATCATCCTCGGCGATGTGAACGATACCCCGGTGCCGGACCTTGCCATGGAAACTGCCTTGAACCGCTGGGGGCGCCTCGACGGGCTCGTGAACAATGCCGGGGTGATTTCACCGATCGGCCGCATCGCCGATGTGGATCCGGACGAGTGGGGCTATTCGATCGCGACCAATCTCGTCGCCCCCTATCGCCTGGTGGCCAGCTTCATCCGCGCGGCGGGCGACGGCGGCACTCGGCGGATCGTGAACGTGTCGAGTGGAGCGGCGCACCGCCCGATCGAAGGCTGGAGCGCCTATTGTGCAGGCAAAGCGGGACTTGCCATGCTCACCCGCCAGACCCAGCTCGAATATGGCAGTGCCGGCATCCTGAGTTTTGGCCTCATTCCGGGGCTGGTCGACACGGACATGCAGGGTGCGATCCGAGCCTCCGGCATCAACGAGGTGAGCCAGCTGCCGCGCGAGGCGCTGCGCCCGGCATCGGAGCCGGCGCGGGTCGCAACCTTCCTGCTCTCCGGGGCGGGCGATGCGCTGGCCGGCCGCGAGATCGATATCCGCGATGCGAGCTTGCGCCAGCGCCTCGAGCTGCCGCCGCTGTGATCCGGCTGCTGCGGCCTGCGAGGGCGGCCTACCCTCGGCCGCGATAGGGCGGCACGCCCTGGTCCGGCAGCCAAGCCTGTTTCGGCAACTCGCCCCACTGCCAGAACACGTCGATGGGAATGCCGCCGCGCGGATACCAATAGCCGCCGATGCGCAGCCATTTCGGTTCCAGCGCTTCCACTAGCCGCCTGCCGATATAAACCGTGCAATCCTCGTGAAAGGCGCCGTGGTTGCGGAACGCCGTCATGAACAGCTTGAGCGATTTGGACTCGACCAGCCAGGCGTCAGGCACGTAATCGATGACCAGATGCGCGAAGTCGGGCTGGCCGGTCACCGGGCAGATCGAGGTGAATTCCGGCACGGTGAAGCGGGTGACGTAGACGGTGTTGGCATGCGGGTTGGGTACCCGCTCCAGCACCGCCTCCGCAGGCGTGCGCGCCGGCGCGGCGGCGTGGCCGAGCTGGGTCAGTGGAGAGATTTCATCACTCATGAGGCCGCTCCATCAGGGAGGGTGCCGAGCGGTGCAAGGCCGATCCTGCGGTCGCGCTGCCTCAGCCAGGCGATGAAGGGCAGCGCCAACAGCACCATCCAAGCCTTGCCGACCGCCTGGCCCCAGAAGAACGAGATATCGCCGAACGCGAGATAGAGGAACAACAGCGTGTCGACCACGATGCCGACCGCGCCGGAGACCACCACCGCCAGGATGAGGCCGCGCTTCTGCAGCGGGGTGTAGACGAGGAGATCCGCGAGCTCGGAGAGCATGAAGGCCGCGACCGAGGCGAACACCAGCGCTGGCGGGGAGACCAGCCCGGATATGGCGCCGCCAATGGCGATGGCGGCGAGCGCCCAGGTAAGCCCAAGGCGCCGCTGCACGAGGTCGCGCAGCACCAGGGCAAGGCCGATCATGACGACGCCGCTCGGCGCCATCAGACCGGGGGCGACAGGGATCAGGCAGAGGCCTTCCGGGGTGCAGACGGTGCCGACATGGCCGATGAGCCAGTTGGCGACGGGAATACAGGCGGCGAAGGCGGCAAGGAATGCCAAGCCCTCCCGCCGCCGCAAGACGGGTACAGGAGCCATCACGGGTCTCTCCTCATGCATTCAGGCAGAACAGGCCTGCGCAAGCAAGGTCGGTAGCGCAGCCGCTGGCCAAGAGCAACCCGTTCCGCGCGGGGGCGCTATTTCCCTCTCGTTCGGATAGGTTGGGTGTAGCAGTTCCGCGAGCGGGGAAGATGCTTTGGTATCTGCAACTGGTCCCCGTGGCCCTGGATGCCGGCTCAGCGCCTAGGCGCGGCCGGCATGACGGATTTGTTTCAACCGTTCCCGTCATTGCCGCGCTTGACGCGGCAATCCAGAGGCCGCAAGGGAAAGTGCACGCCGTGTGCTGCTGCCCCTCGCCACATCCCGGCGTGGACGGCGAGGAATGGCGAGTTCGGGCGGCTCAGCGAACGGTCAGATAATCGTGGAGGATGCGGCCGGGCACCAGCGTGAAGTCCGCCCGCCACCAGAAGCCCTCGAGCATGTCGCGTACCGGCAGCCGGTAGATCGGTGCCTGCACATTGGGCCTGAGCTCAACGGTGCAGGGGCCCGACCAGCATTCGTGCACCGTAAGCGCACCCAGTCGGCGCGCCGTGAGTTGGCGGATGGCCGGTCGGCCATCGATATGGTCGATGGCCTTGAGGTTGATGTTCAGGGCGAAATCGAAATAGCCGGACAGGCGGGCGATCTCGGCCGGCTGCTGCTTATAGGCCATCGTTCCCGTCAGCACATCGATGCCGTTGCGCGAAACCGTGCCGACCCACGCATCGCCGCGCACCTCGAGGTGTGGAGTGCCGAGCTTCTTCGGCTGGCCATGCACCTCGCGACCCTGGATCACGCCGCCGTCGGAAGAGAGGAACAGGTATGGCGAAAAGCCGCCGGCCTCCCCTGTGGCCGGCAGGCGGCAGGCCACCATGACGTTGCTTTCGTAATAGGGTCCGAGCCATTCCGTGTCGTTCATCTTGTAGATATGGGCCAAGACCACATCGGACGCCGCCTCCAGCGGTGGTGGCAGCACACGCGCGACCGCGTCCTGATCCGTGCGCCAGGCGAGCGTCATCACCTCCACGTTGCGGAACGTGAACGGGAACGGCGGCGCCGGTGGCGCGTCCCACGGGGTGGAGAAGCCGGGCTTGAGGATATCATCGATGGTGAGTCGGCTTGCCGCCTGGTTGCGCCAGTCGACCGGATCCGCCGCACCATCGGGTGCGCCCGCGTCAGCGTCGCGCTTCCCTGGCCCGTTCGTTGTCACGTGACTCTCCCGGTGCCTGCCGCCATGGCGCTCATGGCGGCGCGGGTCGTCTCGTGCACGCTGCGCATATGGCGGACCATGGCCGCTTCCACCCTGGCGCCATCGCGGGTCTCCAGCGCGTCGATGATCTGCTGGTGATCCGCAACCGAGCGGGCGAGCACGCCCGGCGTCTCCCAGGCGATCTTGCGATATTCCATGCCAAGCACATACAGCGCTTCGGAAATCCGCTCCAGGAACGGGTTGTTCAGCACGGCGCCCAAGGTGCGGTGGAACTCCATGTCGGATACGCGGAACGCCACCGCGTTGGTCAGGAGCTCCTTTTGGATCTCCACCATCTTACGGAGCCGGACGATGGTCGAGGTATCGATGCGCTGGGCAATGAGCCTGCCCATGGCCCCTTCAACCGCCACCCGCGATTCATGCAGCGCCTCGAAATTCTCCTCGGTCAGGGTGATGAGCATCTGCAGGGGCTGCAGGATCTCCGCCGCTTCAAGCGAGGTCACGAACAGGCCGCCACCCTGCCGCGCCTTCACCACCCCGAGAATCTGCAGGCCGCGCAGCGCCTCGCGCACGGAGGGCCGCGATACCTGGAGGGTGGCGGCGAGCTCCCGTTCCGTGGGCAATTGCTGTCCTGGCCGCACGCTGCCGCTCCGGATGAGATCCAGGAGATTGCGCGCAACCTGCTCGGCCACGGACAAGCGCTCGATCGGCGCGAAGGCCTCGATCGGCGGGTCGGCATCCGCCGGCCCGCTGCCGGGCGGGCCGGCGCTCTCCTCGGCAGCACCCATGGCGCCTTTCCCTATTCTGCTTCTCCGTCCTCTCGCGAGCGTTGCCATGACCCGTTGTCTCGTCAGGTCGGCACCGGCGAGCGCGGCGGTCTTCCGCTCAGCGCCCGGTCGACCTCATCCGCCGCCAAATATTGCAGCCTGTCAATGGCGGCGTCGGAATACCAGGCCGCATGGGGGCTGAAGAGAACGTTGGGCGCCGAGCGCAGTGGCGCGTCCGCCGGCACCGGCTCAGCCTCGAACACATCAAGCGCCGCACCAGCAAGCCGCCCGCCGGCGAGGCTTTCGGCAAGTGCCACCTCATCGATCAGGGCCCCCCGCGAGCAGTTGATGACGACGGCGGACGGCTTGAGCAGCGCCAGGCTCTGCTGGTTGATGATATGGCGACTCACCTCGGTTACCGGCGCATGCAGCAGCAGGGCGTCGACTTGCGGCAGCATTTTCTCGAGCGGACATAGGGTTAGCTCGAGTTCTGCAGCCGTGGCCTCACCGAGCGCCGGGTCGGTGGCCATGACGCGAAAGCCGAAGGGCTCGAGCCGGGCCAGCACTGCGCGGCCGATGCGGCCGAGCCCTAAGAAGCCAACCACCGTCTCGGCTGCCGGCCTGAGCGGCCGCATCGCGTCGACTGGGTTCCACCGCCCCGCGCGAACTTGGGCATCGAGTTGCGGCAGCTTGCGATAGAGTGCGAGCAGCATGGCCACCGTGTGGTCGGCCACCTCGTTGACGCAGTAATCCGGCACATAGGCCACCGGATGGCCCAGCCGTCGTGCAGCGGCAATATCGACGTTGTCGTAGCCCACCCCATAGCGGACCACGGTGGCGCCAGGGGCGAGCCGCGCCAGCGCGTCGGCGCCGAATGGTGCAAATTGCACCAGCACCGCGTCGGCACCGGCCACCGCCTCGGCGACCTCGCTGGCCGTGTGGCATTGGCACGCCTTCAGCTGGGCGCCATGGCGGGCCGCCACGGCCCGTTCGTGACGCAGGTCGGCAAAGTTGCTGTCGGTCACGACGATGGTGGCCATTACATCTCCCGCCACACAATTATTGGTCAGGCCAATTAAGCCTCGCGCAAAGAAGCCGTCAAGCCTGCTGTTTGGGCGGGAAGAAGGGCACCCCGTAATCCGCCTCGAAGCCGCCATCCACATGCAGCACGTGGCCGCTGATATAGCTCGCCTCGTCCGAGCAGAGGAAACGGATGGCCTTGGCGATCTCCTCGGGTCGCGCCAGGCGCCGGGCCGGGGTGCGGGCGACCATGGGCGCCGTCTCCAGCTGGCCCGACTTCACCATGACGGTGACCAGATCGGTCTCCACATAACCGGGGGCCACCGCATTGACCCGGATGCCGCGCGCCGTCCATTCCACCGCCGCCGTCTTGGTGAGGGACGAGATGGCGGCCTTGGACGCGGCGTAAGGTGCGCGGCCAGGCGCGCCGCGGGTAGCGGCGATGGACGAGAGGTTGACGATCGCGCCCGAGCCTTGCGCCAGCATGTGGCGGCCCGCCACCTGCAGGCAGTGGAAGGCGCCGTGCAGGTTGACATCGAGCACCGCATTCCAGTTCTCGAAGGTGAGCTCTTCGAGCGGCGCGTGGCGCTGGATGCCGGCATTGTTGACCAGTGCATCGAGCCGCCCCCAATGCGTCAGAGACCTGGCAAAGGCCGCCTCCACCGCGGCACGGTCGCGCACATCGAGCGGCACGGCCAGCATGCGGCCGCCCTGTTGCGCCGCCTGCGCCTCCGCCTGGGCGAGATCCACATCGCCTATGGTCACAGTCCAGCCGCAGCGGATGAATTCGGCTGCAGTCGCAAGGCCGATGCCGCGCGCCCCGCCGGTGATCAGCGCAACCCTTCCCTCTTCAGCCATGGGGCCTACTCCTGGTGCAGCGCGTGCCGATAGGCGTAGCGGGTCAAAGCGGCATCATTCAGCTTGAGGCCGGTACCGGGGGCGCTCGGCGGCGCAAGCCGCGCCTTCCGGATATCCGAATAGGCGGGCTGCTCGATCAGCACATGGGAGCAGTCGAACGGCCGGTCGGCGGGGAAAATCTCGATATGGTCGGCCGCCTCATCCGCGAACACGCAGTGGCGGTGCACCTCCGGATTGACATGATAGGAGACGCGGAAACCGCGTGCCATCGCCGCAGCTGCCAGCTTCAATGCCGGCCCGAACCCGCCCACGGTGGTGGCATCGATCCTCACCACGTCCACCGCCTCGTGGTCCATGAGCTGCTCGAGATCGAGGGCGCGGGTGGTCTCGTCACCAACGCCGATCGGCACCCGGGAGTGCCGGCGCAGGAAGGCGATTTCGCTCAGCCGGGTGCGCGGCATGGGATCCTCGATCCAGGCGATGCCGAGATCTTGCCACAGATCGGCGCTGCGCAGCCCTTCGCGTGCGGTACGCCACGACCAGGCGAGGTCGCAAGTGAACTCTGCGTCCGGCGCGCTGGCGCGCACCTCGCTGAGAATCCGCCGGATCGGCTCCGGCGCGCCGTAATGGGCGGCTTCCATCTTGAAGAAGTCATAGCCCTCCTCCGCCCGGCCGAGCCAGCCGCGCGGCGATGTCCCGCTCGCTCTCGCCCTCGATCTCGTAGCCTTCGACCAGCGCCACGCGCACGTCGCGCATATGACCGCCAAGCAGCTGCCAGACGGGCACGCCGAGGGCCTGTGCCTTGAGGTCCCACAGGCAGATGTCGACCATGGAGCGAGCCCGGCCGATCACCCCGTCATCCTCGATGGCCAGGATCGCCCGTCTGATATCGGCGAGCCTTGCACCGGTCTGCAGCGCATCGCGTCCGATCAGTTGCGGCGCCAACAGGTCGGCAATGGCCACGTCGACCGGCGAGCGCCGGGTGTGACTGAGGCAATCGGCGACCAGCCCGCCGCGGGTGACGATGCGCACCGCCGCATAAGCGCGGGCTGCCACCGTGAAGTTGCCGAAGGACAAGGGCTTGGCCAGTGGAATGCTGCAAGCCCAGGTCTCCACCCGGGCGATGGTCGTATCCTTGCTCATGTCCTTCCCTGCCTGCGTCTCCGCGATGAATCCTCTTGCAGACCATCTGACAACCTGCTGAATTGGTCAGGCCATTGCACGCTAGCGGCTTCAAAGTCGTCTCGCAAGCCGCAACTGCTCTCGGCGGAGTTAACCGGACTGACAGAGACAGGGGAGACGAAACAATGATAGGGAGAGTTTCCGTTGCGGTCTTGGGGTTGCTGGCGGCCATGGGAACAGGGGCCGCCTATGCACAGGCGTTCCAGCACGAGGCCACGCCGCTGATCGAGAATTGCGGCGATCCGTCCTATGAGAAGGCCAAGAGCGAAGGTATCATCGTCGGTATCTCGCCGTCGCCGCCCTTCACCTCGCTCAACCCCGACACGCAAAAGGCCGAGGGCCTCGAAGTGGAGATCGACGAGGCGGCGCTCAAATGGGCTGGTATCGGCAATATCAAATACGAGGTGATGCCGTTCGGCCAGCTGATCCCGGCGCTGATTGCCAAGCGTATCGACATGGTGGCAGCGCTGCACATTACGCCCGACCGGAGCAAGGTGGTCTCGTTCTCGGGCCCGGCTTATTGGTATGGCCCAGCCATTCTGGTGCAGAAGGGCAATCCAGATGGGATCAAGTCCTATGACGATCTCAAGGGCAAGCCGGTCGGGGCGATCGCCGGCTCGGCGGCAGACGAATATCTGCGCAAGATCGGCGCCGAGATCGTGCCGTTCCAGACGGACGCCGAGCAGTTCAGCGCGGTGGCGACTGGCCGCGTCAGCGCGGTGGTCGATGACGACACCAAGATCAACCTGTTCCTTGCCGAGAACAAGGACTCGCCGATGGAGCTGCTGGCCGGGGTGAAAGTGCCGGATGAGCTGATCTTCCAATACGGCTATGGCTACGTGCGCCCTGGTTTCCGCAAGGAAGATTGTTCGCTCAGGGTGGCGGTGAGCCAAGGCCTTGCCGAGGTTCGCGGCAATGGCGAAGTGCTGGCGCTGCTCAAGAAATATGGCTTCTCGGCTGCAAACCTCTTTTTCTACCCGCTCGACTGAGCGGCGAGCCCGGGGCGAGTTCTCTCGCCCTCGGCAGGCACAGGCAATGGATACGGCGGCCCTTGACCGGCCGCTGCTGCGAATTTTGGGGTGCGGCGGCCGATGAGTCTTCTCAATCTCGAGGTGGTCGGCAGCTTCTGGCACGTGTTCCTGAGGGGCCTGGGGCTGACCGTATTCCTCACCCTGGTGGTGATGGTGCTGGCGACGCTTGCGGCGATTCCCTTGGCGCTGGCCCGCCTGTCCGATCACATCATTTTCCGCTGGCCAGCCAATGTGTTCGTGGAGTTCATGCGGGCAACGCCGCTGATCCTGCAGCTGATCTACATCTATTATGTGCTGCCCGGCGCCGGCATAAGGCTCAACCCGATCAGCGCGGCGATCATCGGCCTCACTCTTCACTATGCCGCCTATTTGAGCGAGGTGTTCCGCGGCGGCATCCAGTCCATCGCGCGCGGACAGATGGAGGCAGCGCTTAGCCTGGGCCTGTCGCGCTGGCTCGCCTTCCGCAAGGTGATCCTGCCGCAGGCGACCCGAACCGTGCTGCCCACGCTCGGCAACTATCTGATCTCGCTGTTCAAGGACACCTCCCTGGCCTCCGTGGTGACGGTCCAGGAGCTGATGTTCAGCGGCCAGATCATTGCCGCACGAAACTTCCAGTATTTCACCGTCTATACCATCACGGCGATCCTCTATTTCGCCGTATGCTATCCATCCGGATTGGCGGTGCGGGCGCTGGAGAATTACACGCGACGCGGCTGGGTGGCCAAGGAGGCAAAGCATGCCACCGGCCGCTCGCCGGTTCCGGTCTCGGCAAAACGCTAGCGCCGACATGAGGGGGCACGGCGCGCGCCTCAGGGCACAACCCGTCTTTCGGGGCATCAATCCTTGCTCTAAGGTGGCGCCGGGGAAAACTCCGGAAGGTTTACCAGCACTCATGACCGCTCGCCTCACCCGTCACCGGCTCCAGGTCGCCACCGAACTCGCCCGCTTCCTCGAGCGGGAGGCCCTGCCCGGGACCGGCATCGACATTGCCGCGTTCTGGCGCAGCTTCGATGCGCTTGCCCACGACTTAGCCCCGCGCAACCGCGCCCTGCTGGCGCGGCGGGATGCCTTGCAGGCCGAGATCGATGAATGGCACCGCGCGCGGCGCGGCGTCGGCGATCCGCAGGAATACCAACAGTTCCTCGAACAGATCGGCTATCTCGCCCCGCCCGTGGCCGATTTCGCCATCGAGACGAGCCATGTCGACGAAGAGGTGGCGATCCAGGCCGGGCCGCAGCTGGTGGTGCCGATCATGAACGCGCGCTATGCGCTCAATGCGGTCAATGCCCGGTGGGGCAGCCTCTATGACGCCCTCTATGGAACGGATGCCATTCCGGAGGATGGCGGGGCCGAACGCGGCGGCGGTTATAACCCGGTGCGCGGCGCGAAGGTGATCGCCTATGCCCGCGAGTTCCTGGACCGTACCTTCCCGCTGGAACACGGCAGCCATGCGGAAGCGCAGCGCTATTCCATCAGGGACGGCAAGCTGCAGGTCGAGCTCGGCAAAAGCGAGGCGGGCACGCTGCGGCGGCCAGACCAATTGGCCGGTTATGTCGGCGAGGCCGCCTCCCCATCCGCCATCCTCTTGCGCAACAACGGCCTGCATGTGGAAATCGCCATCGATCACCAGCATCCGATCGGCGCCACCGATACGGCCGGCGTGAAGGACCTCATCATCGAGGCGGCGATCAGCGTCATCATGGATTGCGAGGATTCGGTCGCCGCGGTGGACGCGGAGGACAAGGTGCTGGTCTACCGCAACTGGCTCGGCCTGATGAAGGGCGACCTGTCCGAGCAAGTGACCAAGGGGGCTGAGACCTTCACCCGGGTGATGCAGGACGACCGCGCCTATGCGGCGCCCGATGGCCGGCCGTTCACCCTGCCCGGCCGTTCGCTGATGTTCATCCGCAATGTCGGCCACCTCATGACCAACCCGGCGATCCTGCTGGAGGACGGCAGCGAGATCCCGGAAGGCATCCTGGATGCGGTCATCACCATTGCGATTGCGCGTCATGACCTCAACGGCACTGGCCGGTTCCGCAACAGCCGGGCGGGCAGCGTCTATGTGGTCAAGCCCAAGATGCACGGGCCTGATGAGGTGGCCTTTGCCGACGAGCTGTTCGCCCGCGCCGAGGACATTGCCGGGCTTGCGCGGCACACGGTCAAGATCGGCATCATGGACGAGGAGCGGCGCACCTCGCTCAATCTCAAGGCCTGCATCGCGGCGGCGCGGCACCGGGTCGCCTTCATCAACACCGGCTTCCTCGACCGCACGGGCGACGAGATCCACACCTCCATGGAGGCGGGCGCCATGTTGCGCAAGGGCGCCATGAAGACCACCCGGTGGATCACGGCCTATGAGCGGAACAATGTGCTCACCGGCCTTGCCTGCGGCCTCAAGGGCAGGGCACAGATCGGCAAGGGCATGTGGGCCATGCCGGATCTGATGGCCGACATGCTGGCCCAGAAGATCGGCCATCCGCAGGCCGGGGCCAGCACCGCCTGGGTGCCCTCGCCCACCGCTGCCACCCTGCACGCCCTGCACTATCATGCGGTCGATGTGGCGGCCGTGCAGGAAAAGCTCATGGCGCAAGTGGGCACCGACCTCAGCGCCGACCTGCTCACCATTCCGGTGGCGACTGACACGAACTGGGCGCCGGACGAGGTGGCCCAGGAGCTCGACAACAACGTGCAGGGCATCCTCGGCTATGTGGTGCGCTGGATCGACCAGGGGATCGGCTGCTCCAAGGTGCCGGACATCAACAATGTCGGCCTGATGGAGGACCGCGCCACTTTGCGCATCTCCAGCCAGCATATCGCCAATTGGCTGCGCCACGGCATCGTCACCCCCGAACAGGTGCGGGAGAGCTTCCGCCGCATGGCGGTGGTGGTAGACAAGCAGAACGCGGGCGACCCCGCTTATCGGCCCATGGCGCCGGACTATGACGGCTCCCTTGCCTTCCGCGCGGCGTGCGACCTGGTGTTCGAGGGCTTAAGCCAGCCTAACGGCTATACGGAGCCGCTCCTGCACAAATGGCGGCTGGCGGTTAAGGCAGCTACACGCCGTCAGCCGATCTCGACCGCTGCGTCCTCGATCAGCAGCTGAGCGCGGCGACCGCCGTTCCAGTCATCCACCACCAGCCGGCCGGCCACATGCGCCGGCCGGTCGCGCATGGAGAGAATCATCTCGCCCAGCGGGCTGCCGAGCGAACGGAAGGCGATGGCCTTGATCTCCGTGCCGTCGCGCGAGCGCAAGGTGCAGCGCACATGATCCTTGCCGGCGAGGTCGGCATAGGCGAAGCGATGGCCGGGAAAGGCGAAGAGCGGTGGCGGGTTGCCCGGACCATAGGGTCCGGCGCGCTCCAACAGCTCGACCAGCTCCATCTGCGCCGCACCAGCCGACAGGGCACCATCCAGCACCAGTTCCGGCGCGCTCTGGGCATGGCCTTGCCGCCGGCTTTCCCCGACCAGGAACTCGCGCAGGGCATCCACCCGATCGGCCGCGAGCGTCAGACCGGCGGCCATGGCATGGCCGCCGCCCTTCACAATCACGCCGGCGGCATGGGCCGCATGCACGAGCTTGCCCAGATCGACCCCGGCGACAGAGCGGCCGGAGCCGATGGCCAGCCCGGTTCCCGGAGCATCGCCGATGGCGATGGCCGGGCGATTGAACCGTTCCTTGAGCCGCGCCGCGATCAGACCCAGCACCCCCACATGCCAGCCCTGCCCGGCGACTACGAGCAGCGGCAGATCCGGATCGGCCTCCAGCTGCAGATCGGCGTCCATTGCGGCGGTTTCGAAGGCAGCTAGCTCCATGTCCTGGCGCTGCCGGTTGAGCGTCTCCAGCATCTGGGAGAGGTGGGCGGCCTCCACGGGATCGTCGGTCGTCAACAGTCGCAAGCCCAGCATGGACTGCCCGAGCCGGCCCGCGGCATTGATGCGCGGCCCCAGGATGAACCCGGCCGCATGCGTGTCCGGCCGCCGCTTGAGCCGCGCACAATCGGCCAGGCAGGCGAGGCCGGGGCTCACCCGGCGTGCCATCACTTTCAGGCCCTGGTTGACATAGGCGCGGTTGAGGCCCACCAGCGGCACCACGTCGCAAACGGTGCCGAGCGCCACCAGGTCGAGCCAGCGCAAGAGATCAGGCTCGGCGCATCGAGCGAAATGGCCGCTATTGCGCAGCACGCGGGCCACCGCCGCCACCAGCATCAGGGTCACGCCCACGGCCGCGAGATAGCCGAGCCCTGACAGGTCGTCCATGCGGTTGGGATTGATCACCGCCCGCACGCTCGGCAGCTCTTCGGCCGCCTGATGGTGATCCACCACCACCACGTCGAGGCCGAGGCTCGTCGCATAGGCGAGCACCTCATGAGCCATGGTGCCGCAATCGACGGTGATCAGCACCGCCGCGCCGCGGGCGCGCAGGGTTTCGACGGCCATGCGGCTGGGGCCGTATCCCTCATCGACCCGGTCCGGAATGTGCACCAGCGGCTCGGCGCCAGCGCCCCGCAGAAAACGGGTGAGCAAAGCCGTCGATGTCATGCCGTCGACGTCGTAATCGCCGATGATGGCGATCTGCTCGGCTTGACGGATGGCACGAGCGATCCGATCCGCGCCGGCCAGCATGTCCACCACCGCATCCGGCTTGGGCATCAGCTCGCGCAGGGTGGGATTGAGGAAAGCCTGCACCGCCTCGGGATCTATGCCGCGGCCCGCGAGCACTCGCGCCAGGATTTCCGGTACGCCATGGCGCTCGACAATGGCGGCGATGTTCCGGCCCTGATCATGGCGGGCGCGCCAGGTCTTGCCGGAAATCGAGCGGCTTACGCCCAGGAAATGTGCCCCGTCAATCATGAGCCCCCCTGGCGCACGGCATAGGCATCTGCTCCTTGCGCCTCAGGTGCCAGACTGCATTCTCTCCGCCACGTGATGGCCTGTGATCCAGCGGACCGTACGGCTCGAAGAGCGCATGACCACCGAGTGGGTCTCGATCGCATGGCGCTTGAAGCGCACGCCCGAAAGCATCGAGCCGTCGGTCACGCCGGTTGCCGCGAACACCACGTCGCCGGAGGCGAGCTCGTCCATGGCGAACTTGCGTGTCGGATCGCTTATGCCCATGCGCAGCATGCGCGCCCGCTGCTCCTCGTTCTTGATCACCAACCGGCCTTGCATCTGCCCGCCGATGCAGCGCAGCGCGGCGGCCGCCAGCACACCCTCCGGCGCGCCGCCCACGCCCATATAGATGTCGATCCCGGTCTCTTCCGGGTCGGTGGTGTGGATGATACCGGCCACGTCGCCATCGGTGATAAGGTGAACCGCGCAGCCGGCCTTGCGCAGGCCGGCAATGATGTCGGCGTGCCGAGGCCGGTCGAGCACGCACGCGGTAATGGCGGAGGTCGGTACGCCCTTGGCCTCGGCGAGGCGGCCCACATTCTCCTCCGGCGAGAGGTCGAGATCCACCAGGCCCGATGGAAAGCCGCCGCCGATAGCGATCTTCTCCATATAGCTGTCGGGCGCATGCAGCAGGGTGCCGCTCTCGGCCATGGCGATCACCGCGAGGGAATTGGGCATGGCCTTGGCGCAAAGGGTGGTGCCTTCGAGCGGATCAAGAGCGATATCCACCTTGGGACCCCGGCCGGTGCCGACCTGCTCGCCGATATAAAGCATCGGCGCTTCGTCGCGCTCGCCCTCGCCGATAACGACGGTGCCGTCGATGTCCATCTCGTTCAGCGCGTTGCGCATGGCATCGACCGCGGCGCGATCGGCCGCCTTCTCATCGCCGCGACCACGCAGGCGGGCCGCTGCCACGGCTGCCCGTTCAGTCACTCGCACCAGGTCCAGGGCGAGGGTCCGTGCCAAGACCGGAGTATTCGTCGTCACCACCAACTCTCCTTGCGGATGTCCTCAGTCCGGGTGGCTTCCGCTGCTGATTCTAGCGGGCCCGTTCAATGCGGATCATACGCGGGCGGTCCACGCAATGCCTATCGCTTTCGATGCGCTTGATGGCCTCGCGTGCAGCAACCTCGTCCGTCTCGTGGGTGATCAGCACCACCGGACGGGTCGGCATGCCCTGGGATGACGGCTCGGCATGATCGCCATTGCCGTTGGTCGGCAGATAGCGGCTGGGCCGCTGGATGATGCTGTCGAGAGAGATGCTGAGATCCGCCATGTGCTGCGCGACCGCCGCAATGGACCCGGGCCGGTCTTCGAGGGTCATGGTGATGTAATAGCAGCTCCTGTGCAGAGGCTCCGGCATGGGCACATAGGGCTCGAGGCTCGCGGCCGGCACGCCGAAGGGCTTGAGGATCTGGCCGCGCGCGATATCGATGATATCGGCAGCCACGCTGGAGGCGGTGGCGTGCGCGCCGGCGCCGCGGCCCGACAGCAGCAGGTCGCCCACGAAGTCGCCGGACACCGCCACCGCATTGAACACGCCATGCACGTCGGCGATGGGACTTTCCCGCGGGACCAGCGTCGGGTGCACACGTTGCTCCACCCCCGCCTCGCCGCGCACGCCCACGCCGAGGAGCTTGATGCGGAAGCCCAGCTCGCCGGCAATGGTGATGTCGTCCAGGGTGATCTCCTCGATACCCTCGATGGCAATGGCATCCACATTCACCTCGGTGCCGAAGGCAAGCGCGGTCAAGATCGCGAGCTTGTGCGCGGCATCGAAGCCGCCGACATCGAAGGTCGGGTCCGCCTCGGCATAGCCCAGCCTTTGCGCCTCCGCCAAGGCTTCGGCAAAGCTCCGCCTGTGCTGCTCCATCATGGTCAGGATGAAATTGGCGGTGCCGTTCATGATGCCGTAAACGCGGTTCACCCGATTGCCGGCGACCGACTCGCGCAGCACCTTGATAATGGGTATGCCGCCGGCCACCGCTGCCTCGAAATTGAGCGCGACGCCGTTTTCTTCGGCAAGGGCGGCCAGTGCGTTGCCGTGCCTGGCCAGCAGCGCCTTGTTGGCCGTCACCACGTGCTTGCCCGCACGCAGCGCCGTTTCGACCGCCGCCTTGGCGGGATCTCCGTCACCGCCGATCAGCTCGACGAAAATGTCGATGGTGTCGCTGGCGGCGAGTGCCACCGGGTCGTCGAACCACTCCGCCCGGGAGAGATCGACCTTACGGTTCTTGCCGCGGTTTCGCGCGCTCACCGCAACAGGCAGGATCGACCGTCCCGCGCGCTCGGCGATCGCGTGCCGGTTGGCGGAGAGGAGCTCCACCAGACCGCCACCCACCGTTCCAAGACCCGCAACCCCCAGCCTCACAGGCTCCATGTGCTTTCAGCCTTTTTACTGACATGACCACCCTGTCGTCATGCGGCTGACACCCTTGCGGTGTCTCCGTCGGTGCGCCGTTGCTGGCGCGGGGCACAACAGGCGACCGTCCTTATGGCGGGAAAGCGGCCGCATTTCAAGGAAGGCAGGAATATTGCAACGACGAAGGCGGAGAGAGCCGGTGCGAGCGACCGAGAATCGTCGCCACGAGCGATCGATGCCGTTTGCGCTCCCGTCGCGACAGCTTACATATGAGTAAAATACGAACGAAGAAGCGCCCAATGACCGACAATTCCGATACCCCGTCCCGACCGGGAGGGCTTAGTGATCCTGTGCAGTTCATGCAGAACATGGCGCAGGTGATGCAGCAGGCTGCCGAGATCATGGTCCAGCAGGCCAGCAAGAGGCCGGCTGCTGTTGACATGGCATCCGATCTCCCTGTTGTCGCCAATGCGTTCCAGGACCTGGCGCGAAGCTATCTTGCCCATCCGCAAAAGCTGGCGGAGGCGCAGCTCAAGCTGTGGCAAGGTTATTCGGAGGTCTGGCAGAGGGCCGCGCAGCAGGCTCTCGGCGCCCGAGCCGAACCGGCCGCAGACCCACTCCCGGGCGACCGCCGCTTCAGAGATGCCGAATGGGATGAAAATCCCGCCTTCAGCTTCGTGAAAAACGCCTATTTGACCACCTCGCGCTGGGCGGCGGAGGTGGTGGCCAATGCCAGCGATCTCGACGAGCCGGCACGCCGGCGGGCGGCGTTCTTCGTGGATCAGATGCTGAACGCACTGGCGCCGACCAATTTTCCGCTCACCAATCCGAAAGTGCTGCGGGCCACGCTCGAGAGCAACGGGCGCAACCTTGTGGAGGGCATGCGCCGGTTCGGCGAGGACGTCGCGGCCGGCAAGGGCGAGCTGCGCATTCGCCAGACCGATCTCGATGCCTTCGTCGTGGGGCGCAACCTCGCCACCACGCCGGGGAAGGTGATTTTTCAGAACGATATCATCCAGCTCATTCAATACGCGCCGAGCACGGATCAGGTGTTCAAGCGGCCGCTGCTGATCGTGCCGCCCTGGATCAACAAGTTCTACGTGCTCGATCTCACGGCGCAGAAGTCGTTCATACGCTGGGCCGTCGCGCAAGGGTTGACCGTGTTCGTCATCTCCTGGGTCAACCCGGACGAGCGTCTCGCCGACAAGACCTTTGCCGACTACATGCAGGAGGGGGTTCTGGCAGCGGTCGACGCGGTTCTTCACGCCACGGGCGAGGATGACCTCAACGCACTCGGCTATTGCGGCGGTGGCACCCTGCTCTCGGCAACGCTTGCCTATATGAGGGCCAAGGGCGACGAGCGCGTCCGCTCCGCCACCCTGCTGGCCACGCAGGTGGATTTCGAGAAAGCGGGCGATCTCCTGGTGTTCATCGAGGAGCAGCAGATCGCGGCGCTGGAGCGGACCATGGCCGAGAAGGGCTATCTCGACGGCTCCAAGATGTTCAACACCTTCAACATCCTGCGGGCGAACGATCTCTTCTGGTCCTATGTGGTGAGCAACTATCTGCTCGGTCGGGACCCGGCCCCGTTCGACATGCTCTATTGGAATGCGGATGCCACCCGCATGCCGGCCGCGCTGCACAGCTATCTCCTGCGGGAATGCTATCTGAACAACCGGTTGTCGAAGGGCGAGTTGATGTTGGCAGGCGTGCGGCTCGATCTCTCCGAGGTGAACATCCCCATCTACAACTTGGCGGCGCGCGAGGACCATATCGCGCCGCTCCCTTCCGTCTTCCGGGTGGGTCGATCCTTCGGCGGCACAACCCGCCTCGTCGTGGCCGGGTCGGGCCACATCGCTGGGGTGATCAATCCGCCGGATGCCGGCCGATATTCCTACTGGATCAGCGACCAGGATGCGGACAACCCGGAGGAATGGCTTGCGAATGCCACGGAGCACAAGGGCTCCTGGTGGCCGGACTGGGCGGCATGGCTCGCGGCCCATGGGGGGCCCAAGCTTGCGGCGCGGCAGCCTGGCGATGGTCCGCTGAAGCCGATCGAGGACGCCCCGGGTTCCTATGTCCTGGTCCGATCGGACTAGTTGCGGGAACAGGCGGCGGGATGGCCGGCCCGAGACGGTAATTCGAGGAGGCCACTCCAAACCGCGTCGAGGCCGGCCGACGCGAGATCGTCAGGTGTTGCGGCGGTCCTGACGCCTCGCGTTAACTCGTTGAAGTCGCCAGGCGCATCTGCTGGCCTGTATGGTCGGAAGGTGTGGCAACCCCGCCCAGCTGTTCAACAGAAACAGCCGGCTTTCGTAAACCGTTAAGCTTAATTCCGATCAGGAGGGCTCAGGCCGCGCTGCACATGACCCGATCGCGCCCGCTGCGTTTGGCTTCATAAAGCGCCTGGTCGGCGCGCTTCAGCAGGAGCTCGGGGGTGTCCTCCGGGGTATTGAGGCCGGCAACCCCGATCGACACGGTGATCGCCACCGGGATCCTGCCCTCGCCAATGAAGAAGGGGGTCTGGCCGATCGATCGCCGCAACCGCTCGGCAATGTTTCGGGCAACGGCTTCCGGCGTATCGGGCAGGATGACGATGAATTCTTCACCACCCACCCGGCACGGCAGGTCGAGATTGCGGATGGCGCTGCGCAGGCGGACCGCGCATTCGCGCAGGATCATGTCGCCAGCGTCATGGCCGAACGTGTCGTTGATGGATTTGAAATAATCGATGTCGATGGCCAGCACGCTCGACGGCCGTGCCCGGTGCAGCGATTTCTCGATGAGCGTGCTCAGATGCGTTTCCATATAGCGGCGGTTGAAGAAGCCGGTAAGTTCATCGGTGATGGCCATTTCCATCGAGCGCTGCAGGCCGCGGCGCAAGCTCTCCGTATAGCGCCAGCGCCGGACTTGGGTATTGACGCGGGCCAGCAGCTCGTTGGTGTCGATGGGGCGCGTGAGGTAGTCGTTCACGCCCATGTCGAGAGCGCGCAGAATACGGCTGCCGTCGTCGGGTCCATGCACCACGAGGATCGGCAGATTGCGGGTGGCCGTGAGGGAGCGCAGTTGTGAGCAAAGCCTCAGGCCGTCAAACTCGCGCTGGTCCAGGTTGACCATGACCAGGTCGAAGGCGCCGGAGGCTGCCCTGTTCACCGCCTCCTGGGGTGCCTGTACCAGTGTGACCCGATGATGGCCTGCCAGTCCCTGGCTGATGCGACCTGCGAGCAGTCCACTGTCGTCGACCAACAAGACCTCGCCGGGACGGTCCAGCACATGCGCGAAGCTTCCGTCGATGAAGCCCATCCGCTCGCTGGTGGCCGCACGTGCCATCAGCTCGTCAGTGAGCATCTTCAGCCGGACCAGATTGCGCAGCCGCGAGAACAGGGCCGTGTCGTCGACCGGCTTGGTGAGAAAATCGTCCGCCCCGGCCGCCAGGCCCCGCACCCTGTCTTCGGGCTGATCAAGGGCGGTGACCATGATGACGGGAATATGTCTGGAGCGTGGATTGGCCTTGAGACGCTGGCAAACCTCGATGCCATCCATGCTGGGCATCATGACATCGAGCAGGACGATGTCCGGCGCATACCGTTCAACCATCTCAAGAGCCTGAACGCCGCTCATGGCGGTCAGCGTCTCGAAATATTCTGCCGTCAGCTTTGCTTCGAGCAGTTTGACATTCGCGCGGACATCATCGACGACGAGCACCCGAGCGGTCATTCCCCGTCCTTCAAAAAGCTATCGATGGTCGCAAGAAATCCATTAACCGATATTGGCTTCGAAATATAGGCTTCACAACCGCCTTCGCGAATCCTTTCCTCGTCCCCTTTCATGGCAAAGGCGGTCACGGCGATGACAGGAATTCGCCGCAGATTGTCATCTTCTTTTAGCCATTTCGTTACTTCCAGACCTGAGACTTCCGGTAGCTGGATGTCCATCAGGATGAGGTCGGGCTGGTGTTCGCGGGCAATATCGAGTGCGGAGAGACCGTCGCGCGTCTGCAGTGTCCGGTAGCCATGCGCTTCCAACAGGTCGTTGAACAGTTTCATGTTCAACTCGTTGTCCTCGACGATGAGAACCGTTTTGGCCATCCGCCTCTCCAAACTCCTCGTCAACGCCGGGGCTTGGCTTTGACGTGCGACAGCGGCTTTCTTTGAACACCCCGGAAAGACGCCGAAGCGAAAAGCGTTGTGCCTTTCACTGCCGTGGGATGCATTATACAGTCCCGGGGTTATTAGCTGTTAAACGCCAAATCAGGCCGCTTTGAAGCACAAATCGCATGCGAAAGCCAGTCATGAGTGGGGAGGAGGCGGAGGCCTTGGCCCTGCGCGCGGTCGCCTTTTTGGCGGCGGAACCCGAGCGGTTCGGCCGCTTCCTCGCTCTGACCGGCCTTGGGCCGGCCGAGATCAGGACGCAGGTGAAAGACCCCGCTTTTCTTGGCGCGGTTCTTGACTATCTCTTGGGTGACGAAATTCTTCTGCTGGCCTTCTGTGCGGCTGAGAACGTTGACCCGAACCTACCCGGGGTGGCGCGCGTTCGCCTGCCCGGTGCTCCAGTTTCTGATTGATCGATGACCATTTCTCCTGAGACACAACAGCAAATCGCTGCCCTCACCCTCGCCCATCATAAGCCGTTGATCGTCTGCGACGTCGACGAGGTGGTCGTGCATTTCCTGCGCGCCTTCGAGGCGTGGCTCGACGAGCATGACTGCTGGCTCGATCCGGCCAGCTTCGCCCTCAACGGCAACGTGAAGCGCAGGTCCGACGGCCAGCCCATCAGCACCGAGGAGCTCTCCCATCACTTCCGGGAGTTTCTGGCCGCGCGCACGGCCGAGTTCGAGGAAATCGAGAATGCCTCCAAGAGCTTGCGGCATTTGAGCGAAATCGCCGATGTGGTGATGCTGACCAACCTGCCGCAGGCCTATTACGCGGACCGGCAGCGCAATCTGCGCGCGCTCGGCATGCCCTACCCAATCGTGGTCAACGAGGGCCCGAAGGGACCGGCCATGCAGCAGATCACGGCGGCGTCCCAGGCGCCGGTGATCTTCATCGACGACACGCCGACCAATGTGGCCTCGGTGTGCCAGACGCTGCCGGAGGTGCATGTGGTGCACTTCATGCAGGATCCGCGCTTCAGCCGCCATTGTGCTCTGATCGAAGGCATTTCGCTGCGGTCGGACAATTGGAACGAGACGGCCGACCACATCGCCCGCCTGATCGAGGTTGAAGGGCTCGACCGGTGAGCCCGGGCCGGCTGCGGATCGGGATCGATCTCGGCGGAACCAAGATCGCCGCGTTCGCTCTCGATGAAACCGGCCGGTCAATCATCACCTTGCGGCGCCCCACCCCGCGTTTCGATTACGGCGCCACCCTGCGCGAAATCGCTGACATGGTGGCTGCGATCGAGGCTCAGGTCGGCACCCGCGGCATGGTCGGCATCGGCATGCCGGGCTCGCTCTCCCCGCGTACTGGCCGGGTGCGCAACGCCAATTCGACCTGGCTCAATGACCGGCCTTTCGGCGCCGATCTCTGCCGTATCCTTGCCCGGGAAATCCGCTTCGCCAATGACGCCAACTGCTTTGCCCTGTCGGAAGCCGCAGACGGCGCGGGACAGGGCTTCCGCTGCGTGTTCGGCGTCATCATCGGCACCGGATGCGGCGCGGGGGTCGTGGTCGACGGCAGCATCCTGGAGGGCCGCCATGGCATCGCCGGGGAATGGGGCCATACGCCCCTGCCCTGGCCAAAGGCCGACGAATTTCCCGGTCCCGAATGCTGGTGCGGCCGGCGCGGCTGCCTGGAGACCTGGCTCTCCGGGCCTGGCTTTGCAGCCGATCATGAGCGGGTCACCGGCCAACGATCGGACGCGCGCGCCATCGTCGTCGCGGCCAGGCGGGGTGAGCCCGCCGCACAGGCCAGCCTCGCGCGCTATTGCGACCGGCTCGCCCGCGCCCTCGCTGTCGTGACCGACATGCTCGATCCCGATCTAATCGTGCTGGGCGGCGGCCTGTCGGAGATCGAGGAGATCTATGCGATGGTCCCGCGGGCGGTCACGCCGCACCTGTTCTCGGACTACGGCGATGTGCTGATCCTGCCGCCCCGGCATGGCGCCGACAGCGGCGGCAGAGGTGCGGCGCGGCTGTGGGATAGCTGACGGATCACCGCCCTCATCGGCGGCGATTGCCGTACTGCCGCCGGCAGCCTAGAATCATGACCGGGCAGGCGAAGGTCGGTAGCTTCCATGGCTGGGCTGATGGAAAGGCGGGGCGGCGCGGCAGGCCTTTGCCGCGACTGTTTCAGCGGCGTGCCGGCGCAGGATCGGCGTTGCCGGGCGTGCGGCAGCCCGCGAGTCCTGCACCATCCGGAGCTGCATGGGCTCGCCATTGCCCATATCGATTGCGACGCCTTCTATGCGGCCATCGAGAAGCGCGATGACCCCTCCTTGCGCGACAAGCCGGTCATCGTGGGCGGCGGCAGGCGCGGGGTGGTGTCCACCGCCTGCTATATCGCGCGGATTTCCGGGGTTCACTCGGCCATGCCCATGTTCAAGGCGCTCAGGCTGTGCCCGGACGCGGTGGTGATTCGCCCCAACATGCAGAAATATGTCGAGGTGGGCCGGGCGGTCCGCGGTTTCATGCAGGCGCTCACCCCCTTGGTGCAGCCCCTGTCGATCGACGAGGCTTTCCTCGATCTCAGCGGCACCGCACGGCTGCACGGCCACAGCCCGGCCGTGGCCCTGGCACGGCTTGCGCGGCGCATCGAGGACGAACTCGGCATCACCGTGTCCATCGGTCTCTCGCATAATAAGTTCCTGGCCAAGGTGGCCTCCGACCTCGACAAGCCACGCGGCTTCTCCGTCATCGGCCGGACCGAGACCATGAGCTTCCTCGCGGAAAAGCCCGTGAGCCTGATCTGGGGCGTTGGCAAGGCGATGCAGGCGCGGCTCGCCAAGGACGGGATCCGCAGCATCGGCCGGCTGCAGACCATGGAGCTTTCCGAGCTCATGCGGCGCTATGGCAGCATTGGCAGCCGGCTTTATCACCTGGCGCGCGGGCAGGACAACCGGGTGGTGGAGCCGCGGGGCGAGGTCAAGAGCGTGAGCAGCGAAACCACGTTCAACGAGGACATCGCGGATTTCGCGGCGCTGGAGCCGATCCTGTGGCGGATGTGCGAGCGGGTCTCGCAACGGGCGAAGGCATCCGATCTCGGCGGCCGCACCGTGGTGCTCAAGCTCAAGACGACCGATTTCAAGATCCGCACCCGCAATGCCCGGCTCTCCGAGCCGACCCAGCTCGCGATCCGCATCTTTCAGGCGGCGCGGCCACTGCTCAAGCAGGCGGCTGCGGGTCCGGCCTTCCGGCTGCTGGGCGTCGGCATCTCAGACCTCACCCCCGGTTCCGAAGCCGACCCGGTGAGGGCGCTGGATCCGGCCGCTACCCGACAGGCGGAGGCGGAGCGCGCCTTGGACAAGCTGCGGGCCAAGTTCGGCGCTGCCGCCGTCAACAAAGGACTTGCGCTCAGAGCCGCCAAGCGCCCATGAGGCGGCGATCCGCTAGACCCTTTGCTTGAGCATGATCTTTTCCGAAAACCGGTATCCACTTTTCGGGATCATGCTCTAAACCCGGTCAACGGGTGGGGCAGCCGTCCTGCGGGAGAAAATCGAGCTGGATGAGGTCGCCCTTCAGGGTGAAGTCGCCATAGTCGAGGATCAGGTCGGTGGCGACCGAGTTCTCGAACATGGTGAAGCTCACCTGGTGCTCCGGCATCTGCTCGCCGTCCGCATCCGGGTCGGGCGTATTCTTGAAGTAGCCGATGGTCACCGGCCAGGAGGCGAGCTTGGGTAGCTCCGCCGCGCCCTTGGCCTCGGTCTTGACCTCCACCGTGTTCGGCGCGTTGCGATTGCCGATGAAGGTGATGGCGGTCAGCACCTGCTGGTCCTCGTTGCCATCATAGACCATGGTCGAGTCGCGCTTGTTCCCGTTCAGGGCGGCCGCAAGGATCCGCCGGGTGTGCTCCACCGGGAAAACGGTGCCGGCGGGAAGCTCGGTCTCGGAGGGCTGCGGCAGCTCCAGCCTCACGACACCGCCGTTCTCGCCATGTTCGGCGCGGCCTCGCAGATCGAGTTCCTGCTCTCCGTTGACGAAGCGCTGGGTGGTGAATTCCATACTGTCCCCGGGGCCCGACTCCCACGAGCTCGAACGGGTGTCGAGCAGGCTGACCTTGCCGGTACGGGAGTCGAGCCGATTGACCACCCGCATGTTCGATGTCCAGCCCTCGCAGGCGGACCCGGCAACCTCCAGCACGAGCTTGCCTTGCACATCGTTGAGGCCGGCCTTGGTTTCGGCATGAGCCAGAGAAAGGCTGTAGACTGCCCGGTGAGCCGCAAGCTGCGGGACCGCCGCGGGCGATGCCGAAGCGTCGCCTGTCAGTGCCAGCAGGATCAGTAGGCTTATTCTGGTTGCAGCTGAACGCATCGTTGACAATCCTTGCATACCGCGTCCAATGGCGCCGTCGACTTCCGCCGGATCTGGCCTCCTCACTATGCTCTTCCAGAATTGAGGCAAGACTGCAATGGCCGCGCGATCGCCACTTGCGAAAGTTTTCATATCACAAAAGCTCCCGGCCGAGGTGGAAGCAAGGCTCGCCACCCATTATGACGCCCGGTTCACCCCGGAGGACGTGAGCTATGACGCCGAGGGCCTTATCGCGGGTGCGGCGGAATGCGACGGCCTGCTGGTCACGCCCGTGGACAAGCTCACGGCCGAGGTGATTGAGGCCCTGCCGGGAACGATCCGCATCATCGCCACCTTCTCGGTGGGCTATGATCACATCGACATCGCCGCCGCCCAGCGCCGCGCCATCGTGGTGACCAATACGCCGGACGTGCTGACGGATGCCACCGCTGACATCGCCATGCTGCTGATGCTGGGTGCCGCCCGCGGCGCCTATTGGGGCGAGCGCATGGTGCGCGAGCGGCGCTGGGCGCGCTGGGCACCCACCAAGCCGCTGGGCATCCAAGTCACGGGCAAGCGGCTGGGTATTTTTGGCATGGGGCGGATCGGCCAGGCGGTGGCCAAGCGTGCCCGCGCCTTCGACATGGAGATCCACTATCACAGTCGCACGCGGCTTACTTCCGACCGTGAGCATGGCTACCATTTCCACGCTGTTCTCGATGACATGCTGCCCCATTGCGATTTCCTGTCGGTGAACTGCGCCTCAACCCCTGAAACGCGCGGTGCGATCGATCGGCGCCGCATCGGCCTGCTGCCGGAAAAGGCCATCATCGTGAACACCGCCCGGGGGGAGATCATCGACGATGATGCGTTGATCGCAGCGCTCGAGAGCGGCAAGCTCGCCGGCGCCGGCCTCGATGTATTCAAGGGCGAGCCCGATATCGACCCCCGGTACCGCGATCTTGAGAACGTGTTCCTGTTGCCGCATCTGGGCAGCGCCACCCTCGAAACGCGCAACGCCATGGGCCATCGTGCGGTTGATAATCTCGACGCCTTCTTCAAGGGCGAGCAGCCCAGGGACCTCCTGGTCGGCCCGCCCGTGCCAAGTCCTCAACCCCTAGCGTAACGGAGATTGCATCATCATGGGTCAGATCGACGCCAAACTTCAGCAGCTCGGCATCACACTGCCCGAACCGGCCGCACCCGTGGCCAATTACGTGGGCTATGTCATCACCGGCAATCTCGTGTTCGTGTCCGGCCAAGTGCCGTTCAAGAACGGCAAGCTCGACTATATCGGCAAGGTGGGCCGCGAGCTTACCTTGGAGCAGGGCGCGGAAGCGGCGCGCTGGTGCGCCATTAACATCCTCGCCCAGGTGAAGGCGGCCTGCGGCGGCAATCTCGACCGCGTGAAGCGCTGCGTGAAGCTCGGCGGCTTCGTGAATGCGGTGCCCGAATTCACCGACCATCCCAAGGTGATCAATGGGGCTTCCGATCTGATGGTGGAGGTCCTGGGCGACAAGGGCCGGCACGCGCGCTTCGCGCTCGGCGCCGGCTCGCTGCCCGCCAATACCGCCGTTGAAATCGACGCGGTGTTCGAGATCGCGTAAGCCCATGCGCGGGTCGGCCGGGGCGCAGCATCTGTCGTGGCTGGTGGCGCGCCCCGTCGCCCATCGGGGGCTGCATGACCGCGCCTCCGGCGTCATCGAGAACACGGCCTCGGCGGTGGCGGCCGCCATCGCCAATGGCTATGGCATCGAGGTCGACCTGCAGCGCACCGGCGACGGCGAGGCCATCGTCTTCCACGACGCCACGCTCGACCGGCTGACCAATGGCCGCGGCGCGGTCGTGGCCCATACGCTCCAAGAGCTGAAGAAGCTCGCGATCACCGGCTCCGAGGACCGCATCCAGACCCTCGGCGAGCTGCTGGACCAGGTCGCGGGTCGGACAACCCTGGTGCTCGAGCTGAAAAGCCTGTGGGATGGCTGCGGTCCCCTGGAGAAGCGCGTGGCGCAAGTTCTCGCCGGCTATGTCGGCCCGGTGGCGGTCATGTCGTTCGATCCGGACAGCGTGGCGGCGCTGGCCCATTACACGCCGAACACGCCGCGCGGCTTCACCTGCGGCAGGGACGGCCAGGTGACCGACGGCGAGCATCTCTCTGTGAGGCGCCGCCGCGCCGTGAGCACGCCGGCTATTCTCGACCGGCTCCAACCCGATTTCCTGGCCCACCACGTGCGCTCCCTGCCCTCGCCGCTCACCCGCTGGGCGCGCCGCCACCACCGCCCGGTGCTGACCTGGACGGTGCGGACGGCCAGCGACCGGCGGCAAGCCGCTCTGTTTGCGGACCAGATGATCTTCGAAGGTTTTCGTCCGTGAGCCTGGTAGCCGGGGTTGAAACGGGCTGGCTCCCTCCCGATCTTGCAGAACCGTGACCGGTCCGGACAGCAGCATGGGCGACCCAGCAGAACGGGTGATCAGCGTCGAGAGCGCGATTGCCGATATCGCGCCAGCCCAGTGGGATGCCTGCGCCAACCCGCCCGGGCGGCCATATAATCCCTTCGTCTCTCATGCCTTTCTGAAGGCGCTGGAGGCGTCCGGCAGCGTCGGGGCCGAGGCGGGCTGGCTGCCGCGGCACTTGGTGCTGCGCGGCTCGGATGGTGAGATTGCCGGCTGCATGCCGTGCTACCTCAAGAGCCACAGCCAGGGCGAATATGTGTTCGATCACGGCTGGGCCGATGCCTATGAGCGCGCCGGCGGGCGCTATTACCCCAAGCTGCAGGTGAGCGTGCCCTTCACCCCGGCGACGGGGCCGCGCCTGCTGGTGCCCGACGTGCCCGATGCAGAGGCGCGACGCCAGGCGCTGGTGGCCGGGGCCATGGAGCTCGTACGCCGCGGCAGGCTCTCGTCGGCCCATTTCACCTTCCTCTCCGAGCAGGACCGGTCGACCCTTGCCGGGCTCGGGCTGCTCATGCGGAGCGACCAGCAGTTCCACTGGTTGAACGAGGGGTATCGCACCTTCGATGACTTCCTTGCCGCGCTGCAGTCGCGCAAGCGCAAGACCCTGCGCAAGGAGCGGCAGCAGGCGGTCGCCCCCGGCGTGACGATCGAGTGGGTCACCGGCCGCGATCTCACCGAGGCGCACTGGGATGCATTCTTCGCGTTCTACATGGACACGGGCTCGCGCAAATGGGGGCGGCCTTATCTGAACCGCCGTTTCTTCAGCCTGGTCTCAGAGGCCATGGCCAACGATATCCTGCTGGTGATGTGCAAGCGCGCAGGCCGCTATATCGCGGGCGCGCTGAACTTCATCGGCTCGGACACGCTCTATGGCCGCTACTGGGGCGCCATCGAGCACCTGCCCTTTCTCCATTTCGAGACCTGCTATTATCAGGCGATCGCGTTCGCCATCGACCGGGGCCTCGCGCGGGTGGAAGCCGGCGCGCAGGGCGAGCACAAGCTGGCGCGGGGCTACCTGCCGCACACGACCTGGTCGGCACACTACATCGCGGATAGAGCCTTCGCCCGGGCGGTGGCCGATTACCTCGAACGGGAGCGGCGGCATGTGGACGAGATGAGCCACGTGCTCTGCGAGTTCTCCCCATTCCGGCAAGGGACTTGACGGGAGCTCTTTGGTGGGTCTGTTAAGGCGGAGCGCGTTTCGGGGAGATCACCGCATGACCGCCTATGATCCCAACAACATCTTCGCCAAGATCCTGCGGGGCGAGATGCCCTGCCACAAGGTCTATGAGGACGAGAAAACCATCTGCTTCATGGACATCATGCCGCGCACGGACGGGCATGCGCTCGTGCTGCCCAAGGCGCCCTCACGCAACATTCTCGACATCGCGCCCGAGGATCTGGCGGCGGTGATGGCAACGGTGCAGAAGGTTGCCCGCGCGGCCATGCGCGCCTTCAACGCCGAGGGGGTCACCGTCCAGCAGTTCAACGAGAGCGCCGGCGGACAGATGGTGTTCCACACCCATGTGCATGTGCTGCCGCGGCATAGCGGTGTCGCACTCAAGCCCCATGGCAGCGGGATGGCCGACCCGGAGGTGCTGAAGGCCCATGCGGCCAGGCTGAAAGCCGCGTTGGACGGCGCCTGATCCTTCAGGTCAGGCGCAGGCCGATCGCCTCCAGGCAGACCAGAGTGAGCAGCGCCGCCACGATGGCCAGCGGCTGATGGCGCCTGAGGGTCACCATCAGCGCCAGTCCTATCCCGAGCGCGATGAAGCGGTTGGCGATGTCGGTGGTGGCGAGCACGCCGGGCGGCTGGATCATCAGCTTGGTGACGAGGGCGGCGACCAGGCCGGTGGCGATGGCGCGCACCAGCATCAGCGCCGAGCCGTGAGGGTCGAGTCGCCGCACCAGCACGACACCCGCGAGCCGCCAGCAATAAGTGCTCATCCCGCCAATGAGCAGCACCAGAAGCCAATCTGGAACACTGTGGACCGTCATGATCAGCGCCGGCGCCTCCGCCGCGGATGGAGGAGAAGAAAGGCTGCGAGCCCGCCCACAACGCCGGCAAACAGCAGGTCGACCTGCGGGAAATAGATCATGCCCACCGGGGTCAGCGCGGCTGCGAGCCCTATGGCGAGGTAGTCGAAGGCGTAGCTCGCCCCGCCCACCAGCGAAAGGCCGAAGAACGTCGGCGTCATGAAGACGAGGGCGATGGCCACCAGGGGTGGAAGGGCTTCAGAGAGATAGAAACCCGCCGTCAGCGTCATCAGCATGGCGAGGATCATGGCTGTCCCAATCCCCATCACCCATGGCAGGCGCTGCTCGCGCGGCACACGATCCAGCGACCGGTCTGCAATGACCCACAGCGTGATGGCGATCAGATGAGCCGCGAGATATTCCGGCCAGCGCGGCTGCCCCTCCAAACGCGACTTCGACAGGACCAGCATGACCATGGGCAGGAGCCGCACGGCGGTGAGGGTGACAGCGAGAGCAATCGCGATGAGCCCCGCGCCCTGAGCCAGCATGGTGAGGAAGACCACCTGTCCCGGCAGCGCCCAGATGAACAGGGTCGTGTACCAGCCGAGATCGACCTGCAGCCCGAGGCTGCGCACGAACGCACCAAACCCGAGGAACGACGATATCATCACCAGGCCCGGTATCCCGAACAGGGCGCGCATGCCGACGGGAAAGCCGCGCCAGTCATAGCTGCTCACGGTCGGGTTGCCAGGAATGTCGCGGGTCAACACGCGGCTGGGACTTTGTTCACACGAAAACGGCTCGTGCTTTGCGACTAATGCAGCCGTGGCGCCCTGGCAAGCGTGAAATTGACCGTCGGCTCAAGCCGCACAGCGCTTCGCTGCCGCGCCTTCGATGCCCAGCAGCGCACAGATGGCAAAGACGAGATCCGCACGGTTGAGGGTGTAGAAGTGGAACTGACGAACCCCTTGTTCCCGCAGGGCAGTAACCTGCTCGGCTGCCACCTCGGCAGCAACGGCCATGTGCCGTTCGGGGTCATTGTCGCAACCTGAAAAGCGGTCTGCCAGTCTGGTGGGAACGGTCGCGCCGCATTTCTCGGCGAAACTGCGGATCCGAGCGAAGCTCACAATGGGCATGATGCCGGGAACCACGGGCACGGTAATGCCGCGCGCCCGCACCCGGTCGAGATAGCGGTAGAAAAGGTCGTTGTCGAAGAAGAACTGGGTGATCGCCCGGTTGGCGCCGTTGTCCACCTTGGCGCGCAGCATGTCGAGATCGGTGGCGATATCGGGCGACTGCGGATGCTTTTCCGGATAGGCGGCAACCGAGATCTCGATCTCGGTGATCGCGCGGATGCCTTTCACCAGGGCCGCCGCATTGGCGTAGCCCTCGGGATGCGGCACGAAGGGCTGGTCGAGCCCGCCCTGGGGATCACCGCGCAACGCCACGATATGGCGCACGCCGGCCTGCAGATAACGCCCTACCATCTCGTTGACCGCCGAACGGGGCGCGCCGACACAGGTGAGGTGGCCCGCCGCGGGCACTTTGGCATTCACCAAGTGCTGGAGCATTCCCAGCGTGCGGTCCTGGGTGGTGCCGCCCGCGCCATAGGTCACCGACATGAAGCGCGGCTTGAGACGGGAAAGCTGATCCACCGTCTCGTGCAAGGCGGTCTCGGCCTCCGGGGTTCGCGCGGGAAAGAGCTCGAAGGAGAGGTCGATCGCATGCTGTGCGGCCGGGGTTTCGCTGGAAGACGGGTGATGCTGCATTGGTCACGTCCTTGCTCAATCCACGCCCACGCTGTTTGCTTGGCGCTGGTCGCCGGGCTGGCCGATCTCGCCGGCGGCGCCCAGCGACGGCTCGGCTGGCGCCTGCCCACGGGCCAGCCAGATGGTCACGGTCAATCCCTGCTCTATTTCCGGTGGCGGCGGCAGCGTTTTCGCCTCCACGTGCTCCAGGCCGAGGTGATGACACCAGCTCGCGAATTGCTGCGTGGAAATGCCCAAACGGCGATGGGCCTGCGTCTCGCGCAGGAATTCGAGCTCATGGGGCGCGAAGTCGACCACCAGCAGCCGCCCTTCCGGCTTGAGCACGCGGACCGCCTCCGCGAGCGCACGTTCGGGCTCGTCCAGGAAATGCAGCACCTGGTGGATCGTGACCACATCGATCGAGCCGCTGGCATAAGGCAGATGGTAGATGTCGCCCTGGCGGATCTGACAATGCTTGAGCCCCGCAGCATCCAACCTGGCGCGGGCCAGGGCCAGCATCTCGCGGCTCATGTCGATGCCGAT
The DNA here is from genome assembly GCF_005281615.1 of Rhodoligotrophos defluvii. Classification (NCBI taxonomy): domain Bacteria; kingdom Pseudomonadati; phylum Pseudomonadota; class Alphaproteobacteria; order Hyphomicrobiales; family Rhodoligotrophaceae; genus Rhodoligotrophos; species Rhodoligotrophos defluvii. Next base: position 155,150 of record NZ_SZZM01000005.1, on the reverse strand, counting down.
GCCCTGCCGCGCCTGGGGTGCGAGCAGCTCCAGGATGCGGCCGGTGCCCGTGCCGATATCGAGCAGGGTGTCGACCGGCTCGGGCCCGAGAATGCGCCGCATCTCGTCTTCCACCCGCTGCTCGGATACATGCAGCGAGCGGATTCGGTCCCATTCTCCCGCGATGGCCCGGAAATAGGCCGATGCGGCGGCAGCCCGCTCTGCCCGCACCGCCTCGAGCCGCGCCAGGTCGCGCGCCAGCACCGGGTCATCGGCCGGCAGCAGGTCGGCGATCATGCGCGCCAGCGCGCCGCCGAGGTCGCGCTCGGGATGATCCCGGTCGGCCAGGCGGAACAGCACCCAGCTGCCTTCCCGGTGCCGCTCGATCAGCCGCGCATCCACGAGCAGTTTCAGGTGGCGGCTGACGCGCGGCTGGCTCTGGCCGAGGATCTGGGTCAGCTCGGTCACATTGAACTCGCCATGGGAAATGATGAAGAGCAGCCTCAGACGGCTGGATTCGGCCACGGCGCGCAGCGCTGCCAGGAGCTGTTCGGTTCTGCTATCTTCGGCCATGGCTTCTTTCCGCTGCTGGTTATATGGAACATATAAACATATCTTTATATGGTGGCAATGGCTCCCTTCAGTCATAGGCCTGTTTGCCTTATGACCGGTACGGCAGTCGGGCAGCTCGCCAGATTGCCGCCGCAAAGATTGGTTTAGGCTTCTGATCAGAATTCGTGGTCATATCTTGCTCGCCGGTGATCGCCGCAGCGGCAGCCTACATTGAGGGGCAGGACGGGGACGACATCATCATGAGATACGTGCATGGAAGCCTTGCTGTGGCACTCATCATAGGAGGGTTCGGCCACGCCGCGCCGGTTGCCAAGGCGCAATCTTCCATCGTGTCCGCCAGCTATTACGATGCGGAGCTGGAGGCTGCCGTGCGGGCGCTTACCGAGCCCGAGCCGGTGGTCGGCCATGATGCGACGGTCAATCCGGCTGGCGACCTCGGACCTCCCGAGGCAGAGGACGCGGCCCTGCGGCGTTTCGATGACCGGCTGGAGGCATTCAACCGCGTGATGTTCACGGTGAACGATGTGCTAGACGTGACCGTGCTGAAGCCCACGGCGCAAGCCTATCGCCTCATCGTGCCGACCCATCTCCGCCAGGGCATAGCCAATGTGCTGGCCAATGCGGCCTCGCCGGTGACCCTTCTGAATGACGTCCTGCAGGGCGAAGGCAAGCGGGCACAGATCACGCTCGTGCGGTTCGCGATCAATTCGACCGTCGGTGTCGGCGGATTGCTGGACGTCGCAGGCCAGAACGGGTTCCCAAGGCATAGCGAGGATTTCGACCAGACCTTGGCGGTCTACGGTATCAAGGCCGGGCCCTATATCGTGCTGCCTCTGTTCGGGCCGACGACGTTGCGGCACATGGTCGGGCGCGCGGTCGATGCCGCCGTCAATCCGACCACATGGCTGCTCATGGACGCGGCGACCATCGAAAGCCTGTCGCCGACCATGATGCAGACAGTCGCATCGCGTGAATCTGCTCTTGACCAAATCGAAAGTCTGCGCCAGACGTCCCCTGACTATTATGCTGCCGTGCGCGAGCTCTACTTTCAGTATAGGGAGGCGGAAATTCGCAACGGCCGGGTTGATATCGAGGAACTTCCCGATATTCCAGATGTTTCGGAATGACCCCCGAGATCTGAGATCTAACAAGATCGCATGCCTGAAAGGACTTCGCATATGACAACCTCCTCGGCAGCTGTTTCCCGAAGGGCCTTCCTCAGCGCGGTGGGCACCGGCCTCCTGGCTGCTGCAGTCTTCGTTCACGACCCTGCTGCGGCCCTGGCCGATCCCCGCGCCGAACAGTTCGTGGCCTCCATAGGCGACGCAGTGCTGGCCGCGGCCCGCGCCGGCTCCGAAAGCCAGTTCCGCGCTGTCATGCGCCGCAGCGCGGATATCCCCACCATCGCCAATTACAGCCTGGGGCGCTACCGCAGCCGACTTCCGGCAAACCAGCGGCAGGAATATTACCGGCTGTTCGAAGGCTATATCGCCAATGTGTTCTTGGCGAACGCCAACAAGATCAGCGGTTCGAAGCTCAACATCACGGGATCACAATCGCGCTCGGACAGCGTGATCGTGACCAGCCAGGTCGAGTTCAGCGACGGCCGTCCGGCTATGCCGGTGCTGTGGCGTCTGGTGAAATCGGGCGGCGGCTACAAGATCTTCGATGTCAATGTCCAGGGCGTGTGGCTCGCGGGGCTCACCCAGCAAAGCTTCGTGTCGGTGATCAGCCAAAACAATGGCGACATGACCTCGCTGATCAACTTCCTGAAGAAATAGTCTTTAGATCCTCTCGGATTGTTGAGCGGCCTTCAACGGCCGCTCTTTTTTTTGGCTCGAAATTCCTATAGACCTGCACGCTCGGCAGGGGCGGATCATCACGGGTGCGTGCGGCGCACCGTTGACTTGAGGGGTAATCTGATGAATCGCAATGATACGAGCGTGTTGGGAGGATGCAGCCGGAAGCTCCTGCACACACTCGCTGTCGTGCTCACGATCGGGGTGGCGATGGCTGCGGCCGGCGCCGCACGGGCGCAGGATGCAGCCGCCTGCGTTCAGCGCATCGGCGCCGACACGCTCCAGGCCGCCCAGAGCGGCACGGCGCAGGCCTTCTACGCCGTGGTCGACAAGCATGCCGATACCCAGCAAATCGCATTGTTTGCGCTGGGCCAGTACCGGAGGCTGCTGACACCCGACCGCCAGCAGGAATATGTGAGGCTGGTTGAGCGCTTCATCGCCCAGACCCTTGCCGACAACTACCGCAAGTTCCGCGCGAGCGACTTGAAGGTGACCGGCGCAAAGCCGCAGGGCGAATCGGTCAATGTGGAGACGACCCTGATCTTCCTCGGCGGGCGGCCCTCGCAGAAGGTCATCTGGCGCGTCGTGCCCGCCACCTGCAAGGTCATCGACGTGAACGTGACCAATGTCTGGCTGGGCCAGCTTTTGCGCACGTCCATCACCTCGGCCATTCAGAAGGGCGGGCAGACGATCAACGCGGCCTTCGTGTTCCTGCAGCCGAGCCAAGGCGTCACTGACGTGAAGGTCAACCGATAACGTCTGCCAAGCCTAGAGCGGCAACTCGGCTGGCAAGGGCGCGAAATATGCATCGACCATGGCCGGAGACACTTCGGCCAGGGATGCGGGCTGCCATTTCGGCTCCTGGTCCTTGTCGATGATCACCGCCCGCACGCCTTCATAGAAGTCGTGCCCCTCGAACACCCGGTTCACCAGCCGGTATTCCAGCCGCATGCAGTCGTCGAACCCGAGCTTGGCACCCTCCTTAAGCTGGCGGTGGGCGATCTTGAGGCTGGTGGGCGACTTGCCCCGCAGGGCTCGCGCATTTTGCTGGGCCCACTCGCCCGGGTCGCTTTCGAGGCTCGCGAGGATCGCCTCGACGCTGTCGCCGCGGAAGTGGCGATCGATGCTGTCGCGCATCGCCGCCAGCGGCGCCTCTGCCGGCGGCCGGGCATAGGCGGCAAGGGCGTCCTCGACATCGGTGGCCTCGGTCAGCCGCTCGAGCAACGCCGGCAGGTCGGCCGAGGCAGCCGCATGCGTCGCAATGCCAGCATTGAGCGCGTCAGCCGCCTTGATGCGCGCACCGGTCAGGCCGAGATACATGCCGACCGCCCCCGGACAACGCGGCAGGAAATAAGTGCCGCCGACATCCGGAAACAGGCCGATGCCGGTCTCGGGCATGGCGAAAGTCAGCCGCTCCGTGGCGACCCTGTGGCTGCCGTGAACGGAAAGGCCCACACCGCCGCCCATGGTGATGCCGTCGAGCAGCGCGATATACGGCTTGGGAAAGTGCTTGATGAAGGCGTTGAGCTGATATTCCTCGCGATAGAAGTCCAGGAACTCCGGCGCTCGTGCCCGCCCCCAGTCGTGCAGCGCGCGGATGTCGCCGCCGGCGCAGAAGGCGCGGTCTCCCGCCGCCCTGATGATGACGCGCGCGATCCGCGGATCCCCAGCCCAGGCCTTCAGCTTGGGACGGATCTCGCGCACCATGTCCAGGGTCAGCGCATTGAGCGCCTTGGGGCGGTTGAGCGTGATCACCCCCGCCAGCCCAATTTCCTCGAACAGAACGTCCGCTTCCCCGCTCACCTTCGCTTACCCCTTCAACAGCTTGCGGGATATGACCACCCGCATGATCTCGTTGGTACCCTCCAGGATCTGGTGGACACGCAAATCGCGTAAATACCGCTCGATGCCGAAGTCGCGGAGATAACCGTAGCCGCCATGCAGCTGCAGGGCCTCGTTGACCACGTCGAAACCCACGTCCGTCGCCTTGCGCTTGGCCATGGCCGCATAGAGGGTGGCATCCGGCGCCTTCTCCGTCACCTTGATGGCCGCCTTGTGCAGCAGGAGCCGTGCCGCCTCGAGCTCGGTCGCCATATCGGCGATGCGGAACTGCAGGGCCTGGAACTCGGCCAACGGCCTGCCGAACTGCTTGCGCTCATTGAGATATGTGATCGCCTTGTTGAGACAGGCTTGGGCCGCGCCGAGCGAGCAGGCACCGATATTGAGGCGGCCGCCATCGAGTCCGGCCATGGCGATGGCAAAGCCCTGGCCCTCGTTGCCGATCAGGTTCTCCGCCGAGACCTGCGCGTCGTCGAACAGCACCGCGGCGGTCGGCTGGCTATGCCAGCCGAGTTTCTTCTCCTGGGCGCCGAACGACAGGCCCGGCGTATCCTTGGGGATCGCAAGGCAGGAGATGCCGGATGGTCCTTCGCCGCCAGTCCTCGCCATGGTGACGTAGAGGTCCGAGGCGCCGCCCCCCGAGATGAAGGCCTTGCCGCCAGTGACCCGGTAGGTCGCGTTGCCGTCCTTCACCGCCCGGGTGCGCAGGGACGCCGCATCCGATCCGGAGCTCGGCTCGGTGAGGCAGTAGCTGGCGATCATTTCCATGGTCACCAGCTTGGGCAGCAGCCGGTGACGCTGCTCGTCAGTGCCGAACCGGTCGATCATCCAGGCGGCCATGTTGTGAATGGAAATGAAGGCGGCCGTGGAGGGGCAGGCCTTGGCGAGCTCCTCGAAGATGATGGCCGCATCGAGCCGGGTCAGCCCGGAGCCCCCCACGTCCTCGCGCACGTAAAGGCCACCGAAGCCGAGCTCGGCTGCCTTCACCAGAACGTCACGGGGAAAGATGTGCTTTTCGTCCCATTCGTCGGCATAGGGGGCGATGTGCTCGGCGGCAAAGCCGGCCGCGACCTCCTTGAACGCGCGCTGCTCTTCGCTGAGCTCGAAATCCATTCTGCCCTTCCCTGGTAAAATTCTTGGACTGCGGCAGCCAATCCAGCCTCTCGTTCGGTATTATCTTCGACGGATAGAAGTGGTGACGCAGCTGGTCAAGGCCTGGGATCGCCGGCGGCGACACTTGACGTCAAAAGGAGGAACAGCCCTGCCCTCTTCCGCCCGCCAGACAAGTGTCCCGGCTGCGGCTCTGCTGGTGCTTCTAGCCGGTTCGGCCGTGGCTGCAGAGGATCGGCCAGTCCCCAAGCCGAAGCCTGAGGTGCCCCACGCGCCCGCCTCGCCGGCCGAGGCGCATTGGGCGCATGTTCCCGTGCCCAAACCGGCGCCCAACCCGAAGACGCTCGAGGAAACCGCACCAGTCCGGCCGCGGGAAAAGCCGGTTCACCCGCCCTCCGCACCCGAAATGGCGCCGGTGCCGCGGCCGCCGGTCACGGAGGAACCTGCCCCTAGAGCCTGGTCAGACGCGGAGATTGCCGCCGCCAAGGCGGAATGCGGCTCTCTGCTGTCGGGGCTGGATCTGGACTACAAGCCGCTTGCGCCGCTGGGCGCACCCGGCGGATGCGGTGCCCCCGCTCCCATCGAAGTGACGCGCGTCGCCGGGGTGAGCATTGCGCCCGCCGCCACCTTGACCTGCAAGATAACGGCTGCGCTGCACACATGGATCGTGCGTTCCGTCCAGCCGGAAGCTGCCAAGAGCATGGGCGAGCCGGTCGCTGCGATCGCGAATGCCAGTGCCTATGTCTGCCGCCGGCGCAACGGGGCGGCCACAGGCAAGATGAGCGAGCATGCTTATGCGGCCGCTTTCGATGTAGGCGCTTTCACCTTCTCTTCCGGCCGCAAGGTGCCCGTCATGGACGCGCCGCCGCTGGCCAAAGCCGGGCAAGAGGTTAACGCGGCGGCGTTTCTCGCCGGCGTGCGCGCGGGGGCCTGCCGCTATTTCTCGACCGTGCTGGGCCCGGGATCCAATGCTGCCCATGCCTACCACTTCCATTTCGATCTGGCGCGCGGCGGCCGCTATCTCATTTGCGAGTGACGATGCAGATGCGACATTGAATTAGTCGACGTCGAATGTGGGCTGGCCTAATGTGCCAGCAAACAACAATGGACTGGAGCTTGCCGATGGCCGGCTGGGAAGGAAAACCTGCATCGCTGCGGCATGCGCGCGCCATGCCGAGCCCGGCGGCGGAAATGCCGCAGGCGGGCTATCCGGCCACACGGCTGCGCCGCAATCGCAAGGCGGAATGGACCAGGCGGCTGACGCGCGAACATACCCTCTCGGTCGATGATCTGATCTGGCCGATCTTCGTGACCGGCGGCCGCGATGCCGAGCAGCCGGTGCCCTCGATGCCCGGGGTCGCCCGCCTCTCGATCGACCGTGCGGTGCGCGCGGCCGAGGCGGCGGCCAATCTCGGCGTCCCGGTCATCGCGCTGTTCCCCTATACGGATCCGTCGCTGCGCACGGCCGACGGGCGCGAGGCATTCAACCCCGAAAATCTCGTCTGTTCCGCCGTACGGGCCATCAAGCGGGAGGTGCCCGAGCTGGGCATCCTCTGCGATGTCGCCCTCGACCCCTATACGAGCCATGGCCATGACGGGCTGGTCGAAGGCTTCGAGATCCTCAACGATGAGACCGTCGAGGTGCTGGTGCAGCAGGCGCTGGTCCAGGCCGAGGCGGGCTGCGACATCATCGCTCCCTCGGACATGATGGATGGGCGGGTAGGCGCCATCCGCGCGGCGCTGGAGGCCCATGGGCACAAGAATGTGCAGATCATGGCTTATGCCGCCAAATATGCCTCGGGCTATTACGGACCTTTCCGCGATGCGGTGGGTTCGTCGGGCGCGCTGAAGGGCGACAAGCGCAGTTATCAGATGGATCCGGCCAACACCGATGAGGCGCTGCGCGAAGTGCGCATGGATCTCGAAGAGGGCGCCGACATGGTCATGGTGAAACCCGGCCTGCCCTATTTGGACGTCATCCATCGGGTCAAGAGTACCTTCGGGGTGCCGACCTTCGCCTATCAGGTGTCGGGCGAGTATGCGATGCTCAAAGGCGCCTGCGACAATGGCTGGCTGGATGCGGACCGGGTGGTGCTGGAGACCTTGATGGCGTTCAAGCGCGCCGGCGCCGACGGCATCCTCACCTATTTCGCCATGGACGCGGCCCGCCGCCTCAAGGCGGAGCGCGTCTGAGGAAGCAGCAGCCCCGCTCAGCACGTCAATGACTTGAGTCATTGCCGCGCTTGGCACGGCAATCCACGGGCGGCCAGGGAGAACGCCTGCGTCAGTAGCCCGAAAAGCTCCTTGACGAGCCATACTCTTCGGTCATCCTGAGACAATGCCGGGGGGCTATGTCTACATTCTGGCGAGCTCACGAAACGGTACGCTTTATGTCGGCGTGACCGCAGATCTGCCCGCGCGCATCGGACAGCATCGCCGGGAGTCGGGTTCGCAGTTCACCACCCGCTATAAGGTGAGCCGTCTCGTCTTCTATGAGACATTCGACGACATTCGGATTGCTATTCGACGAGAGAAAGCTCTTAAGCGGTGGCCGCGTGCGTGGAAGTTAGCACTCATCGAGCGCAGCAACCCACAATGGCGCGACTTGTACGACCAGCTCAACTATTGAGAAACAGCTCTCTCGCCGTGTGGCCCTGGATGCCCCGGTCAGAGCCGGGGCATGACGATGGAGTTTAAATTCAGCCACTTCCGTCATTGCCGCGCTTGACGCGGCAATCCAGGGGCCGAGCGGAACGCCCGTGCCGTGTGGCCCTGGATGCCCCGGTCAGAGCCGGGGCATGACGACTAGTTTTTCGGTGTCAACACCTTCTGGGCACGCGCAATGCACTCACTCATCGCTCCAACCGCGCGATGAGGCTGGAGGTGTCCCAGCGCTGGCCGCCCATCGTCTGCACCTCGGAATAGAACTGGTCCACGAGGGCGGTGACCGGCAGATGGGCGCCGGTGCGCCGAGCCTCGGCCAGGCAGATGGCAAGGTCCTTGCGCATCCAGTCCACGGCGAAGCCGAAGTCGAAGGTACCGGCGAGCATGGTCTTGTAGCGGTTCTCCATCTGCCAGGACTGGGCGGCACCCTTGGAAATGACCTCGATCACCGCCTCCATGTCGAGGCCGGCCTTCCTGCCGAAATGCAAGCCCTCGGCCAGGGCCTGCACCAGTCCGGCGATGCAGATCTGGTTCACCATCTTGGCAAGCTGGCCCGCACCCGACGGGCCGAGCAGCCGGCGCATCCTGGAGAAGCAGGCGATCAGCGGCTCGGCCCTGGCGTAGACATCGCCGTCGCCCCCCGCCATCACCGTCAGGGTGCCGTTCTCCGCGCCTGCTTGCCCGCCGGAGACCGGCGCGTCGAGAAATCCGACGCCCCGCGCCTTGCCGAGGCCATGAAGCTCGCGTGCGACATCCGCCGAGGCGGTGGTATGATCGATGAAGATGCTGCCAGGCTTCATGGCGGCAAAGGCCCCCTCGTCGCCGGTGACCACGGCGCGCAGGTCGTCGTCATTGCCGACGCAGGCAAACACGAACTCCGCATCGCGCGCGGCTTGGGCCGGCGTGGGCGCCGCGCGGCCACCATATTGGGCGACCCATTTCTCCGCCTTGGCCGCCGTGCGATTATAGACGGTGACGTCGTGACCTGCTTTTATGAGATACCCGGCCATGGGATAGCCCATTACGCCCAATCCCAGCCATGCCACCTTCTCACCCATTTTCGTGTCTCCCTGTCGCTCTCAACGATGCGGTTGCCGATTCTCAAGTGGGCAAAACGGCGTCAACCGCAGATCATGGTCCGGTAACTTCTCAAGAACAGCCCACGCGAGGCCCCTTCGATGGTTGTGACGCTCCAAGATATCCAGCAGGCGAACGCGCTCCTCGAAGGCGAAATCGTCCGCACGCCGCTGCTTGCCGCTCCGAAGCTGTCAGACCTGACCGGAGCGGAGGTCTTCGTCAAGCTGGAGAATCTCCAGGTGACGAATTCCTTCAAGGACCGCGGCGCCTTCGTGAAGCTGGCAAGCCTCTCGGAAGCGGAAAAGGCCAGAGGCGTCGTCGCCATGTCGGCCGGCAACCATGCCCAGTCGGTGGCCTATCACGCCAAGCGCTTAGGGATCCCGGCCACCATCGTCATGCCAGTCACCACCCCTTTCACCAAGGTCGAACGCACCCGGGCCCATGGCGCGGACATCGTGCTCGCGGGGGAGACCCTGGCGGAGAGCCAGCAGCGCACCATGGAGATCATCGCGGAGCGCAACCTGACCCTGGTGCACCCTTACGATGACGACCGCATCATCGCCGGCCAGGGCACCGTCGCGCTCGAAATGCTCGCCGCGCAGCCTGATCTCGACACCCTCGTCATCCCGATCGGCGGTGGCGGCCTGATTTCGGGCAATGCCATCGCGGCCAAGGCGCTCAAGCCCGAAATCCGCATCGTTGGCGTCGAGGCGGCGCTCTACCCTTCGATGTACAGCGCGTTGCGGGGCGAGCCAGCCCATTGCGGCGGCGCCACCCTGGCGGAAGGCATCGCGGTCAAGAACGTTGCGGAGCGGACGGTGGAGTACTGCCGGGCGCTGGTCGACGACATCCGGCTGGTCAGCGAAACGCGCATCGAGCAGGCGGTGAACGCCTTCCTCATCCATCAGCGGGTCGTGGCGGAAGGCGCCGGCGCGGCCGGGCTCGCAGCCCTGATCGATCATCCCGCCGCCTTCGCCGGCCGCAAGGTGGGCCTCATCCTGTGCGGCGGCAATATCGACCGGCGGATCCTTGCCTCGCTCATCTATCGCGAGCTGAGCCGCGACCGCCGCATCGTCTCGCTGCGCATCGAGATCGACGACCGGCCCGGCATTCTCGGCAGGATCGCCTCGCTCATCGGCCAGCACGGGGCGAATATCCTGGAGGTGTGGCATCGCCGCATGTTCCTTGAAGTTCCGGCCAAGCGGGCCGATCTTGAGGTGATGATCGAAACGCGGGACGCAACCCATGCCGACGAGATCATCCGCGCGATCGAGGACCAAGGCTTCATGGTCGAGGTTCTGGACGCACCGGCTGGGCGTGCGGCACCGCGCCTGCATGGCGATCTCTGAGACAAGTCTCAGGACAAGCTTTTTTCCCGGGCCCGGCTTTCGTAATATGGGGCAGCGTCTCATGATCAGGTTAGGAACCTGTGCTATGATGAGACGAGGCGCCATTCGGAACGCCGAGGCCTTAGTGCTGTTGTGGTTTGGCATTGCCTCAATGGAGCAGGATACGCGGTGTACGAGGGTCGTAAATTTCCGCAGTTCTATATTACGGCGTCCTCTCCTTGCCCCTATCTGGTGGGGAGGATGGAGCGCAAAGTCTTCACACATCTCATCGGCGAGGATGCCGCCAGGCTCAACGACACCCTGAGCCAGGGCGGGTTCCGCCGCAGTCAGAACATCGCGTATCGTCCGGCCTGCGAGCAGTGCAGCTCGTGCATCTCCGTCCGCATCGTGGTCGACCAGTTTCACCCGTCGCGCACCTACCGCCGCATTCTCGGCCGCAACCGCGACTTGGTCCGGTTGGAGGTGGAATCGCGCGCCACCTCCGAGCAGTATTCCCTCTTCCGCCGCTATATCGACAGCCGCCACAGCGATGGCGGCATGGCGGAGATGACCGTCCTCGACTACGCCGCCATGGTCGAGGACAGTTTCGTCAACACCCACATGGTGGAGTACCGGCTCAAGCCCCGCATCCGCCTCGCCGGGCCTGATCCCCGCAAGGGCGAGCTGGTGGCGGCGGCCTTGACCGACCGCCTGGCCGACGGCCTGTCCATGATCTACAGCTTCTATGACGTGGATCTGAGCCACCGCAGCCTCGGAACCTTCATGATCCTCGATCATGTGGAGCGCGCCCGTGCGCTGGGCCTGCCTTACGTCTATCTCGGCTACTGGGTGCCCGGCTCCGACAAGATGGGCTACAAGGAGCGTTTCCGCCCGCAGGAGCGCCTGACGCCCGAGGGTTGGCGCCTGGCGGAGTAGACGGATCGCGGGTGAACCTGGTCCCGCCTCGCAACTTGCCTTTCCCTGCCCTCCTCCGATAGAGATCATGGGAGCGGGATCTGGGTCTCGCCCATCTCTGCCTATGAGGGCGCAGCAAAATGGCCTCAGTCACCGCGGCTTCCATGGATCATCGCCGGGGCCTGCTGATCGCCTCCGTGGGCGGCCTGGTCATGACGTTCGATGCGCCGCTTCTGCGTCTCGCCGGCGTCGATGTGTTCACCGCCACCTTCTGGCGCGGCGTGTTCGTGTTCACCGCCATGTGCGGCATCTGGGCCTTCCTGCGCTACGTGCAGCGCACGCCGATGCCGCTGCTCAACGGTCGCGACGGGGTGATCCTCGCGGTCCTGCATTGCATGGCCAACCTGCTGTTCATGGTGGCGCTGTTCAACACCACGGTGGCCAATCTGGTGTTCATCCTGGCGCTCAATCCGCTGTCTGCCGCCCTGTTCTCATTGGTCTGGCTGAGAGAGCGCATCGCGCCCGCGACCTGGGCGGCGATCTTCTCCGGCATTATCGGCGTCACCATCATCGTCATGGACGGTGCCCAGGTGGGGAGCCTGTTTGGCGACTTGGCCGCGCTCGGCGCCGTGCTGGTGATCGGCTTCGGCCTCACCTTCGTGCGCCGCAGCGGCAAGAACCTCACGCTGGCACCCGGCCCCGGCGCTTTGCTCGCGGCCTGCATCGTCCTGCCCTTTACCGGCTCGATCGCGGTGCCGCTGGACCAGCTGATGTTCATCGCCGCCAATGGGCTGATCGTGATGCCCTTTGCCTCGGCCATGCTGGTCACCGGGCCGCGCTATCTCACTGCGGCGGAGGTGGCCATGTTCTTCCTGCTGGAAACGGTGCTGGCGCCGATCTGGGTCTGGCTGTTCCTCGGCGAGGTGCCGAGCACCAACTCCCTGATCGGCGGCGCGATCATCCTGATCACGCTCGGCTGCCACGCCGCCTATCGGCTCAGCCGGCGCGCGCCCGAGCATCAGCACTGAGTTAAAAGGGGCTCACCCGAACCGGTTGGTGCGTGGGAAGCCCTTAGGCGGAATGCGGCCGGCCTGGGCGCGGGCACCGAGCCAGTCGCCGAGATCGTTCACCGTCCACAGGCGGCCGGAACTGTCGGTCCAGGTGAGCCCTTCGGCGAGCGGGAACGCCTTGGCATCGGCAAGCCCGCCGCCGCGATAGCTCTGCAACTTGACCCCGCGGCCGCGGCCCATCTCCGGCAGTTCGGCAATGGGAAAGATCAGCAGCTTGCGGTTCTCGCCGATGACGGCCACATGGTCGGCGCCATCGGGCACCCGGCGGCAAACCTGCGCCTCCACCGGCGCCGAGACGTTCAGCACCTGCTTGCCCTTGCGGGTATTGGCGATCACCTCGTCCTCCGGCACCAGGAAACCGCGGCCATCGCTGGCGGCCACCAGCAGCTTGCCGCCCGGCCTGTGCACGAACAGGGCGACCACGTCGTCGGCCGTATCGAGATCGCAGATCAGCCGCAAAGGCTCGCCGTGGCCGCGCCCGCCCGGCAGCTTATCGGCCCCGATGGTGAAGAACTTGCCGGAGGACGAGAACACCATGATCTTGTCGGTGGTCTCGGCCGGGAAGTGGAACTTGGCCTTGTCGCCCTCCTTGAAGCTCAAGGTCGAGGCATCGGTGAGATGGCCCTTGAGGGCGCGGATCCAGCCCTTCGCCGAGAGCACTACCGTGATCGGCTCGCGCTCGATCATCACCTGGTTGAGGTCCACCTCGACGGTCGGCATCTCGGCGAATTGGGTGCGCCGACGGCCAAGCTCCGTCGATTTGCCGAACTTGGCGCGCGCCGCGCGGATCTCCTCGGCGATCCTCGCCCACTGCCTGTCGTCGGAGCCCAGCAGGGCGGACAACTCCTCGCGCTCGGCGAGCAGGGCCTCGTGCTCGCGGCGGATCTCCATTTCCTCGAGCTTGCGCAGGGAGCGCAGGCGCATGTTGAGGATGGCCTCCGCCTGGTTGTCGGTGAGCTGGAAGGTGCCGATCAGCTCGGCCTTGGGCTCGTCCTCCTCGCGGATGATGCGGATCACCTCATCGAGATTGAGATAGGCGATGAGGTAGCCTTCGAGGATCTCGAGCCGCTTGGCGATCTGCTCCAGCCGGAAGCGCGAGCGGCGGACCAGCACCTCCTTGCGGTGGTCGAGCCAGTGGCGCAAGGCTTCCGGCAGCGACAACACCCGCGGAACGCGGCCGGCGGTCAGCACATTCATGTTGAGGGAAATGCGCGTCTCCAGCTCGGTCAGCCGGAACATCTGCTCCATGAGCACGGTGGGATCCACCGTGCGGCTGCGCGGCTCGAGAACGAGGCGCACGTCCTCGGCGGATTCGTCGCGCACATCCACCAGCAAAGGCAACTTGCGGCTGTTGATGAGGTCGGCGATCTTCTCGACCAGCTTGCCCTTCTGCACCTGGAACGGCATCTCGGTGATGACGATCTGCCAGGTGCCGTGCTTGAGCTCCTCCACCGCCCATTTGGCGCGCACGCGAAAGGCGCCGCGGCCGGTGCGGTAGGTCTCGCGGATCGTAGCGGCATCGTCGATGATCACGCCGCCGGTGGGGAAATCGGGCCCGGGCACCAGCTCCACGATCTTGTCGATGCTGGCATTGGGATATTTGATCAGGTGCAGGGCCGCGTCGCACAGCTCATGCGCGTTGTGCGGAGGGATCGAGGTCGCCATTCCCACGGCAATGCCGGACGAGCCGTTCGCCAGCAGGTTGGGAAAGGCGCCGGGCAGCACCACCGGCTCGCTGTCCTCGCCGTCATAGGTGTCGCGGAAATCGACGGTGTCCTCGTCGAGGCCGTCGAGCAGCGCCTGGGCCACCTCGGTGAGCCGCGCTTCCGTGTAGCGCATGGCGGCCGGGTTATCGCCGTCGATATTGCCGAAATTGCCCTGGCCGTCCACCAGCGGGTAGCGCACGGCAAAATCTTGGGCGAGGCGCACCAGGGCGTCATAGACCGACTGGTCGCCATGGGGGTGGTAGCGACCGATGACGTCGCCCACCACGCGGGCGCATTTCTTGAAGCCGGAGCTGGGGTCGAGCCGCAATTGCCGCATGGCATAGAGCAGCCGGCGGTGCACCGGCTTGAGCCCGTCGCGCACATCGGGCAGGGCCCGATGCATGATCGTCGATAGCGCATAGGCAAGGTAGCGCTCTTCCAGCGCCTCGCGCAGGGCAATCGGTTCAACGCCACCGGGCACGGCGGGCGGGCTATGCTCGCTCATTTCTCAACCACGCTGTTGCAACGTGGTTTACGTCATAGCAGAGCCTGGCCGCCAGCGCACCCCTCGTGCCCCTGGAGCGGCCGCCGGTCACACGCGGTGCAGCAGCACCTTGCACACGGGCTTCTTGCCCCAGGCCATGTTCACCGCGCGGCGCACGTTCTGGCTGATCATCTGCTCGAGGGCGTCGTTCCGGCTCTCGCGCCGGCGCACGCTGGGCACGCCGTCCAAAACATCCTCAACCGCTGTGCGAACGATTTCGGGCATCTCGCTGCCGTTGCCGTCGAAATAGGGCACGCCATCCAGCGCGATCTGCGGCTGGCCCACCAGTCGCCCATCCCGATCCACCACCAGGGAGACCATGACCGCGCCGACGAAGGAGAGCTTGCGGCGGGCCCTGACCAACCCGACGTCGGCGGGCACCATGATCTGGCCGTCGAGATAGACGCGGCCGACCGGCGCCTCGCCGACCATGGCAGGCTCGCCGGGCGCGAGCCGCATGATCTCGCCGTTGCAGACCACCTCGGCCCGCGGCACGCCCCGTTCAAGCGCGAACAGCTTGTGCTCCAGCAGATGGCGCTTTTCGCCATGCATGGGAATGAGCAGCTTGGGCCTCAGCCAGGCATACATCTGGGAGAGCTCGCCGCGGCGGGGATGGCCGGTCACATGCACGAGATGCTCGTCATTGGTGATTACCTGCACGCCACGAGCCGCGAGGTTGTTTTCGATGGCGATCACCGCCTTCTCGTTGCCCGGGATGGTCTTGGAGGAGAAGATGACGAGATCGCCGTCTTCCAGGGAAATGGTCGGATGGGTGTCCTCGGCAATTCGCGCCAATGCGGCGCGCGGCTCGCCCTGGCTGCCGGTGCACAGGCACACCACCTTGTCGGGCGGCAGATAGCCGAAGGCCTCGTCATCGACGATGGGGGGTAGATCCTTGAGATAGCCCGCATTACGGGCGGCAGCGATGGTCGCGTGCATGGCGCGGCCGACCACCACCACCTGCCGGCCTACCGCCTCGGCGGCCTTGGCCACCGTTTCGATGCGGCCCACATGGGAGGCGAAGGTGGTCACCGCCACCCGGCCGCGGGCAGAGCGGATGATTCGGTTGAGGCTGTCGGCCACTTCCTGCTCGGTCGGCGATATGCCTTCACGCAGCACGTTGGTCGAATCGCAAATGAAGGCGTCGCAGCCCTCGTCGCCCAGCTCGCGGAAGCGGATCTCGTCAATGCGCGGGCCGAACACGGGCGCATTGTCGATCTTCCAGTCGCCGGAGTGCACCGCCATGCCGGCTGGGGTGCGGATCACCAGGGCCTGCGGCTCGGGGATGGAGTGGTTGACGGTGACCAGTTCCAGGTCGAACGGGCCGATACTGAACCGGCCGTCCACCGGCACCACCTCCAGGTTCACCTCCTCGATCAGCCCGCGCTCATGCAGTCGCACGCTCAGCAGCGACGCGGTGAACGGGGTCGCATAGACCGGCACCCTCAGGCTGGGCCAGAGATAGCCAACCGCGCCGAAATGATCCTCATGCGCGTGGGTCAGGACGATGGCGAGCAGCCGGTCGCCCAGGCTGGTGGCAAAGGAGAGGTCGGGCAGCACCACGTCGATGCCGGGCTCGTGGTCCTCGCTGAACTTCACGCCCAGGTCGACCATGATCCACACGCGGTCATTGGCCGGGCCGAAGCCGTAGAGATAGGTGTTCATCCCGATCTCCCCTGCCCCGCCCAGCGGCAAGAATACGAATTCCGGTTCTCCCCGCGAACGGCCAGCCCGCCCTTTGCTCATCTGCCACGTCTCCTTGGGTCTTGTGCTCCTATCGCAAGAAAACGTCGCCCGCGAGGATTTTGCGCCTTTGGCCATTGCTCAAAAGCAGCACCAACGCGCCATCGTCGTCCAGATCCTCGAAAATGCCGTGGATCGTCTCGCCCTGCAGCTTCACCTCTATGGGTGCGCCCACCCCTTGTGCCCGCGCGAGCCAGGCCTCGCGCACGGGCGCGAAGCCGCGCGGCCCCGTCCACGTGCGGTGCCAATGGTCGAATCGCTCGGCCAGCAGCTGGAGCAGCCCGCCGGGCGTCACCGTCACCCCGTGCTCGGCCAGAAAGGTTGCCGCATAGGGGAGCGCGAGGGACGGACGATGGTCGATATTCACGCCGAAGCCCAGGGCCAGGGCAAGCTCGCGGCTGTTGGGCAGCGGCTGGGCCTCCAGCAGAATGCCGGAGGTCTTGGCGCCGGCGATCAGCAGGTCGTTGGGCCATTTGAGGCGAAGCTGCGAGCGTGCCGGCTCGTCCAACAGCTGCGCCACCGCGTCGGATAGAGCCAGAGCGGCGACGAAGCTGAGATTGGCGAGCCTCGCGTGAGCAGCCGGGGCCGTCATCATGAGCGAGGTGTAGAGATTGCCTGGTTCAGAGACCCAATGGCGGCCATAGCGGCCGCGGCCGCCGGTCTGGCGGCGGGCCATCAGCCACAGGGGGCCATGGTCGCCCGCCAGCGCGCGGCGCATCGCTTCCGCATTGGTGGAATCGATCTCGTCGAGGACAGCGAGGCGATAGCCTTGCGGTACAGCCGGGGCGTTTGGCTCAGCCATTTAGAAGAGCGAAGCCGCGGCGGCTTCGGCTGCCGTGAGCACCGGGCGCGCGAAGAAAACAAAGCCCAGGATCACCACGGTGGAAAGGGCCATGACCAGCTTCACCTCGCCGGTGACAGGCGAGAACTTCTCCGCCGGCTCGTCGAAATACATGACCTTCACGATGCGCAAGTAGTAATAGGCGCCGACCACGCTGGTGACCACGCCGATGATGGCGAGGGCGATCAGCCCTGATTTCACCGCGGCGGCAAAGACGAAGAATTTGGCGAAGAAGCCTGCCAGCGGCGGAATGCCCGCTAGGGAGAACATCATGGCTGCCATGACGAAGGCCATGCCACTGTTCTGCCGGGCGAGGCCCGCCAGGTCGGCGATGGTGTCCACCGGCTCGCCCGCCCGGCGCATGGCGATGATCACCGCAAAGCTGCCCAGGGTCATGAACAGGTAAATGGCCATATAGATGATCAGGCTCTGCACCCCGGCAACGCCGCCGGCCGCCAGCCCGATCATGGCATAGCCCATATTGGCAATGGACGAGTAGGCCATCAGCCGCTTGATGCTGGTCTGGCCGATGGCGCCGAAGGAGCCGAGCGCCATGGAGGCGATGGACAGGAACACGACGATCTGCTGCCAGTCGGGGGTGATCTCGGCGAAGGGCACGATCAGCGCCCGCATGAACACAGCGGCCGCCGCCACCTTGGGCGCTGAGGCAAAGAAGGCGGTGACCGGGGTCGGCGCCCCCTGATAGACGTCGGGCGTCCACATGTGGAACGGCACCAGCGATGTCTTGAAGGCGAAGCCGGCGATCATGAAGCACAGGCCGATCAGCAGGCCGATCATGGTGGCCGTATGCGCGCCCTCGCTGGCGGCAACCGCGTTGCGGATGCCCTCGAAGGAGACCGTGCCGGTGAAGCCGTAGATGAGCGAGGCGCCATAGAGGAGCATGCCGGACGACAGCGCTCCCAACACGAAATACTTGAGCCCGGCCTCCGACGAGCGCGCGGAATCCCGGTTGATGGCGGCAAGCACGTAGAGCGCCAAGCTCATCATCTCGAGCCCGAGATAGACGGCGATCAGGTCATTGGCCGAGATCAGCACCAGCATGCCCAGGGTGGACAGGAGGATCAGCACCGGGAATTCCGAGCGCATCATCCGCTCGCCCTTGACGAACTGCACCGAAAGAAGGATCGCCGCGGCCGAGCCGAAGATCGCCAGGATTTTCATGAAGCTGCCGAAGGCGTCGGTGACGATGCTGCCGCCAAACGCCACCCGGCGGAGCGCAGGCTCGTGCAGCAGGATAACGGCGCCCACCAGCCCCAGGAGGACAATGGCGAGCGACGAGACCAGGTCGACCGGATCGTCGCGCCGGAACACGGCCAGCATCAGAAGCGCCATGCTGCCCACCGCCAAAACCAGCTCGGGCAAGACCGCCAGGATGTCCGCAGATGCGATTGCATTCGCCATGGGCGCATGAGCTCCGTTATTTCGCGGCGGCGACCGCTGCCTGCTTTATGGCATCAAGCGAGGCATGGTAATTGTTGATCAGGTGATCCACTGAAACGGCGAACACATCCAGGATGGGGCTCGGATAGACGCCGAAGAAGACCGTCAGCAGGATGAGCGGCACCAGCACCGCCACCTCGCGCCAATCCATGTCCTTGATGGACTTCAGGCTCTCCTTCTCCAGCCGCCCGAACACCACCCGGCGGTAGAGCCAAAGGGCATAGGGCGCGGAGAGGATGAGGCCCAGGCAGGCGAAGAAGGCCACCCAGGTGTTCACCTGGAAGGCGCCGGACAGGGTCAGGAACTCGCCGACGAAGCCGCTGGTGCCGGGCAGCCCCACATTGGCCATGGTGAACACCATGAAGGTGAAGGCATAGATCGGCATCCGGTCGACCAGGCCGCCATAGGCCGCAATCTCGCGGGTGTGCATGCGGTCATAGACAACGCCCACGCAGAGGAAGAGCGCGCCGGAGACAAGCCCGTGGCTGATCATGGTGAACAGGCCGCCCTGTACCCCTTGTTGGGTCAGGGTGAACAGGCCCATGGTGACGAAGCCCATATGCGCCACCGAGGAATAGGCGATGAGCTTCTTCATGTCCTCCTGCACCAGCGCCACCAGCGAAGTGTAGACGATGGCGACCACGGAGAGGGCGAACACCAGCGGTGCGAACATCTCGCTCGCCGCAGGGAACATGGGGATGGAGAAGCGCAGGAAGCCATAGCCACCCATCTTCAGCAGGATCGCCGCCAGGATGACCGAGCCGGCCGTGGGCGCTTCCACGTGGGCGTCAGGCAGCCACGTGTGCACCGGCCACATGGGCATCTTCACCGCGAAGGAGGCGAAGAAGGCGAGCCATAGCCAGGTCTGCAGGTGCGGAGGAAAGCCGTGGTTCAGCAGGGTCACGATGTTTGTGGTGCCCGCCTCCCAATACATGGCGATGATGGCCAAGAGCATCAGCACCGAGCCGAGCAGCGTGTAGAGGAAGAACTTGAAGCTGGCATAGACCCGGCGCGGGCCGCCCCAGATGCCGATGATCAGGAACATCGGGATGAGGCCCGCCTCGAAGAACAGGTAGAACAGCACCAGGTCGAGCGCGCAGAACACGCCGATCATCATGGTCTCGAGGACCAGGAAGGCGATCATGTATTCCTTCACGCGCCGGGTGACGCCCCAGCTGGCGATGATGCAGGCGGGCATCAGGAAGGTGGTCAGGATGACGAACAGCATGGAGATGCCGTCCACACCCATGTGATAGGTGATCGTGCCGCCTAGCCAGTTCGCCTGCTCTACGAACTGGAAGTTCGGGGTCGAGGGGTCGAAATTGGCCCAGATCAGCAGCGAGACGATGAAGGTGATGATCGTGGTCCACAGCGCCACGTAGCGGGCGGAGCGATAGGCCTGCTCGTCATCGCCGCGGATCACCAGGATGAACAGCGCCCCGACCAGCGGCAGGAAGGTAACGACCGAGAGGATATGCGGGATTTCCATGGACTTCACGCTCCCGCATACATCAGCCAGGTGACCAGGGCGGCAATGCCGATCAGCATGGCAAAGGCATAGTGGTAGAGATAGCCGCTCTGCAGCTTCACCACCCCGCGCGTCACGTCAAGCACGCGGGCGGAGATACCGTCGGGCCCCAGGCCATCGATGAGCTGGCCGTCGCCGCGCTTCCAGAAGATGCGGCCCAGCGCCAGCGCGCCGCGCACGAAGATGAAGTCGTAGAGCTCGTCGAAATACCACTTGTTGAGCAGGAACTTGTAGAGCGGCTCGTGCAGCTCGGCCAGCCGCTTGGGCGCCTCCGGGTTGACGATGTAGAAGTAGAACGCGACCAGGAAGCCCAAGACCATCATGACCGTGGGCGAGATCACCACCCAGAACGGAACGTGATGCATCTCCTCGACAATGTGGTTGTCTGGCCCGCGGAACAGCGCCGCGCCCCAGAACGCGGCCTCGTCGTGGCCGATGAAATAGGGGGCGAACACGAAGCCCGCGGCGATCGAGCCGACCGCCAGCACATAGAGCGGGATGAGCATCACGTTCGGGCTTTCGTGCACGTGATGCAACACCTCCTTGGGCGCGCGCGAGCGGCCGTGGAAGGTCAGGAACATCACCCGCCAGGAGTAGAAGGCGGTGAGCGCCGCGGCCAGCACCGTCAGGATGAAGGCGTACATGCCGATGCCGGAATGGGCGGCATAGGTCGACTCGATGATCGCATCCTTCGAATAGTAGCCCGCCGTGATGATCGGGAAGCCGGTCAGCGCGAGCGTGCCGATCAGCATCATCGCCCAAGTGATCTTCATGTGCGGGAACAGGCCGCCCATCTTGCGCATGTCCTGCTCGTCGCTCATGCCGTGGATGACCGAGCCGGACCCTAAGAACAGCAACGCCTTGAAGAAGGCGTGGGTGAAGAGGTGGAAGATGCCCACCCCGTAGGCGCCGACCCCCAGGGCCGCGAACATGTAGCCGAGCTGGGAACAGGTGGAATAGGCGATCACCCGCTTGATGTCGTTCTGCACGAGGCCGATGGTGGCGGCAAAAAAGCAGGTGGTGGCACCGATGAAGGTGACGAACCACAGGGCGGCCGGCGCATGCTCGAAAATGGGCGACATGCGCGCCACCAGGAACACGCCGGCGGTGACCATGGTCGCCGCATGGATCAAGGCCGAGACCGGGGTCGGGCCTTCCATGGCGTCGGGCAACCAGGTGTGCAGCAGGAACTGGGCCGACTTGCCCATCGCGCCCATGAACAAGAGCAGCGAGATCAGGGTCAGCGTGTCGATGTTCCAGCCGAGGAAATTCAGGGTCTTGCCTGCCTGCCCCGCCGCGTTGGCGAAGATCGTGTCGAACTCGATCGAGCCGAAGGCAACGAAGGCGGCGAAAATGCCGAGGGCGAAGCCGAAGTCGCCGACGCGGTTGACGACAAAGGCTTTGATGGCCGCGGCATTGGCCGAGTCCTTGTGGTACCAGAAGCCGATGAGCAGGTAGGAGGCAAGCCCGACACCCTCCCAGCCGAAGAACAGCTGCAGCAGGTTGTCGGAGGTCACCAGCATCAGCATGGCGAAGGTGAACAGGGAGAGATAGGCGAAGAACCGCGTCGGATGCGGATCGTGCGCCATGTAGCCGATGGAGTAGATGTGCACGACCGAGGACACGGTCGTTACCACCACCAGCATCACCGCGGTGAGCGTGTCGATGCGGAAGGCCCAGTCGGCGATCAGGGTGCCGGAATGGACCCAGGTCAGCACATGCACCTTGTCGGTCGTATGGCCCAGGGCGACTTGGAAGAAGGCGACCCACGCCAAGACGGCGCAGACCACCAAGAAGGAGCAGGTGACCACCTGGGCTGCGCGCGCGCCGATGAAGCGGCCGCCGAAGCCGGCGATGAGCGCGCCAATCAGCGGCAGGAAGACGATCAACGAATACATGGCGTCCCCGGTCAGCCTTTCATCAGATTGATGTCTTCAACGTCGATCGAGCCGCGATTGCGGAAATGCACGACCAGAATGGCAAGCCCGATCGCGGCCTCCGCCGCCGCCACGGTGAGCACCAGCAGGGCGAAGACCTGGCCGACCAGATCGCCCAACGAGGCGGAGAAAGCGACGAGATTGATGTTCACGGCGAGCAGCATGAGCTCGATCGACATCAGGATGATGATCACGTTCTTCCGGTTGAGGAAGATGCCGAAGATCCCGATGGTGAACAGGATGGCGGCGACCACCAGATAGTGCGTGAGACCGATCTCCATGCGCTCAGATCCCCTGCCCCGGCTTGACCTTGCGGATTTCGATGGCTGTCGCCGGCCCGCGCGCCACCTGCTGCGGGATCGACTGGCGCTTCACATGCGGCTTGTGCCGCAGGGTGAGCACGATGGCGCCGATCATGGCGATCAGCAGCACGATGCCCGCCGCCTGGAAGAAGAAGACATAGCGCGTGTAGATCAGCCGTCCGAGCGCTTCCGTGTTGGTTAGCGCCGTCAGGGCCGGCGCGGGCGCCGCCTTGAGGCCCAGGGCATCCGGCGCAAAGCTCCAGGTGCCGACCACCATGATCAGCTCCACCAGCAGGATGAGCCCCAAGGTGGCCCCGATCGGCAGATATTGCAGCATGCCGTGGCGCAGGGCGGCGAAGTCGATGTCGAGCATCATGACCACGAACAGGAACAGCACGGCCACCGCGCCCACATAGACCACCACCAGGATCATGGCGAGGAACTCGGCGCCCAAGAGCAGGAAGAGGCCTGCGCCGTTGAAGAAGGCGACGATCAGGAACAGCACGGAATGGACGGGATTGCGCGCGGCGATCACCATCACCGCAGAGGCGATCGCCACGGCCGAAAACAGGTAAAAGAACAGCGCGGCTACCGCCATGATCCACAATCCCGCTCAGACATCGTTTTCCCGCTGCGCCCGTTTAGCGGTAGGGCGCATCCAGCGCAATATTGCGTGCCAATTCCCGCTCCCACCGGTCCCCGTTGGCGAGCAGCCGCTCCTTCGTGTACAGCAGCTCTTCGCGGGTCTCGGTGGCAAACTCGTAATTCGGCCCTTCGACGATCGCATCGACGGGGCAGGCTTCCTGACAGAAGCCGCAATAGATGCACTTCACCATGTCGATGTCATAGCGGGTCGTGCGCCGCGTGCCGTCGTTGCGGCGCGGACCGGCCTCGATGGTGATGGCCTGGGCCGGGCAGATCGCCTCGCACAGCTTGCAGGCGATGCAGCGCTCCTCCCCGTTGGGATAGCGGCGCAAGGCATGCTCGCCCCGGAAGCGCGGCGAAAGCTGCCCCTTCTCGAAGGGGTAGTTGATGGTCGGCTTCGGCTTGAAGAAATAGCGCATGGACAGGAAGAATGCCGAGACGAATTCGGAAAGGAAGATCGACCGGGCTGTTTGCGTTAGTGTCATTGTCTTTGCTCAGATCCAATTCGTCCGAAGACCAACGGCGTCAAGCGTCGGTCATCACCATGCTTCCCAGATAGAAGCCAAGCACCGGCATCGCAACGAGGCCGATCAGCTTGGCCACTGTGAGCAGCACGGAAGGGTTGATTCCGTGCGTCCCGGTCACCTTTGTCTGTTCATACCGCCAGCGGAGCCGCGGATAGATCAGGCGGTTGACCGCCGCATATTCGAGAAGGCCCAGCCACAGGAACAGGAAGCCGTAGATAAAGCTGTACACTGTTACCGTCACGGGGCCTCTCCCGCATCACGGCGCCCAACCGAACGCCACCAGCACGCCTGCCACCAGCACCACGTAGAGGAGCGAGAACGGCAGGAACACCTTCCAACCCAAGCGCATCAACTGGTCATAGCGGTAGCGCGGCACCATCGCCTTGACCATGGCGATCAGGAAGAAAAACAGGCACACCTTGAGGGTGAACCAGATCACGCCCGGTACCCAGGTGAAGGGCGCGAAGTCGAACGGCGGCAGCCAGCCCCCCAGGAACATGATGGTCATCAGCGCGCACATCAGCACGATGGCGACATACTCGCCGAGCATGAACAGGAGGAACGGGGTCGAGGAATATTCCACCATGAAGCCCGCCACCAGCTCCGATTCCGCTTCCGGCAGATCGAAGGGCGGCCGGTTCGTCTCGGCGAGCGCCGAGATGAAGAATACTACGAACATCGGCAGCAGCGGCAGCCAGTACCAGTTGAGGAACGACAGCCACGGCAGACCGATGGCGCTGGCAAGGCCGGTGCTCTGGGAACGCACGATCTCGGTGAGGTTGAGCGAGCCCGCGCAGAGCAGCACGGTGATGATCACGAAGCCGATGGAGACCTCGTAGGACACCATCTGCGCGGCCGAGCGCAGCGATCCCAGGAACGGGTATTTCGAGTTGGACGCCCAGCCGCCCATGATCACGCCATAGACGCCGAGCGAGGAGATGGCGAAGATGAAGAGGATGCCCACATTGATGTCGGCGATCACCCAGCCGTCGGACAGGGGCACCACCGCCCAGGCGGACAAGGCGAGCACGCAGGTGATGAGTGGCGCCAGCAGGAACACGCCTTTGTTGGCGCCAGCCGGGATCACCACCTCCTTGAACACGAATTTGAGCAGATCGGCGAAGGACTGCAGCAGGCCCCAGGGCCCGACCACGTTCGGCCCCTTGCGCAGCTGCACCGCCGCCCAGACCTTGCGGTCGGCATAGAGCAGATAGGCGATGAAGACGAGCAGGCAGATCAGCAGCGCCAGGCTCTGGGCGACGATGATCACCACCGGCAGGCCATATGTGTAGAGAAAGTCGCCCATCGTCCTATTCCGCTGCCACCAGCCGCTCCGCGCCTGTGCGCAGAGCGCTGCACTCGGCCATCACCTTGGATGCCCGCGCGATCGGATTGCTGAGATAGAAGTCCTGCACCCGGCTCACGAAGGGTGCCTTGTCGAGCGTGCCGCCGAGCGCCGCCAGCGGGGCCAACCCTTCCGGATTTGCGGGCACGACCATGTCAGTCTCGGCGAGATGCGGCACCGCCTCATAGATGCGGGCGCGCAGCTCGTCCAGGGTGTTATAGTCCAAGGTATGGCCCAGCACGTCGGAGAGCGCCCTGAGGATCGCCCAGTCCTCGCGGGCATCCCCGGGCGGGAACGAGGCCCGGCCGGCAATCTGCGGCCGCCCTTCGGTGTTGACGAAGATCCCGGACTTCTCGGTATAGGTGGCGCCCGGCAGGATGACGTCGGCCCGGTGCGCGCCGCGATCGCCATGGGTACCCTGATAGATCACGAAGGTATTGCCCAGCCGGCTGGTGTCGATCTCGTCGGCGCCGAGCAGGAACAGCACGTCCAGCTCTCCCGCTTCCGCCGCCTGCAGAATGGCCGGTGTGGCCTTGCCAGCCTCGGCCGGCACGCAGCCGACATCCAGTCCGCCGACCCGGGCGGCCGCATCGTGCAGCACGGAAAAGCCGTTCCACCCGTCCTTGATGGCGCCCACGTCCTGGGCAAGCTTCACCGCGCGCCCGAGAATGGCGAGGCCGTCCGGCCGGGCGGTCGCCGCAGCGCCCAAGATGATCAGCGGATGCTGGGCGCCGCGCAGCACGTCGAGAAAGCCGTGCTCGCCACGGGCCAGCCCGTCGAGGCTGTCCGGCCCGGCGCCGATATAGGCGTGGTCATAGGACAGGTCGCCGTGCTCGCCGACCACGGCGATGCGGGCCTTGCGCTGGCGCCAGGCCTTGCGGATCCGGGCGTTGAGGACCGCCGCCTCCTTGCGCGGATTGGTGCCGATGAGCAGGATTGCGTCGGCCTGATCGATGCCGGCGATCGTGGCATTGAAGATATAGCCGGCGCGGCCGCCTACCTCGGCCAGGCGGGAACCATCCTGCCGGCAGTCGACGCTGGCCACGCCCAGGCGGGTCATCAGGTCCTTGAGCGCATAGAGCTCCTCGACCGCCTGCAGGTCGCCGGCAATGGCCGCGACGCGCTCGGGCCTTGCCGCCCCGATCCGCTCGGCGATGAGATTGAAGGCCTGCGCCCAGTTCGCCGGCCGCAGCTTGCCATTCTCGCGCACATAGGGCCGGTCGAGGCGCTGGGTCCGCAACCCGTCCCAGATGAAGCGGGTCTTGTCGGAGATCCATTCCTCGTTGATGTCCTCGTTGAGGCGCGGCAGGATGCGCATCACCTCGCGGCCGCGGCAATCGACCCGAATGTTCGAGCCGACCGCGTCCATGGCATCGACAGTCTCGGTCTTGCGCAGCTCCCAGGGGCGCGCCTGGAAGGCATAGGGCTTGGAGGTGAGCGCACCCACCGGGCATAGGTCGATCACATTGCCCTGCAGCTCCGAGCCCATGGCGTGCTCGAGATAGGTGGTGATCTCCATGTCCTCGCCGCGGCCAATGGCGCCGAGATCGGGCACCCCTGCCACTTCCGCGCCAAAGCGCACGCAGCGGGTGCAGTGGATGCACCGGTTCATGGAGGTCTTGACCAGCGGGCCGAGATACTTGTCCTCGACTGCCCGCTTGTTCTCGGCATAGCGGCTGGCATCCACCCCGTAGGCCATGGCCTGGTCCTGCAGATCGCATTCGCCGCCCTGGTCGCAGATCGGGCAGTCCAGCGGATGGTTGATGAGCAGGAACTCCATCACCCCTTCCCGCGCCTTCTTCACGGTGTTGGAGCGGGTGATGATCTCCGGCGGCTCGCCATTGGGGCCCGGCCGCAGGTCATTGACCGAAAGCGCGCAGGAGGCCTGGGGCTTGGGCATGCCCTTCACCTCGATGAGGCACATCCGGCAGTTGCCGGCAATCGTCAACCGGTCGTGATAGCAGAAGCGCGGGATCTCGACGCCGGCCAGCTCGCAGGCCTGCAGCACGGTCAGCCCGTTTTCGACTTCGATGTCCTTGCCGTCGATAATCAGCTTTGGCATCAGCGATCCTTCACAAACCCGCTCCCGCGAGATCAAGCCGCCGTTCGATGCGGTCGAGCCGCTCCTCAATCCGGTCGATACGCCTGTTTGTGGTTGCAGCCGAACGCTCGACACCCGCCAGACGCTCTTCAAGCGCCGTCATACGCACTTTCAGCTCACGGATATCCTCGGCCATGCGGTCGACCTTCTCGTCGAGCCTGCGGAGATAAACGAGGACGATGTTGTCGGGTTCTTCGGCCATGATCAGCCCTCCTACTCCGCGGCGACCAGCGCGGGCTCGCTGGTCGGGTTGGCGGTATAGGCATCGATGCGCCGCTCGATCTCCGGGCGGAAGTGGCGGATCAGGCCCTGCACCGGCCAGGCCGCCGCATCGCCCAGGGCGCAGATGGTGTGACCCTCGATCTGGTAGCTCACGTCCAGCAGCTGGTCGATCTCGCGCTTGTGCGCCTGGCCGCGTGCCATGCGCTCCAGCACCCGCCACATCCAGCCTGTGCCCTCGCGGCAGGGCGTGCATTGGCCGCAGGACTCGTGCTTGTAGAAATAGGAGATCCTGGCGATCGCCCGGACGACATCGGTGGACTTGTCCATGACGATCACCGCCGCGGTGCCGAGACCCGATTTCAGCGCCCGCAGGCTATCGAAATCCATGGGCAGGTCTTCGCATTGTTCGGCCGGGATCAAGGGCACCGACGAGCCGCCCGGAATCACCGCCAGGAGATTGTTCCAGCCGCCGCGCACCCCGCCGCCATGCCTTTCGACGAGCTCGCGGAACGGGATGCCCATCTCCTCTTCCACATTGCAGGGCGTATTCACATGGCCCGAGATGCAGAACAGCTTGGTACCGGTGTTGTTGGGCCGCCCGAGCCCGGCGAACCACGCCGCGCCACGGCGCAGGATGGTGCCGGCCACCGCGATCGATTCCACGTTGTTGACCGTGGTGGGCGCGCCATAGAGGCCGACATTGGCCGGGAATGGCGGCTTGAGCCGCGGCATGCCCTTCTTGCCCTCGAGGCTTTCGAGCATGGCCGTCTCCTCGCCGCAGATATAGGCCCCGGCCCCATGGTGGATATAGAGGTCGAAGTCCCAACCATGGATGTTGTTCTTGCCGATGAGCCGCGCCGCATAAGCTTCGTCCACCGCCCGCTGGAGCGCCTCGCGCTCGCGGATGAACTCGCCGCGGATATAGACGTAAGCCACATGCGCGCGCATGGCGAAGGAGGCAATCAGCGCCCCCTCCACCAGCAGATGCGGATCATGGCGCAGGATCTCGCGGTCCTTGCAGGTGCCGGGCTCGGATTCATCCGCGTTGATCACGAGATAATGCGGCCGTTCACCGATTTGCTTGGGCATGAACGACCATTTGAGGCCGGTGGGGAAGCCCGCGCCGCCGCGGCCGCGCAGGCCCGAGGCCTTCATCTGGTCGATGATCCAATCCTGCCCCTGCTCCAGGATGCCCTTGGTGCCGTCCCAGGCGCCGCGCAGCATCGCAGCCTTCAGGTCGGGGCTGTGGATCCCATACAGGTTGGTGAAGATGCGGTCCCTGTCAGTCAGCATGCGCGCCGCTCCTCATTCCTTGCCTCCGGCCTGGGGGGCAGCGCCAGGCGGCGTGGGCGTTCCCGCCGGCACATCGGCCACGCCCCGGCGCGCCTCGTCCACCTTGGACGCGTCCGTCCCGCGCGGCTCGCCCTTCGGCATGCGCTCGCCGGTTTGCACGGACGCGGGCTTCGCCTTCTTGATCGGCGCCTGGTCGTCGCCATTGGCCACGAGCTCTTCTCCGGCCCAAACCTTACGGTAATTGCCGTTGTAGAGATTGGGGTTCTGCAGGGTCTTCGGTCCGCCGAGCGGGGCGGAGTTGATGCGGCCGTTCTGCGGCCCGGGCTTGGGCACCCGCCCTGCCTTGAGCTCATCGAGGATCTTCGTCAGGCTGTCGGCGTCGAGATCCTCGTAATAATCCGCGTTGATCTGCACCATGGGCGCGTTCGTGCAGGCACCCAGGCACTCGACCTCCTGCCAGGAGAACAGGCCGTCGGGCGTCACATGGCCGGGCTCGCCGATCTGCTTGCGGCACACGGCCTTGAGCGCGTCGGCGCCGCTGAGCCAACATGGCGTCGTCCCGCAGAGCTGGACGTAATAGCGGCCGACCGGGGACAAGTTGAACATGGTGTAGAAGGTCGCAACCTCCAGCACCCGGATATAGGCCATGGACAAGAGGTCGGCCACATAGCGAATGGCCGGCTCGGGCAGCCAGCCGCCGGACTGCTCCTGCGCGCGCCACAACAGCGAGATCACCGCGGAGGCCTGGCGTCCCTCCGGATATTTGGCGATGATCTGCTTGGCCCACTCCAGGTTCTCAGGGGTGAAGACGAAGGCCTCCGGCTGGATCGGATCAAGGCGCCGTACCGACATCAGCGGCCTCCACTCATTCGAACTGCACCGCTCATCGGTCCACCTCGCCGAAGACGATGTCGAGAGAACCGAGGATGGCGGATACATCCGCCAGCAAATGGCCGCGGCTCATGTAATCCATGCCCTGCAAATGCGCGAAACCAGGCGCGCGGATCTTGCAGCGATAGGGCTTGTTGGTGCCGTCGGAGATGAGGTAGACCCCGAACTCGCCCTTCGGTGCCTCGACCGCCGCGTAAACCTCGCCCTCGGGCACGTGATAGCCTTCCGTGTAAAGCTTGAAGTGATGGATGAGCGCCTCCATGGAGCGCTTCATCTCGCTGCGCTTCGGCGGCACCACCTTGCGGTTCTCGACCGAGACCGGCCCCTGTCCCCCGGGCGAGCGCAGCCGCTCCAGGCACTGCTTCATGATCTTCACAGATTCCCGCATCTCCTGCATGCGGATGAGGTAACGGTCGTAGCAGTCGCCGTTCTTGCCCACGGGAATGTCGAAGTCGAAATCCGCATAGCACTCGTAGGGTTGCGCCTTGCGCAGGTCCCAGGCGGCGCCTGAGCCGCGCACCATCACGCCGGTGAAGCCCCAGGCGAAGCAATCCTCAAGGCTGATCACGCCGATATCCACATTGCGCTGCTTGAAGATGCGGTTCTCGGTGAGCAGGCCCTCGATGTCGTCCAGCACCTTCGGGTGGTTCTCGCAGAACGCCCAGATGTCGTCCAGCAAAGCCTCCGGCAGGTCCTGATGCACGCCGCCCGGGCGGAAATAGGCGGCATGCATGCGCGAGCCCGAGGCACGCTCATAGAACAACATGAGCTTCTCGCGCTCTTCGAAGCCCCAAAGCGGCGGTGTGAGGGCGCCGACGTCCATGGCCTGGGTGGTGACGTTCAGGAGATGGGAGAGCAGCCGGCTGATCTCCGCATAGAGCACCCGGATCAGCTGGCCGCGCATGGGCACCTCGATCCCGAGCAGCCTTTCGGTGGCCAGGGCGAAGGCGTGCTCCTGGCTCATGGGCGCAACATAGTCCAGCCGGTCGAAATACGGCACGGCTTGGAGATAGGTCTTGTACTCGATGAGCTTTTCGGTGCCGCGGTGCAGCAGGCCGATATGCGGATCGACCCGCTCGACCACCTCGCCGTCGAGTTCCAGCACCAGGCGCAGCACGCCATGGGCAGCCGGGTGCTGCGGCCCGAAATTGATCGTGAAGTTGCGGATGTCGTGCTCTGCCATGATCAGCTCGGCTGCTTTGCCTTCTCGTCGCCAGGCAGGAGGTATTCCGCACCCTCCCACGGACTCGTGAAATCGAAGTTGCGAAATTCCTGCTGCAACTTGACGGGCTCGTAGACCACCCGCTTCTGGTCCTCGTCGTAGCGCAGCTCAACATAGCCGGTCAGCGGGAAGTCCTTGCGCAGGGGGTGGCCCTGGAAGCCGTAGTCCGTCAGGATGCGCCTGAGGTCCGGATGGCCGGTGAACAGGATACCGTAGAGGTCGTAGGCCTCTCGCTCGTACCAGTTGGCATTGGGGAACAGGTCGACCGCGCTCGGTATCGGCGTGTCCTCGTCGGTTTCGACCTTGATGCGGATCCGGGCATTCTGATGAAGGCTCAGGAGGTGGTAGACCACATCGAAGCGCCGCGCGCGGCCCGGATGGTCCACGCCGCACAGGTCGATCAGGGTCGTGAACCACAACCGCGCCTCATCGCGCAGGAACCGCAATACCCGCAGAAGCTGGTCCAGTCCCACGGTCAGCGTCAGCTCGCCGTAATCCGTCTTCGTCTCGAGAATGGTGCTGCCCAGCTCGCTCGAGATCACCTCGAGGATCTCGGTGAGGGTGTCGTCAAGCTGCCCCGGATCGTTGGCCATGACCTGTCCTAGCGCTCGATGGTGCCGGTGCGGCGGATTTTCCGCTGCAGCTGCAGCACGCCGTAGAGCAGCGCCTCGGCCGTGGGCGGACATCCCGGAACGTAGATATCCACCGGCACGATGCGGTCGCAGCCGCGCACCACCGAATAGGAATAGTGGTAATAGCCGCCGCCATTGGCGCAGGAGCCCATGGAGATCACGTAGCGCGGCTCCGGCATCTGGTCGTAGACCTTGCGGAAGGCGGGGGCCATCTTGTTGCAGAGGGTGCCGGCCACGATGATCACGTCCGACTGGCGCGGGGTGGCGCGCGGGGCGAAGCCAAATCGCTCGCAGTCGTAGCGGGGCATGGCCATCTGCATCATCTCGACCGCGCAGCAGGCGAGCCCGAAGGTCATCCAGTGCAGCGAGCCGGTGCGCGCCCAGTTGATGAGGTCATGGGAGGCCGTCACCAAAAAGCCGCGATCGGCCAGTTCATTGGAGATGTTGGTGAAGAACGGATCGGGCATCTGCCCGCCGGCCGGCGCCGGCCTCGTCTCGGCGGTGGCGGCGCTGCTGTTTGGTGTACTGATCAAT
The DNA here is from genome assembly GCF_005281615.1 of Rhodoligotrophos defluvii. NCBI lineage: Bacteria > Pseudomonadati > Pseudomonadota > Alphaproteobacteria > Hyphomicrobiales > Rhodoligotrophaceae > Rhodoligotrophos > Rhodoligotrophos defluvii. The sequence goes on along the minus strand of NZ_SZZM01000005.1, from coordinate 123,322 downwards.
CCCATTCCAGGGCTCCTTTGCGCCACTCATAGACGAACCCGATGGTCAGGACCGCCAGAAACACCATCATCGACCAGAAACCGGCGACGCCGATCTCGCCCAGGGTAATGGCCCAGGGAAACAGGAATGCGACCTCCAGGTCGAAGATGATGAAGAGAATGGCGACGAGATAGAAGCGAACGTCGAACTTCATGCGGGCATCGTCGAAGGGTGCGAAGCCGCATTCGTACGGAGAAACTTTTTCGGGGTCCGGCTTGCGGATGGCGATGATGAAGGCCGACAGCATGAGCGCCAGCCCGATCACCAGGCACAGCCCCATGAAGATCACAATCGGCAGATATTCAGAGAGAAGGTCCAGCATCTGCGCAAACCTGTCGGTCCCAAAAAGGCCGCCACCCGGCGGAATTACGAGCCGTCCTAGCGCAGGCGCCGTGGGGGCGCAACCCCCATCGCCGGCCGCACTTCTGCGTTCCATCCCTCGATACTCGGCCGATCTTTGCAGGCTTTCGAGCCTCGGCTCGGCAACCCTCGTCAGCCTTCCCCGTAGCTAAACCCTGTCGCGGCAGATTGGAAGGGTTTCAAACTGCGCGGCAACCCATGCCCGATCTGCGCTGGGTGCAAAGCTACTGTGCAGCCCAGTTGTTACGTGGTGTTGCCGCAGGCTGCGGCGCAGCCTGCGTCTCCTGCGACACTTTTGCCGCCAACAAGGCATCCTGGCACTTCTTGGAGACCACCTTGCGGTGATCGATAAGGCATTGCAGCGCCTTCATGCCATCGCCCGTGGGCGGCACGGCCGCGCATACACGCATATAATCGGCGCCACACGCCTTTTTTACCATGCTGCGCACACTTTCCGCATGGCCGGGATTCGAAGCGGCGGTCAGAACGGTCACAACGAGAATCAGTCGCGGGATCATGGCATTCCATTCTTAGGCACGGGGGGCCGGCTCTCTGGACTGCACCAGTTTTCGTTAGGCGATCATGAAGAAGTCGGGTGCATTCTCTGCCATAGCGGCTTGACCTTCGCCGCACAACTCTCTTGCGGAGCCCGGAAAATGCCCGGCATCTTCGGCTTTAGCTGGTGGATGGGGTAGTCGCGATGACCTTGGAGACGGCGGATCGGCGGCAGGGAGCGCAGCCGGTGCCGGCTTCCGCGAGTGCAGCGCCGGTCGTTCCTGAGAGACCACCGGGCGGGGAAGCTGCTCCAGAAGCACCAGCCTCGAGCAGGCGGCGCTGGTGGATTGCCAGCGGTGTGGTTCTCGGCCTGGTCGCGGCCTATTTCATCATGGGCGCGTTCGTCGGCTACACGCAGGACGCCTATGTCCGCTCCGATCTGGTCGCCATCGCGCCGGAAGTATCTGGGATCATCCAGTCGGTGGCCGTAGAGGACAATGCGCGGGTCAAGGCCGGTGACTTCCTCGCAGTGATCGACCCCAAGCCCTTTGAGCTCGACGTCGCGCTGAAGACGCAGCGCGTGGCCGAAGCCAAGGCCGCGGCTGTAACCCAGCAAACGGCGGAGGCGGCGAGCAAGGCGGCCGTCGACGCGGCGCAGGCAGCGCTTCAGCTCGCCCAGACCGACTTTTCCCGGGCCCAGCAACTCACCCGCGAGCAGTTCGAGGCTCAGGCGGTCTTGGACAAGGCAACGGCCGATCTCAAGTCGGCGGAGGATGCCCTGGCTCGAGCGCAGGCGGAAGCGCGGGTCAGCGCCAGCCGCACGGCCGACGCCAATGTGGACATCGCCGTTGCCGAGGCGGAACTGGCCATCGCGCAATACGCGTTGTCGCGGACCCGACTCACCGCGCCTGTTTCCGGCTATATCAACAACCTCACCTTGCGGCCCGGCGCCTATGTGGCGGCCGGCCAGGCGGTGATCGGCATCGTGGATGACAGCCAATGGCGCGTCATCGCCAATTTCAAGGAGGATGTCGCATCCGGGGCAAAGCCGGGAACGCGGGTGTGGGTGTGGCTCGACAGTGATCCCGGCCGCCTTTACCGCGGCAAGGTCCAGGGGGTCGGCCGGGCCATCGCCCGCAGCACCGGCCCGGCCGAGCTTCTCCCCTATGTAGCGCCGACGACCGATTGGATCAGGCTAAGGCGGCGCCTGCCGGTGACGATTTACCTGGACCCGCCCCTGCCGGAGCGCGGCTTGTTCATGGGGGCCGACGCGCGTGTGTTCTTCTTCCGCTGAGGAGGGGCAATGATCTCTGCGATCGCCCGGCTTGGCGCGGCGCTCCGGGAGGATTTCCGTTCGTGCCTTGATCTGGACGAGCGCGGCTGGCTGGCACTGCGCACGGCCGTCGCCGCGGTGATCGCCATCCTGCTCGCCTGCCTGCTGCAGCTTGAGAACCCGTGGTGGGCGGGCATCACCGTCCTCGGCGTCGCACAAACCAGGCCCCGGGCCACATTGCGCCGCGGGCTCGACCGCGCGCTGGGCACCATTGTTGGCGCGGTGATCGGGTTTCTGTCGGTGGCCTTCGTCTATGATCACCTGCTGCTGCTCACCATCCTCGTAACCTGCACCGCCTTCTCCATCTACAGCCAAGAACGCAGCGACCACGGCTATGCGCTGCTGCTGGGCGGCGTCACCATGATGCTGGTGGTGTTCGGCTCGCTGTCCGATCCCGAACAGAGCTATCACCTCGCGGTCTACCGTGCGCTCGAGGTTTTGCTCGGGATCGCGGTTTCGGTCGGCATGGAAGTCACCTTCGCCAAGCGAGAGGGTGCCGCCGACCCTTCCGCAGCCAAGCCTGGGGTGTTTACCCGTCCCGTGGATCTCAGCCTGCTTTCGGCCGCCCTGACCGGCGGTTGTGCCATTGCCTCGATCCCGCTGATCTGGAACGCGCTCGAGCTGCCGGGCCTCGCGCAGACGCCCATCACAGCCTTCGTGATCGTCACCGCCTTGCGCAACGATCCCACGACGAAAGGGCTGAATCGCCTGGTCGGGTGCATTCTGGGCGGCGGCTTCGGGCTGATCGCGGCCGCGCTCGTTGGCGATGCGTTCTTTTTGTGGCTCGTTCTTCTGTCGATCGGTCTCTACGGCTTCAGCTACATGAAGAACGGTGCGGTCGACGCGCAATATGCCGGACACCAGGCGGGCGTCGCGCTGATCCTCGCCATGGTCGAGGGCAGCGGCCCTTCCTCGGATATTGCGCCGGCGATCGAGCGCCTGGTCGGCATCTTCGGCGGAATTCTGGTGGTTGCCCTTTTCCAGATCACCGTGATGCCAGCAATTGACCGTATTCTTGCCTGGATCGCCAGCAATTCGGAAGACGTCCGGGCAGAAAGCGGACCCCAAACATAAAATCACTCATGTCTTTTCCCTGCCCGGAGAGCTCACAGACAGTGCGGCCACCGGAGCTGACCCCTTTCGGTGCCATCATTGCGCATTGATTTCAGTCGGTTCTTGTCCGGCGTGGCCAGAACCGCGCCTAAAGGTGATTGCGGGATGACACGACAGAATATCGAACCTGCCGATGCCCGTCGGCGCATCAAGGCCATTTTCATCGGATCGATCGGCAATCTCGTGGAGTGGTACGATTTCTACGCCTATACCGCCTTTTCCCTCTATTTTGCCGCCGCCTTCTTTCCGGCCGAATCGCCGGTCGTGCAGCAGCTGAACGCCGCCATCCTGTTCGCGGCAGGGTTCATCGTCCGCCCGCTGGGCGGCTGGCTGTTCGGGCATATCGCCGACCGCTACGGACGGCGCATGTCGCTCACCCTGTCGGTGGCGATGATGTGCGCGGGCTCGCTGATCATCGCCTGCACGCCGACCTACGCGACCATCGGCTTTGCGGCCCCGATGCTGCTGGCGGCGGCACGGCTGATCGAAGGCCTCAGCCTCGGCGGGGAATATGGCGCCAGCGCCACTTACCTGAGCGAGGTGGCGGACCCCAAGCATCGCGGCTTCTATTCGAGCTTCCAGTACGTGACCCTGATCGGTGGCCAGCTCGCCGCCATTCTCGTGCTGCTGCTCCTGCAGAACCTGTTCCTCACCCACGAGCAGCTGGTGGATTGGGGCTGGCGCATTCCTTTCGTGATCGGCGCCCTGCTGGCGGTTTTCGCCGCAGTGATGCGACGCGACCTTCATGAGACCGACGCCTTCGTGGCCGCCAAGCCGGGCCTGAAGAAGCATGGGGCATTGCGCGAGCTGTTCCAATATCCGCGGGAGATCGCGCTGGTGGTTGGGCTCACCGCCGGGGGCACCGCCGCCTTCTACACGTTCACCACATATATGCAGGTCTTCGTGCGGCAGACGGTGGGCCTCTCCGACACCACAACCACCTATGTCATTGCCGGATCGCTGATTTTCGCCGCGCTGCTGCAGCCGATCTACGGGGCGGTCTCGGACCGCATCGGCCGCAAGCCGCTGCTGGTGTTCTTCGGCATTGCCGGCAGCGCGCTCACGGTGCCTATTCTGATGTCTCTGTCGCAAACGGATTCGCCGCTCACAGCGCTCCTGCTGATCTGCGGCGCATGGATCTTCACCGCGGGCTACACCTCGATCAACGCCGTGGTGAAGGCCGAGCTGTTCCCCACTTCGATCCGCGCGACCGGCGTGGCCCTGCCTTATGCGGTGACGGTATCGGTGTTCGGCGGCACCGCGCCGGCCATCGCGCTATGGTGCAAGGACATGGGCCACGAGCACTGGTTCTTCTACTACCTCGCAGGCGTGATCCTGATGTCGCTCACGGTCTATGCGACCATGCGCGACACCAAGCGCGTCTCGGCGATGGAGGAAGCGCCGGCGCACTAGCCGGTCTTCAAGTCAGTCGTCGTCCACGTCGTCGGCGCTGTCGGCCTGGAGCTGGCCATAGTTCTGGACGCCCACCTTGGCCAGAAGGTCAAGCTGGGTCTCCAGGAAGTCGATATGGCCCTCCTCGTCGGCGAGCAGCTCCTCGAACAGCTTCATCGAGACGTAGTCGCCGGCATCATGGCAGATCACACGGGCTTCGCGATAGAGATCGCGCGCTCCGTATTCCGCCTTGAGATCGCACTCCAGCACCTCCTGGATGTTCTGCCCGATCATCAATGGGTCCAGCTGCTGCATGTTCGGCAGGCCTTCGAGAAAGATGATGCGGGTCGCGAGCTTGTCCGCATGATGCATCTCCTCGATCGACTCCTCGCGGGCCCGCTTGGCGAGCTTCGTGTATCCCCAGTCGTCGAGCAGCCGGTAATGGAGCCAGTACTGATTGATGGCGGTCAGCTCGGACCTCAGCGCCCTGTTCAGATATTCGATGACTTTGGGGTCGCCCTTCATGCTCTGCTCCATCTCGGCGGAAATCGAATAGGCCGCACACTACACCCGGCGTCGCTGACGTCAAGTACTTTGGAATGATTCTAATCAAGATGCCGGCGGCAAAAAGCGCCCCCCTCAGGGAGCGCTTCGTGCGGTGCGGCCCAGGATGCCGAGGTTCTAGAACGCCACCCGGTCGGCGCCCTTGAGCTGCAGGATCTCGCGGGCGTCGTTCGGCGTCGCCACCTCGCGGCCCAATCCCTCGATGATCTTGCGCACCTGGGCCACCTGCTCCGCATTGGAGGTGGCAAGGCGCCCCTTCCCGATCCAGAGCGAATCTTCGAGGCCGACGCGCACATTGCCCCCCATCGCCGCGGCCATGGCGGCGATCGGCATCTGGTTGCGGCCGGCGCCCAGCACCGACCAGCGATAGTCGTTGCCGAACAGACGGTCGGCGGTGCGCTTCATGTGCATGACGTCGTCCGGATGCGGGCCGATGCCGCCCAGGATGCCGAACACGCTCTGCACGAAGAAGGGCGGCTTGACGAGGCCCCGGTCCACGAAATGGGCGAGCGTGTAGAGGTGGCCGATGTCATAGCACTCGATCTCGAACCGGGTGCCGTTCTCGGCGCAGGTGGTCAGGATCTTCTCGATATCGGCGAAGGTGTTCTTGAAGATGCGCTCGCGCGAGCCTTCGAGATAGCCATATTCCCAGTCATGCTTCAGCTTGTCCTTGCCGAAGCGGGCGAGCATCGGAAACAGACCGAAATTCATCGTGCCCATGTTGAGGGAGGCGACCTCGGGCTTGAAGGTGGCAACCGGCGCCAGCCGCTCGTCGATGGTCATGGTGGCGGCGCCGCCGGTGGTGATGTTAACCACGCAATCGGTCCGCTGCTTGATCACCTTGAGGAACGGTTCGAAGCGCTCGATGCTCTGGTCCGGCCGTCCATCGCGCGGGTCGCGGGCATGCAGGTGCACGATGGCGGCACCCGCCTCGGCGGCGCCGATGGCCGCTTCCGCGATCTCCTCCGCGGTGATCGGCAGATGCGGCGACATGGACGGCGTGTGGATGGAGCCGGTCACCGCGCAAGTGATGATGGTCTTGTTCTGAGACACCTCGTTTTCCTCCTTCAAAATCGGGCGCCGGCTGGCGTTCCGAGATGATTTGTGCGTCCCGTCAGGCCAGCACCTGCTGGCGCGTCTCCACGTCGATCAGCCAGGTGGCGATTGCCGCCCCCACCAGGAACACGGCGAATGCGGCGACGGCCGCTGCCAGGCTGTGAGCCACCACCGGCGCCAGCACCGAGGGCGCCAGCAGACCGCCGACGCGCGCCATGGCGCCGGCCGTGCCCATGCCCGTGGCGCGGGCACCGGTCGGGTAGATCTCGGGCGTGAAGGCATAGAGCGCACCCCAGGTGCCGAGCAGGGCAAAGCTCATGAGCAGGATGGCGGCGCCCACCACCACTGGCGTGCCCGCGACCACGAACAGGAAGCAGCCGGCGGCGCTTAGCAGCGCGAAGCCGAACAGGGTGGGCTTGCGGCCCCATTGCTCCACCCCGTAGGCGGCGAGCGCATAGCCTGGGATCTGCGCCAGCGCCACCAGGACGAGGAAGCCATAGCCGCGCACGAAGCCGAAGCCCTCGCTGGCAAGCCGCGCCGGGATCCACACGAACACCCCGTAATAGGACAGTGAGACCAGGAACCACACTGCCAGGATCAGTAGGGTGCGGCGGCGCAGACCGGGCGAGAGCAGTCCTTCGGACTTCGGCTGGTCCCCAGGGGCAAGCCGGGAAGCGCCGAGGCTTGCCTGCCCATTGGCGACAAGCACCTGGTTGACCACGGCGGTGGCTTCCTTGGCGCGGCCGACGCGCAGGAGATAGCGCGGCGATTCCGGCAGCCATAGGCGCAGCCAGATGCCGATCGCTGCCGGCAGGGCGGTGAACACGAAGATCCAGCGCCAGGCATTGGCCACACCCAGAAGGCTCAACGCCCAGGCCGCGAGCGCCACCGCCAGCGTGCCCACTGCCCAGAAGCCTTCCAGCGCCACCAGCCAGCGGCCCCGGTTCCGAGCCGGCAGGAACTCCGCCATCATGGCATAGTCCACCGGCAAGGTGCCGCCCACCGCGAGCCCCGTGAGGAAACGGAACGCCAGCAGAAACCAGAAATCAGGGGCGAGTGCCGACAGCAGGCCGAACACGCCGTCCAGCGCCACGGTGACCAGCAGGATGGTTCTGCGCCCGAAGCGGTCCGCCAGCCGGCCGAAGATCGCCGCGCCGAACATCATGCCCAGGAAGAAGGCGGTCCCCGTCTGCAGGGCGACCGGCACCGTGAGGCCAAATTCCTGCGCAATGGTCGGCGCCGTGAAGCCGACGCTCAGCACCTGCATGGCGTCCGCGGCCCAGACCAGGCCGAAAATGCCAAGCAGGCGATATTGGAACGGCCCCGTTCCGGCTTTGTCGAAGGCGGCATCCACAGTGGTCATCGCGGCTATCCCACGAGAAGGACGTCAGGCCTGGGCAGGCTCGGCCATGAGACCCGGCATGGCAAAACCCACTTGCGCCAGCTGCTCTTTGAGGCTCTGCCGCTGCGCCGGCGAGAGCGCCACCAGCGGCGGCCGCACCGTGAGCCAGGCATCGTCATGCGCAAACTGGGCGATCGTGGCCTTGAGGGCGGGAATCATCGGCATGGACTGGATAACCTGCCGGGTTTCCGTAAGCGCGGCCTGCGCTTGATCCGCATCCGCTGCCTGCCAGTTCTGGAAAAGGCGGACGATCGCTGCCGGATTCACATTGGCGGTGGCGCTGATGCAGCCGACCCCGCCGGCCCGCATATTGGCGAGCAGGAAGGCTTCGCTGCCCACGAAAACATCGAATTGCGGGAACTGCTCGAGCATCGCCTGGGTGTTGGACCAGTCGCCGGAACTGTCCTTGATGCCGACGACCGTACCGGGATAGGCCTGGAGCAGCCTCTCGATCAGCGAAAGGCTGATGCCCACCTGGGCGACCGGCGGTATATGGTAGAGATAGACCTTGAGCCGGCGGTCCCCCACCCGCTGGATCACCTCCGAGAAATAGGCGAACAGCCCGTCATCGCTCACGCCCTTGTAGTAGAAGGGCGGCAGCATCAGCACGCCGGCGCAGCCGAGCCCCACCGCATGGGCCGTCAGCCGCACAGTGTCGGGCAGCGCCGCGCAGCCCGTGCCCGGCATCATCATGGCGGTCGGCAGGCCCGCCTCGACCACCGCCTCCAGCAGGCCCATGCGCTCGTCGACCGACTGGGAATTGGCCTCGCTGTTGGTGCCGAACAGGGCGAGCCCGCAGCCCTGCCCGACCAGCCAGCGGCAATGGGCGACGAGCCGCCCCGCATCCGGTGCGAGATCGGCCCGAAACGGTGTCACCACCGGCGCGAGGACGCCGCTCATCATTCCTGCCGGCTGTCTCATGACGAACACTCCATCGTTCCGACCCCGCCTGTTCCAAACGACTGATCAGCGCCCCGTTCCGGTGGTGTAGCCCCCATCCACCGTGTAAATGCCGCCCGTGCAGTAGCCGGCCGCGTCGCTGGCGAGGAAAGCGATCATCTCCGCCACCTCTTCCGGTTTGCCATAGCGCCCCATGGGGATGCCGGCAACCAGTTTGGCGCGGATCGCGTCGGGATCATCGGGCCGGATGCCCGCTTCGAGGGCGCGGATCATGCGGGTATCGACCGGCGCCGGGTTCACGGTGTTCACCCGGATATTATGGCGCGCCCCTTCCAGCGCCGCCGATTTCATCAGCCCCACGGCCGCATGCTTGCTGGCCACATAGGCCGCAAGGCCGGCGCTTCCGCGAATGCCGGCCACCGACGAGGTGATCACGATGGCGCCGCCGCCTTGGCGGCGCATCAACGGCATGAGCAGCGACAAGCCCAGGAACACGCCGCGCACGTTCACCGCCATCACGCGGTCGAAATCGGCGACGGCAAGCTCGCCCAGCGGTGCAATCTTGCCCTCGATCCCGGCATTGAGAAGCCCCATGTCGATGCGCCCGAACCGGGCCGTAGCCGCCTCCACTGCGCGCGCCATGCCTGCTTCGTCGGAAACGTCCGCCACCGCCCAGCCCGTTTCATCGCCCAACGCCTCCGACTGGGCGCGCAGCGCCTGCTCGTCGAGGTCCACCAAGAACACCTTGGCGCCGTCGTCCATGAGCCGGCGCACGACGGCCATGCCAATGCCACCGGTCGCGCCTGTGACCAAGGCAACCTTACCCTGCGACCTCCGCATTCGGTCCTCGCTGATGCTAGATCGGCAGCTGCGCGGCAGCCGCCAAGCCAATCACGACATGTACTGCGCGAGCAGAACCACCGCCAGAATCAGCAGGATGATGGCGATCCAGCGGGAGGCTCCGCCGAGCGCTGGGCCGGGCTTTGTGTCGGCGCGGTTGCCGCCGATCGGCGGCGCCGGCGTGGCGGATGCGGGCGGAACCTTGGTTGCCGCAGGCGCTTCGCTGGGCTTGGCTGCCGGTGCGGCCGATGCCGCCGGCGCGGATGCGGCGGGGCTCGGCTCCACCGGTATGGGCCGGCCCGAATCGAGCGGCGTTGGCGCGGAAGGCGGCGGCCCGGGTTCTGTCGGGGTCTGCGGCGCCGTGGACAGGGTGGTCGCCTGCACCGATCCGGCCGCGAGCGCCGCTTCCGGCGCAGGCGTCGGCACCGTCTGGGCTGGTGCAGCCTCGGCTGGTGCAGCCTCGGCCGGAGCGCGGCCCAGCTTGTCGGCGAAACGGGAGAAGAACTCGTCGGCCATTTTCTTGGCGGTCTGGTCCACCAGCCGCTGGCCGACCTGGGCGAGCTTGCCACCGACTTGGGCATCGACGTCGTAGCTCAGCACGGTTCCCCCGCCATTGCCGTCCGTAAGCGTGACGCGCGCACCCCCCTTGGCGAAACCGGCAGCGCCGCCGGAGCCTTCCCCGCTGATGCGATAGCTGTTGGGCGGGTCGAGATCGCTCAACGTCACCTTGCCCTTGAAGCGGGCGCTCACCGGCCCGACCTTCATCTTGGCGGCCGCCTCCATCTCGGTGTCGCTGAGCTTGGTGATGCTCTCGCAGCCGGGAATGCAGTCCTTCAGCACCTCGGGGTCGTTCAAGGCGCGCCAGACTGTCTCGCGCGGGGCCGCGAGCGCATATTCACCGGTCATCTTCATGCCAACTCTCCCTTCGCTGCGTCATGATTGGACCGAACGCGCCCGCGAGGCAACCCGTCTATGCGCCGACGGGGCATGGCCGTACTCTTCATGGAAGGCGCGCGAGAATTGGGCAAGGCCGGCGAAGCCGCAGGCCAGCGCGATGTCGGTGATGCCCATGCGCGAATAGCTCAACAGGTTTTCGGCCCGTTCGAGCCTGAGCCGCCGGTAGAAGCGATTGGGCGGCATGCCGAGCTCCGCCGCGAACAGCCGCTCCAGCTGCCGCAGCGAAAGGCCGGCCACGGCTGCAAGCTCGTCCAGCGGGACCAGGTCTTCGATATTTCGCTCCATGGCCTCCACCACCGCCAGCAGGCGGGGATCGCTCACCTGGTACCGCACCCGGGCCGGCAGCCGCCCCTCCGGCGCCATGGTCGGCGCGCGGAAATGTACGAGCTGGTCGGCAACGGTGATCGCCAGCCTTGGCCCGTGAATGCGGCCGATATAGTCCAGCATCATGTCGATGGCCGCCGCGCCCCCGGAGCAGGTCATACGGTCCCGGTCGATCTCATAGAGCGTGTGCGTGACATCGATGGCCGGATAGGTCTCGCGAAAGCCGGGCAGGCTTTCCCAGTGGCAGGTGGCGCGATATCCATCGAGCACCCCCGCTTCCGCCAGCAGGAACGGTCCCGTGTCCATGCCGCCCAGCGGAATGCCTTGACGCGCCAACCGGCGCACCTGGGCGACCGTGCTGCGCGAGATCACGTGTTCCGGCTCGAAGCTCGCGCAGAACATGGCGATATCCGGCCGGCCGATCTCGGAAAGCTTGTGGGTGACGGTGACCGGAATCTCGTTCGAGGCGGCCACCGGCTGCCCATCGGCCGAGACGAACCGCCAAGCGAATACCGGCCCGGCGAAGCGATTGGCGACCCTCAGCGGTTCCAGGGCGCCGAACAGGGCGATCATGGAGAATTTCGGGAACAGCACGAAGGCGATCTCCCGTCTTCCCTCGACCATCTTACCCCGCCTCCGAAAAGGGACCTTGGCGGCTCTTATCAAGTGGATGGCGAAAATCGTCAACTGACGGGTTGGCCTTCCGCTATGCTGCGGGCAAAGGCAGGTGCCGAGGCAAACGCACCGGGAACAAGGGGAAGAAACATGATAACGCCGAAGACGATCATCACCTGCGCCGTCACCGGCGCGGGCGATACGGTGGGCAAGCATCCGGCCATTCCGGTCACGCCGGAGCAGATCGCCAATGCGGCGCTCGAGGCCCACAATGCCGGCGCGGCCGTGGTGCATTGCCATGTGCGCGATCCCAAGACCGGCAAGGGCACACGCAACGTCGATTACTATGCCGAGGTGGTCGAGCGCATCCGCGCCGCCAAGACCGACGTGATCATCAACCTCACCGCGGGAATGGGCGGCGATCTCGTCATCGGCGAAGGTGATCGGCCCATGGATTTCGGGCCGGACACCGATGTGGTGGGACCCGAGGAGCGGCTTGCCCATGTGAAGCTGCTCAAACCCGAAATCTGCACGCTCGATTGCGGCTCCCTCAATTTTGGCGACGGCAACACCCTGGTGGTGCAGACGCCCAACCAGCTGCGCGAGCAGGCGCGGCTGATCAAGTCCTATGGCGTCAAGGCCGAGATGGAGATCTTCGATTCCGGCAATCTGTGGTTCGCCAAGCAGCTCTGCGAGGAAGGGCTGATGGACGACCGTCCCCTGTTCCAGCTGTGCCTCGGCATTCCCTGGGGTGCGCCGGTCAGCGCCGCCACCGCCGTCTACCAGTCGCAGATGCTGCCGCCCAACGCGGTCTGGGCGGGCTTCGGCATCGGCCGCTGGCAGATGCCCATGGTGGCCCAGATGGTGGTGCTCGGTGGCCATGTGCGCGTGGGGCTGGAAGACAATCTCTATCTCGACCGCGGCGTCTATGCCTCGAATGGCAGCCTGGTCGAGCGGGCGGTGAAGATCATCGAGCTCCTGGGCTCCAGCGTGGCGAGCCCTGCGGAGGCGCGTGCGATCCTCGGCCTCAAGCAGCCGGCGGCGTGAGGCCTCAGCCATGAGCCAATCCACCCCCATCCGCACCGTCGGCATCATCGGGTCGGGCGTGATCGGCGCCGGCTGGGCGGCCCGCCTGCTGGTGCGCGGCTTCGACGTGATCGCCACCGACCCGGCGCCAGACGCGGAGCAGCGCCTGAACGAGGCGATCGAGACCGCCTGGCCCTCCATGCTGAAGCTGATGCCCGTGGCGCCGGGCCCGCGTGGGCAGCTGCGCTTCACCCGCTCAGTGGAAGAGGTCGCGGCCGCGGCGGACTTCATCCAGGAAGCAGCACCTGAGCGCGAGCAGCTCAAGATTGATCTGTTCGCCAAGATCGACGCCATTGCCCGGCCGGATGTGGTGATCGCCTCGAGCTCGTCCGGCTTCCTGCCCTCCCGTCTGCAATCCGCCTGCGTCAGGCACCCGGAACGGGTGGTGATCGGCCACCCCTTCAACCCGGTCTATCTCCTGCCCCTGGTGGAGCTGGTGCCGGGGGACAAGACCTCGCCTGAAGCCATGGATCGCGCCGCCGCCTATTACGAGCGCATCGGCATGCATGTGCTGCGCCTCTCGAAGGAAATTGACGGCTATATCTGCGATCGCCTGCAGGAGGCCCTCTGGCGCGAGGCGCTGCACATCCTCAACAAGGGCGTGGCCACCACCGCGCAAATCGACGACTCGATCGTCTATTCCGCCGGGCTGCGCTGGGCCTTCATGGGCTCGTTCCTCACCTACCACCTGGCGGGCGGCCCAGGCGGCATGCGCCATTTCGTGGCCCAGTTCGACCCGACCCTCGACCTGCCCTGGACCGACCTCAAATACCCCCCATGGAGCGACGAACTCGCCGAGCGGCTGATTTCCGGTTGCGAGGCACAGGCCGCCGGCCGCTCGGTGCGCGAGCTCGAGACTTTGCGCAACGACGTGCTGGTCGACCTCATGCGCGTGCTGCAGCAGCACAAAATCGGCGCCGGCACAGTGCTCGCCCGCGAAGAGGCCTCAGCCTACCAGTCCCGCGGTACGAAGCGCTGGCAGCCGGGCGATGGGATCGCCGCCCCGCTCGAGCTTTATCAGGGCTATGTCTCGCCGCAATGGGTCGACTACAACAACCATATGAGCGAGAGCTATTATCTCACCGCCTTTGGCGACGCGACCGACGCCCTGTTCCGCTTCATCGGCGATGACGAAGCCTATCGGGCCACCGGCCTCTCCTTCTACACGGTCGAGACCCATATCAACTACCTGAAGGAAGTGGCGGCGAGCGAGCCGCTGCGCTTCACGACCCAGCTCATCGGGCTCGATGCCAAGCGCCTGCACATCTTCCACCAGATGTTCCATGGGCAGAGCGGCGACCTTCTCGCGACCACCGAGCAGATGCTGCTGCATGTGGACACGAAGGCCCAGCGCGCCTGCCCGATTCGCGAGGATGTGTTCGCGGCCCTCAAGGCCATCTGGGCCGTGCACAGAACCATGCCGCAGCCGGCTCAGGTGGGCCGCACCATGGCCGTGCCGGAGCCCGTCTCATGACGGCGCAGCGGGTGATGATCACCGCAGCGGCCGGTGGTATCGGGCGGGCCGTGGCGCTGGCCTTTGCCGCAAGTGGCGCGCGCGTGCACATCTGCGATATCGATGACGAGGCGCTGGAGGAGTTCCGGGCCGAGGCACCGGAGATCGAGGCGGCCTATTGCGACGTCACCGATGAGGACGATGTCGACCGCTGGTTTGCCGATGCGCTGGACGATCTGGGCGGCCTCGACGTGCTGGTCAACAATGCCGGGATCGCCGGGCCAACCGCCGCGGTCGAGAACCTGAGCATCGAGGAATGGCGCCATTGCCTGGCGGTCAATCTCGACAGCCAGTTTCTGTGCGTGCGCCAGGCGGTGCCGGCCATGAAGAAGCAGGGCCGCGGCGCCATCATCAACATGTCGTCCACCGCAGGCCTTTATGGCTATGGCTACCGCACGCCTTATGCCTCGGCCAAATGGGCGGTCATCGGCTTCACCAAGTCGCTGGCGGTCGAGCTGGGGCCGTTCGGCATTCGCGTCAACGCCATCTGCCCCGGCTCGGTCGAGGGCGAGCGCATGGACCGGGTCATCGCCGCCCAGGCTCGCGTGTCGGGGGTGAGCGAGCACGAGATCCGCACCGATTATGCCAAGCAGTCGTCGCTCCGCCGCTTCGTGGACCCGGAGGAGATCGCTGACATGGTCTTGTTCCTCGCCTCGCCCCAGGCCGCCATGGTGTCCGGCCAGGCGATCGCCGTCGACGGGCACACAGAGACCTTTCGCTAACGTTGCTGCGCAAGACAAGCGCGCCGAGTTCGAGGAAACGTCACATGGACTTCTCGCTCACCGACGAACAGAACATGCTCATCCGCACCACACGCGCCTTCGTCGAGCAGGAGCTGTTTCCGTACGAGGCGGAGGTCGAGCGCACCGGCGAGCTCCGGCCCGATCTCGTGGAGGAGATCAAGGCCAAGGCGATCGCCGCCGGCCTCTATGCCGCCAACATGCCGGAGGAAGCAGGCGGCGCTGGGCTCGATACCGTCTCCTGGGTGCTCTACGAGAAAGAGCTGAGCCGCGCCAATTACGCCCTGCACTGGACCTGCGTGGCGCGCCCCTCCAACATTCTCATGGCCTGCACCCCGGAACAGCGGGAGCGCTATCTCTATCCCACGGTCCGCGGCGAGCGCAGCGACTGCCTGGCCATGACCGAGCCCGAGGCCGGCTCCGACGTGCGCTCGATGAAATGCTCGGCGGTCAAGGACGGTGATGACTGGGTCATCAACGGCACCAAGCATTTCATCAGCCATGCGGATGTGGCCGATTTCGTGATCCTGTTCGCCGCATCTGGTGTGGAGGAAACGCCGCGCGGGCCGAAGAAGCTCATCACCGCCTTTCTCATCGACAAGGGCACGCCGGGCTTCGAGGTGCTGCCCGGCTATGAGAACGTGTCCCATCGCGGCTACAAGAATTCGATCCTACGCTTCGAGAATTGCCGGGTGCCATCGTCCCAGGTGCTGGGCGAGGTGCACAAGGGCTTCGAAGTCGCCAATGACTGGCTGGGCCCGACGCGGTTGCAGGTGGCGGCCGGCTGTCTCGGCCGGGCCGAGCGGGCGCTTGACCTCGCGCTGCAGTGGGCGGCCACGCGCAAGCAGTTCGGCCAGCAGATCGGCAAGTTTCAGGGCGTCTCCTTCAAGCTGGCCGACATGGCGACACGCTATAAAGCCGCGGAGATGCTGACCCTGAACGCCGCCTGGAAGGCCGACCAGGGCGCCATGACGGACGAGGATGCCGCCATGGCCAAGCTGTTCGCCAGCGAGATGCTGGCCTTCGTCACCGACGAGGCGCTGCAGATTCACGGTGGCATGGGGCTCATGAGCGAGCTTCCCCTCGAACGCCTGTGGCGCGACGCGCGTATCGAGCGCATCTGGGAAGGCACCAGCGAGATCCAGCGCCATATCATCTCGCGTGCCCTGCTGCGGCCGCTCGGTGCCTGAGGACGCTTGATGGCAGCAGAACACAAGTCCACGGCCGATCGCCTGCATCGCCTGTTCCGCCCGAAGTCCATCGCCTTCATCGGCGGCCGCGAGGCGGAGATCGCCTTGCGCCGTACCCAGGAACTCGGCTTTCCCGGGCGGGTCTATGCGGTGAACCCCAAGCGCGAGGAGATGGCGGGCTTGCGCTGCCTCGCCAGCCCGGAGGACCTGCCCGAGGCGGTCGATGCCGCCTTTGTCGGCGTGCCGCGCGGCCCCACCATCGACATAGTGCGCCGGCTAGGGCGTCTCGGCTGCGGCGGTGCGGTGCTCTACGCGTCGGGCTTCACCGAGACGGGAGACGAGGGCGCGAGCCTCCAGCAGGAGCTGCTGCAGGCGGCCGGCGGCATGCCGGTCATGGGGCCCAATTGCTACGGCTATGTCAGCGCGATGGAGCGCTGCGCCTTATGGCCCGACGTGCACAATTTGCGCCTGCGCGACAGGGGCGTGGCCATCGTGACGCAAAGCGGCAATATGGGCCTCAACTTCACCTTCACCCAGCGCGGGCTACCGGTCGCCGCGGTTTATACCCTCGGTAACCAGGCGGATATCGGCATCGCCGACATGGTGGAGGTGTTCGCCGCCGATCCCCGCGTCAATGCCATCGGCCTGCATATCGAGGGCCTTGCCGATCTTCCGCGCTTTGCCGAAGCGGCAGCCCGCGCCCGTCTCGCCCGCAAGCCCATCGTCGTGCTCAAGACCGGCCGTTCGGATGCCGGCGCGCGGGTGGCCAAGAGCCATACCGGATCGCTGGCCGGCGCCGACCGGCTCTATGACGCCATGTTCGAGCGTTACGGCATCATCCGCGCCGCGAGCATGACGGGTTTCGTGGAGACCCTGAAATTCCTGTCCATTGTCGGCCCCCTGCCCGGCAACCGGGTGGTTTCCTTGTCCTGCTCGGGCGGCGAGGCCGCCTTGGTCGCCGATATGGCGGAGGGGAGAGGCTTGACGTTCCCGCCGTTCGGCGACAGCGCAGCTGCCGTGCGCGCCACCCTCAATGACTATGTCGCGATCGAAAACCCGCTTGATTATCACACCTTCATCTGGGGCAAGCCGGACCAGCAGATGGCAACGTTCAGCGCGGCGCTCGCTGGTCCTTTCGATGCCGGCATCCTGATCCTCGACATGCCCACCGGCAGGCTCGAACGCTCCGATTGGGTGGCGGCGGCGGAAATCTTTGCTGGCGCGTCCGAGGCGACCGGCCGGCCCGCCGCCGTGGTGGCGACCCTGCACGAATGCCTGCCTGAAGAGGTCTGCGAGATGCTGGCCCGTCGCGGCGTGGCGCCCATGCTCGGGCTGGATGATGCGCTGACCGCCCTCGAAGCCGCAGCCAAAGTGCATGAAGCCTGGTTGCGGGAGATGCCCCCTGCCCTGCCCCAGCCGGTGCCCGCTGCTTCCGGCCTGGTGCGCAATATCAGCGAGCAGACCGCCAAGGCGCTGCTCGCCCGCTTCGGCGTGCCAGTGCCCTGGGGAGAGGTTTGTCCGGTAGAGCAGGCTGCTGCAGTCGCGGATCGCCTCGGCTATCCCGTGGTGCTGAAGGCCTCCGGTGACGACCTCCTGCACAAGTCGGATGTCGGCGGCGTTGCCATCGACTTGCGCGACCGTGCGGCGGTGGAAGCGGCGGCACAGCGGCTCTCATCCCTCTCGCGCGAGGTGCTGGTCGAACGCATGGTCACCGGCGCGGTCTGCGAGGTCATTGTCGGCGTCATCGAGGACCCGCAATTCGGCCAGGCCCTGGTCATCGGCGCCGGCGGCGTGCTCGCCGAGCTCTTGCGGGACAGTGCTACGGTTCTGCTGCCGACCAGCCGGCAGGAAGTCGAGCGTGCCCTGGACGGCCTGAAGATCGCCAAGCTCCTCGAAGGCTTCCGCGGCAAATACGGGGACCGGCCGGCACTGGTCGAGACGATGCTGAGGATCGCCGATTTCGCCCGCGCCCATGCCGGCCGCCTGGTCGAGCTGGACGTCAACCCGCTGCTGGTGCTGGCGCCTGGCGAAGGCGTCGTGGCGGTCGACGCGCTCGTCCGCATGCGCGATTAAGTGTTCCTTAAGGGGGGAGTCAGCACTCTACAACCGAACAGCGGCCCAGTTCAATGGGTTAGGACGTGGAACCAACCTCACGACCGAAGTGTTGTCCGTCCACACCGCTCTTCGGAGGACCGTCATATGTCGCAGGATTACGATAACACTCCCCCTAGGACGCCGACGCCGCGTGGCAGCAGCAATCTGCTGATCCTGCTGGGCGCGCTGATCGTGGCAGTGGCTGCTCTGGCCTATTTCGTGTTCGGCACGGACGAGGTCGGCAACCAGTCTGCCGAGACCGGCACCGGCACCACCACCGAGCAGATGGAAAACCGGGCAGAGGCACCCGAAACATCACCAGCGCCGACGTCGCCCGCGCCCGGCTCGCCCGCTCCGGCGCAGGGTCAGGCGCAGTAAAGGGCTGAGCGAACGCGACAGCCGTCCCCGCTCGCGGAGGGACGGCTCGTCGTTCAGTCCGCCGTCATGCGCGAGACGAAGAAACCGGCCAGCACTGCCGGGACGATCCAGACGAGCGCCTGCACGACCAGCGAGGCCGAGGCGAAGGCCGCCGCCAGTTCGGCGGGCACGCGGCTCACCGTCTCTTCGGTATGGGGTGCGCCGATCAGATGCGGCAGCACGAGCAGCATCAGCCCGGCAGCCATCCACAGGCCATTGCGGCCGAAGGCGAAGCAAGCGAGCGCTGCGGCGGTGGCGATGGCGGTGCCGGCCCACCACAGCTGGCGCGCTCCCAGATCGACATAGGCGGCGCCCGGCAGCTCCGGGGCGAGGCCAAGGGCCGGGGCGAGCCCTGTGGCAATGAAGCCGGCAATGGCCCAGGGCACGATCGCGCGGGCGGTGATCGCCTCGCCTTTCACCCACATGGCGGCGAGCAGCATCCAGGCATAGCCCACGGCGACCACGCAGGTCATGATGCTGGTCGAGAATAGCCGGGTCAGGTCGTTGCCTGCGCCCTCACCGGCCGTGCCGTGCGCCGGGCCGTGGGCCAGCCAGAGCAGGCCGCCGTTCAGCGCCGTGTGCACGCCCGATTGGGCCACCTCGAACGTTTCGGCATGCAGGATGAGCGGGGTGGTCGTGACCGCCTGAATCGCGGCAACGGCAATCCCCCCGGCGAGGCCTCCGATCAGGCCGCCGGCTAGTATCTTGCCGAACATGGCTCAGTGACAGGGGTAGGACAGCGCATGGCGCGTGTCGTGGGCCGCGTCATGCAGGCTCTGCGCGTGGGAGAACCCCGCGAGGAACACGAGCCCCGCCCCCATGACGAAGAGCAGCGCCGGGGCGGCCAGGCGCGACAGCACCGACGATGATGTTGAGGGGACGTTCGCAGACGCCGTGGTCTGAACATTTCTTGCCATGACTTGCCTCCTGCCGCTCCACCGGCGGCCTTCCGAACAGCTCCACGAACCGGCAGGTCTACTGGCTCGCATCTCCAGCGCCCCGAACCTCCCTTCCCGGCGGCAAGGCCAGTGGTCAACAGGACGGGGCTCGATGCCTACAGTTGCGGGGACAGCCGCGGCTTCTCCGTATCGGTCGATACGAATCACCGTGTTCCCTGTTCGCCCTTGCGGGACCGGTCCGGCTGCGACGCTACTGCACGCTCAATGCGCTGTCGAGCCTCATTTCACGAAGATGCGAGCGGATCCGTCGGTGCGCGCCTGCCAGCCCGCCCGCTCGAGCTCCGGCACCTCCTGGTCGAAGCGCGGGTGGCCCAGGCAGAGATAGCCGACCAGCCGCCAGGACGGGGCGAAGGCGAGCAGCCGGGTGACCGCGTCGGGGTCGAGGATCGAAACCCAGCCCAGCCCGAGGCCATAGGCGCGGGCGGCGATCCACAGGGTGTGGATGGCGCTCACCGCCGAATAGCGCAGCATTTCCGGCATGGTCTGCCGGCCGAGGCCATGGCCTTGGGCGCAGCCTTCCTCCACGAACACGGCGAGCTGCACGGGCGCATCGTCGAGCCCGGCCAGCTTCAAGCGGGCGTAAAGGGCGGCCTGCTCGCCCTCATAGCCGTTCAGCGCCGCGGCATTGGCCGCCTCGAAGCTCGCCCGCACCGCCTGGCGGGCGGCGGCGCTCTCGACCCGCACGATTCGCCAGGGCTGGCTATTGCCGACGGACGGGGCGAGATCGACGAGACTCAGCAGGTGGTCGAGCAAAGCGCCATCGACCGGGTCGCGCCGGAAGTGGCGGACATCGCGGCGCCAGCGTAGCAAAGCTTCGAGCTCTACGCGGAACGCGTCGTCGAAGGCTGGCGCTAACGAAGACTTGCCGGCCCGCGCGTGCCCACCTACACCGCTCATGATCATCACCTGCGCTGTTCTCATGGCCGTTTCCGACAACCTTACATTATTGCTGGCCGGTTTGTTGATCGAGGCAAGCTTCGGCTACCCTGATCGCCTTTTCCGGGCTGTCGGCCATCCCGTCACCTGGATGGGCGCGCTGATCGGCTGGCTCGACCGCGCGCTCAACCGCGATGGCGCGCCGGACCGGGAACGGCGGCTCAACGGCGTGGTCGCTTTGGCGCTGGTGCTGCTGGTCACGGCGGCGGTGGCGGTTCTCGTCGAGCGCGGGGCGCTCGCCTCTCTCCCATTGTTCGCAGCGGTGCTGCTGCTTGGCGCGCTCGCCTCCAGCCTGATCGCTCAGCGCAGCCTGGACCGACACGTGGCGGCGGTCGCCGAGGCGCTGGAGCGCGAGGGGCTGGCCCGTGGGCGCGCGGCGGTCTCGCGCATCGTCGGCCGAAACCCGGCGGCCCTCGATGAAGCGGGCGTGGCGCGGGCTGCCATGGAAAGCCTGGCCGAGAACTTTTCCGACGGGGTGGTGGCGCCGGCCTTCTGGTGCGCCGTGGCGGGCCTTCCCGGGATCAGCCTGTACAAGGCGGTGAACACGGCGGACAGCATGATCGGTCACAAGACGCCGCGGCATCTGGCTTTCGGCTGGGCGGCGGCGCGACTGGACGATCTGGTCAACTTGCCTGCGTCACGCCTTGCCGCGCTCTGGCTGATCATTGCCGCGGCCCACTTGCCCGACTGCCAAGCGCGCGGCGCCTGGCGGGCGGTGTGGCGCGACGCCCGGCATCACAAATCTCCCAATGCCGGCTGGCCGGAGGCGGCGCTGGCCGGGGCGCTGGGCCTGAGGCTCAACGGGCCGAAGGTCTATGGCGATATTCGGCGGGAGGATGCCTGGATGGGCGATGGCCGGGCGGAGGCTACACCGGGCGACATCCGCCGCGCCCTCTCGCTCTACCGGCTGGCCTGCGCGGTCCAGGCCTTTGCGATCGTGCTCCTGCTGCTGGCGGTCAGCGTGCTCGCGTGAGAATGCCGTCGATATCCACATGGCGCTCCAGATGGGCGGCGAGGGTGTCCAGCGCGTCCTCCACCTCCTGGTCATGAGAATGGTTCGACGGACTGCCCCCCAGGCGGCGAATCCAGGCGGCGCGCTGCTCGTCGTCACCGAACAGGCCGTGGACATAGGTGCCCATGATCGTCCCGTCCGGCGACCGGGCGCCGTCCACCCGACCGTCAGCGAAGGTCAGCAGGGGTAACGACATGGCCGGGCCGGTGGTTCGCCCCACATGCATCTCGTAACCGCGAAAGGGTGAGTCGTCCGAATCACTTCGGCCTTCAACTTCGCGCAGCGTCTTATCGCCGGTGAGCACCGTGTCCACCTCCAGCAGGCCAAGGGCTTGCACCTCGCCGGGCGGCCCCTCGATGCCATCGGGATCGGCGATGGTGCGACCGAGCATCTGGAATCCGCCACAGATACCAAGAACTTGGCCGCCCCGGCGCAGATGGGCCTTGAGATCAGCGTCCCAGCCATTGGCGATGAGCGCCTCGAGGTCGGCAATCGTCGCCTTGGAACCCGGCAGCACCACCAGCCGGGCGTCTGCCGGCAGGGGCTCGCCGGGCTTCACCATCACGAGGTCCACGTCCGGCTCGGCGGCGAGCGGGTCGAAATCGTCGAAATTGGCGATGCGCGGCAGAAGCGGCACGGCGATGCGCACTCGCGCGCCCGGCCTGCCGCCGGAATGCCGTTCCGCGAGATCGAGGGCGTCCTCAGCGGGAAGGCGCGCCGCCTGGGGCAAGAACGGCACCAGCCCTAAAGGTGCCCAGCCGGTGCGGGCGGCGATTTCGCGCATGCCATCCGCGAACAAGGTGGGATCACCGCGCATCTTGTTGACGATGAAGCCTTGGATCGTGCCGGCATCATTCGGATCGAGCACCGCCTTGGTGCCGACCAGGCTGGCAATCACCCCGCCGCGGTCGATGTCGCCCACCAGCACCACCGGCACATTGGCGGCGCGGGCAAAGCCCATATTGGCGATGTCGTTTGCACGCAGGTTGATCTCGGATGCACTCCCCGCCCCTTCCACGAGCACGATATCGGCCTCTGCTCCTAGTGTGGCGAAGCTGTCGAGCACGGCACCCATGAGCTGCTGCTTGACCGTCTGAAATTCGCGGGCGCCAGCCTGGCCCCAGATGCGGCCCTGAACGATGATCTGGGCACCCGTCTCGCTCTGCGGCTTGAGCAGCACCGGGTTCATATGGACCGATAGCCGCATGCGTGCTGCGCGCGCCTGCAGCGCCTGGGCGCGGCCGATCTCGCCGCCATCGGCCGTGACCGCCGCATTATTGGACATGTTCTGCGGCTTGAACGGGGCCACTTTGAGCCCACGCCGCACCAGGGCGCGGGCAAGGCCGGCCACCATGAGCGACTTGCCCACGTTCGAGCCGGTGCCCTGGAACATGATGGCCCGCGCGGTCATGGGAATGAGCCCCGCCCGATCAGAACTCGATGCCGGCCTGGGCCTTCACCCCGGCGGCGAAATGGTGCTTCACCTGGCCCATCTCGGTGACCAGGTCGGCCGCCTCGATCAGGGCTGGCTTGGCGTTGCGGCCGGTGACCACCACGTGCAGGTCTGAACGCCGTCCTTTGAGCGCCTCCACCACCTCGTCCAGCGGCAGGTACTCGTAGCGCAGGGCGATGTTGAGTTCGTCGAGAATCAGCAGCCGCAGGTTCGGATCGGCCATCAGCGCGCGCGCCTTGCCCCAGGCCGCCTGCGCGGCGGCAATGTCGCGGGCCTTGTCCTGCGTCTCCCAGGTGAAGCCTTCGCCCATGCTGTACCACTCGACCAGGTCGCCGAAGCGCTCCAGCACGGCGCGCTCGCCGGTGGACCAGGCGCCCTTGATGAACTGGACCACCCCCACCTTGCCGCCATTGCCGATCATGCGCAGGGCAAGGCCGAAGGCGGCGGTCGACTTGCCCTTGCCCGGCCCGGTATGGACGATCAGCAGCCCCTTCTCCAGGGTCTTGGCAGCGACCTCCGCATCCTGAACCGCCTTGCGCTTGGCCATCTTGGCGCGGTGGCGCGCTTCTTCTTCGGGCGTGATCGTGGTCATGGCTTGCTCATTTCACCTTGAGGGGCAGGCCGGCCACCATGAACAGGACCGCATCCGCCCTCCCCGCCATATGCTGGTTGAGCCGGCCCTGCGCGTCGCGGAACGACCGCGCCAGGGCATTCTCCGGCACGATGCCGAGCCCCACTTCGTTCGACACCATTACCACCGGGCCGCTGCGGGCATCGAGCGCGGCTTCGAGGTCGCGCAAGGCGGCCTGGCGGTCATGCTCGCCGAGCATGAGATTGGTGAGCCACAGGGTGAGGCAGTCGATCAGCACCGGCTGCTCTGATAGCAGCTGACGGATCGCGCCGCCGAGATCGACCGGCGCCTCGATGGTCTGCCACCCAGAGGCACGGCGCTGGCGATGCTGCGCGATGCGTGCGCGCATCTCGTCATCATAGGCCCGGGCGGTTGCCACATAGGCCCAGGGCGGGGGCGTGCTCGTCACCAGCTGCTCCGCATGGCGGCTCTTGCCGGAGCGGGCGCCGCCGAGGACCAGGGTGAGCTTGGGAAGTGCTGTCTCCAAAGGCCTGATGCCCGATGTGATTGACAGGATTCCTCAGAGGTCATAGCTAAATGCGGACGGTTCTTCCACCGTGGAAGATGAAAAGGGAATTCGGTGCGATGCCCCAACGGGCCTCAAAGCCGAAGCTGCCCCCGCAACTGTAAGCGTCGAGACCGGGCGCTGTCCCACTGGCCTTAAGAGCTGGGAAGGGGTTCCGGGCGATGGAGGCGCGAGCCAGGAGACCTGCCGTCGAACATGATCCGGGCTGCCGGGCGGGGTGCGCCGGTTGACGGACGACATGAGGCCGAAGCCGCTCGTTTGGCTTAGCCCATGCCGGGATCTCTCGGGGTCATCATTCCGCAAGCCGCACCCATATCGCCCGCTTATGCGCGGGAGGTGCGAGGCAACGCTTGAGCGAGACCGGCCGACCGAAGCTGCATGTCTGCATCACCTGCCGCATGGCCGGCGAGAATCCGGGGCCTGCCGACCGCGCCACGGGTCGCGCGCTCTATGACACCCTGCGCGATATGCTCGCGGACAAGGGTACCGAAGCGCCGGTGGAGCTCGTGCCGGTGGTGTGCCTGGCCAATTGCGACGAAGGCTGCTCCGCGGCCATTTCGCAGCCGGGCAAATGGACCTATCTCCTGCGCCGGCTTTGCCCCAGCATCGGCGCCGATATTCTCGCCTATTGCCAGGCCTATGCGGCCTCGCCCACCGGCGGGGTGTTCCGCTCCCGCCGGCCGGCGTCGCTCAGCGATGCCATCGGCGGCCGCACGCCCTCTCCCGACCAGATTCTGCCAGCCATGGAGACAATCGAATGAGTGTTGCGAGCGCGAAGGTGCCAGCCACGGTGATCACCGGCTTTCTCGGCGCGGGCAAGACCACCCTGGTGCGCCATGTGCTGGAGAATGCGGGCGGCAAGCGCCTCGCGCTGATCGTCAACGAGTTCGGCACGGAAGGGGTGGACGGCGAGATCGTTCGGGGCTGCGGGATCACCTCCTGCCCCGAGGAGAACATCGTGGAACTCGCCAATGGCTGCCTATGCTGCACGGTGGCGGACGAGTTCCTGCCCGCCATGGAAGCCCTGCTCGACCGGCCCGAGCCGCCCCATCACATCATCATCGAGACCTCGGGCCTCGCCCTGCCCAAGCCGCTGCTCAAGGCGTTCGACTGGCCGTCCATCCGCTCGCGGGTGACGGTGGACGGGGTGATCGCGGTGGTGGACGGGCCGGCGGTGGCCGAGGGGCGTTTTGCGGACAACCCGGATGCGGTAGACGCGCAGCGGCGGGCAGATGACAGCCTCGACCACGACAATCCGTTGGAAGAGGTCTATGAGGACCAGCTGAATGCGGCCGACCTCATCGTGCTCAACAAGGCCGACCTGCTCGATCACAACAAGGTGGAAGCGCTCAGGCAGGAGATTGCCGGGAGCATTTCCCGCGCGGTCAAGGTGATCCCGGCACGGCAGGGCCAGATCGATCCGGCCGTGCTGCTGGGGCTTGGCGCAGCGGCGGAGAATGACCTCGCGGCGCGGCCGTCCCATCATGACGCCGTGGATGGCGAACACGAGCATGACGACTTCGACAGTTTCGTGGTTGCCATCGACGAGATCGACGACCCCTATGCCCTGCTGCGCCGGTTGAAGGCGGCGGCGGAAGCCCATGACATCCTGCGCATAAAAGGCTTTGTGGGCGTCAGGGCCAAGCCCATGCGGCTGTTGGTGCAGGGGGTGGGCAGCCGCTTCAGCCACCATTATGACCGGCCGTGGTCGCCGAACGAGGCGCGTGGCGGCAAGATCGTGGTGATCGGCCAGAGCGGCTTCGACAAGGACGCCATCGCGGCGATGATCAGGGAGGGATGACGGCGGCTGCCGTCCGATTGGCCCATGCATCTTCTGGTCCGCGAGACGCATTCCCTGGATGAGGCCGATGCCGCGGTCGACCTCGACCATGCGCCGGCGGACATGGCCTTTCTGTCGTTTTCCGATTCCGATCTCGGGGCGGTGGCGGCCGCCTATGTCCGCGGGGCCCAGGGTCTTCCCGGCCTGCGCATGGCCAATCTCGGCCGCCTGCGCCACCCCATGTCGGTGGATCTCTATCTCGACAAGACGCTCAGGCATGCGCGGGTGATCATCGTGCGGCTGCTGGGCGGGCTCGACTACTGGCGCTACGGCGCGCAGGAGTTGAGCAGCCTCTGCCGCGAGCGCTCCATCGCCCTTGCCCTGCTCGACGGCGACAATCGAGTCGACGACAGGCTGGAGGCCATGTCCACCGTGTCGCCGGAGGCGCTGGACCGGCTGCGCGACTATTTCCGCCATGGCGGGCCGGACAACATGGCGGCGGCCCTGCGCTTGGCCGCCCATCTCGCCGGGATTGGCGCTGACGATGGACCGTCCGCCACACCGTTGCCGGCGGCGGGCGTCCTCGATCTGGGCCCCTGCCCGCTGCCTCCGGAGGCGGCCAAGGCGGCAATCATCCTCTATCGCGCCTATGTGCTGGCCGATGATGTGGCGCCGGTGCACGCGCTGGCGGCCGCGCTGGTTGAGGCCGGCATCGCGCCCCATGCACTTTATGTGACGAGCCTCAAGGATCCGGCGAGCGCCGCTTTCATCGCTGACGAACTGTCGCGACTACGGCCGGATGTGATCCTCAACCTCACCGCTTTCTCGGCCCGGCGGGACGAGGATGGGGTCTCGCCCCTCGATATGGCTGATGTGCCGGTGCTGCAGCTGGTGCTGTCCGGCGCCGCCCGCGCCGCCTGGGCTTCGTCCAGCCGCGGCCTGTCGGAGGCCGATCTTGCCATGCATGTGGTGCTGCCGGAGCTCGATGGCCGGCTTTTGACCACAGCCATATCGTTCAAGGCGGACCAGCCGGTCGGGGCGGGCGTCGATATCACGCGGACGGTCCATGAGCCGGATAGGGATGGCGTCGCGCTGGCGGTGGCGCGGGCCAAGGGCTGGGTGCGCCTTAGGCGGACGCCCTGGCCTGAGCGACGCATCGCTGTGGTGCTGTCGGACTATCCCGGCGCGCAGGGCCAGGTCGCCCACGCGGTCGGGCTCGATGCCCTGGCCAGCACGGCGGAAATCCTGCGGCTGCTTTCAGATGCCGGCTATGAGGCTGGCGCGGATGCGGAAGTGGTCTGTGCGGCCCTGCGCCAAGGCGAGGCGCGGCCGGTGCTCAGTGGCGCGGATTACCGTCGTTTGTTCGCAACCCTTCCCGCAGCGTTGCGCGAGCGCATCGAGGCCGCCTGGGGCGCGCCCGAGCAGGACCCAGCCTATGGCGACGGTGCGTTCCATTTCGCCGTCCATGCGGTGGGCCGCATCACCATTGCCATCCAGCCCGACCGGGGCCAGGGGCTCGACCGCAAGGCCCAGTATCACGACCCGGACCTGCCGCCGCGCCATGCCTATGTGGCCTTCTATCTCTGGCTCAGGGAGGTCGAGCGGGTGCATGCGATGGTGCATCTCGGCACCCATGGCACGCTGGAATGGCTGCCGGGCAAGGCGGTGGCCCTGTCCCGGCACTGCGCTCCGACGGCACTGCTGGGCGGGCTGCCGGTGGTCTATCCTTTCATCGTCAACAATCCGGGCGAAGCGGCGGCCGCCAAGCGGCGGCTTGGCGCGGTCACCATCGGTCACCTGACACCTCCGTTGCAGAGCGCGGGCAGCCATGGGGCTGCCGCGGAGCTCGAAAAGCTCATCGACGAATATGCCGCTGCCGATGGTCTTGACCGGCGGCGCATGGCCCTGCTCAAGCGCGACATCCTGGAGCGGGCCGCCGATCTCGGCCTTCTGGAGGAAAGCGGCGCGTCGGCCGCGGCCGACGAGGACGAGGCCCTGGCCCGGCTCGATGCCTATCTCTGCGATGTGAAGGACCTGCAGATCCGCGATGGGCTGCATGTGTTCGGCCGAGCGCCCGAGGAAGCGCGGCGCGATGCGCTTGCTTCAGCCATTGCCGCCTCCGCGCCGGGCCTTGCGCCTGACGCGATTGTCCGGCGGCTCGATGCCTGCGCCGAAGCCGAGCGGCAGGCCTTGCTTGCCGCACTTGACGGCCGCTTCGTCGCGCCGGGGCCGGCGGGCGCGCCAAGCCGCGGCCGTGTCGACGTGCTGCCCACCGGGCGCAACCTGTTCACCGTGGACCCGCGCGCCATCCCCACCCGCTCGGCCCTCGTGCTGGCGGAGAAGACGGCGCGCGAACTCATCCGCCGGCACATGCAGGAAACCGGGGAGTGGCTGTGCAGCGTGGTGCTCGACCTGTGGGGCTCGACCACCATCCGCACCGGCGGCGAGGATCTGGCTCTGGCCCTGGTGCTGATGGGCGTGCGGCCCTTATGGGATTCCGGCTCCAACCGGGTGAGCGGCATCGAGGTCGTGCCGGAGGCTCGCCTCGATCATCCGCGCGTTGACGTTACGTTGCGGATTTCCGGCCTGTTCCGTGATGCTTTCGGGCAGCAGATCGCCCTTTTCGACCAGGCGGTGCGGACGCTTGCCGATCGGGCGGACGAGGCGGATGGGTTCAACCCCTATGCCGATGCGGCGCGGGGCCTTAAGGGTGAAGCGCGGCTCAGGGCGCTGGTGCGGGTCTATGGCAATGCACCCGGCGCCTATGGGGCGGGGGTGAGCACGCTCATCGAGCGCGGCGCCTGGGAGGATCGCGCAGCGCTCGGCGGCGCCTACCTGGAGGCGTCCGCCCATGCCTATGGGCTGAGCTTCGCGGGCGAGGCGGACCTTTCCGGCTTCACCGCGCGGCTCGAGGCAGCGCAGGCCTTGGTGCATCTCCAGGACCATCGCGAGATCGACCTCCTGGACAGCCTGGATTTCGCCGGGCACGAGGGCGGGTTTGCCGCCGCCGCGGAGAGCCTTGGCCGCGAGCCCCAGCTCTACCACGCGGACACGGCCGACCCGAATGCGCCGAAGCTGCGGACCGTTGCGGAGGAGGTACGGCGCATCGTGCGCGGCCGGGCGGCCAATCCGCGCTGGATCGAGGGCATGATGCGGCACGGCTATCGCGGCGCGGCCGAGATCGCCCGCGGGCTCGACGGCCTGTTCGGCTTTGCCGCGACCTTGGGCAGCCGTTTCGACCGGCAGTTCGAGCTGATCTTCGACGCGACGCTTGGGTGCGAGCCGGTTGATGCATTCTTGCGCCGGGAGAACCCGCAGGCGCGGGCGGCCATGGCGGCGCGCTTCGCCGAAGCCGTCCGCCGCGACCTGTGGCGGCCGCGGCGCAATGCGGTTGCCACCCTGCTTGCGGAACACGAGGAGCTTCGGCCATGAGCCTTGCTGCAGAGGTGAAAGGCTGGTGCCCGACCGTGCTGCGGCCCATGGCCTCCGGCGACGGGCTGCTGGTGCGGGTGAAACCGAGCGCCGCGACCCTTTCGCTCGACCAGGCGAGGCGGCTGGCCGAGGCGGCGCAGCTTTACGGCAATGGCATCATCGAGCTGACCAACCGGGCCAATCTGCAGATGCGCGGGCTCGACGAGGCGACGGTAGCCCGGTTCGCCGCTGAGATCCAGGCCGCCGGCCTTGCGGCTGACGACCCTGCCCTGGAGCAGACCCGCAACGTGCTCGCCAGTCCGCTTGGGTCGCGGGATCCCACGGCCACGTTCGATGCGCATGCGCTGGCCCGCGCGATCGAGGGCCGGCTTGCGGCCGCGCCGCTTGCGGCCGCGCTGGACCTCAAGCGCCTGCCGGCCAAGTTCGGCTTTGTGGTTGACGGTGGCGGTGCGCTGCCGCTGGCCGGCATTGAAGCGGATATCCTGCTGCGCGGCCACGGAGGCGGAATTGCCGTTCGCCTCGCCGGTTGCGACTTGGCCGCCAGGACCAACCCAGCCGATGCACCTGATGTCGCCATCGGCCTTGCCCATGCGTTCCTGGCGCTGGCCTCCGGACAATCGTCACCACCGCGTCGCATGCGCAATCTGGTGGACCAAATCGGGGCGGCGGAGGTGTTCCGCCGTGCAGGGCTCGAGGCGGAGCATCTGACCTCCCCTGCCCCGGCGGCGGAGCGCCCTTTCCGTGGGCCCGGCTGGATCAGCCTCGGCCTGCCCTTCGGCCAGATCGATGCGCGTCTGCTGCAAGAGATGGTTTATCGCGCCGGGGCTGCCGGTGCCAAGGCGCTTCATGCGACGCCCTGGCGCGCCTTCGTTCTGTCCGGCCTGTCCGATGAAAGTGCTGCCGATCTCCTGAACTGGGCCGCAGCCGCCGGCCTGATCACCAGCAGCGAGGACGCCCGCCTCAACATTGCCGCCTGTCCCGGCCAGCCCTATTGCCGCTCGGCAACGGTGCCGACCCGGCGTGATGGAGAGCGTCTTGCGCGCAGCGGCGCGGCGGCGGACCTCGATGTGCACCTGTCCGGCTGCCGCAAAGGCTGTGCCCGCCGCGGGCCCGCCGATTTCACCCTGGTCGGCGGCTCGCAAGCGCGCTATGCGCTCGTTGAGCATGGCAGCGCCGGAGACGAGCCGCTCCTCACCGGGCTGACCCTGGACGAGATCATCAACCATTTGCGTGAGAAACGGGCCCATGCGCCGCGACATGTATGACTATATCCGCGACGGAGCGGAGATCTACCGACAGTCCTTCGCCACCATAAGGGCCGAGGCGGACCTCTCGGGCTTCAGCGAGGACGAGGCCCGGGTGGTGGTGCGCGTCATCCATGCCTGCGGCATGGTGGACATTGCCCGGGACGTCGTGTTCACGCCTGGCTTCTATCAGGCGGCGCGGGAAGCGCTGCTCGACGGCAGGCCCATCCTGTGCGATTCCCAGATGGTGGCGCATGGCATCACCCGCTCCCGGCTGCCCGCGGAGAACGAAGTGGTCTGTACCCTCGATGCGCCTGATATTGTCGAGCGGGCCCGCGCCATCGGCAATACGCGCTCCGCCGCCGCGCTCGACCTGTGGGTCGACTGGCTGGATGGCGCGGTGGTGGCGATCGGCAACGCACCCACGGCGCTATTCCGGCTCTTGGAGCTGATCGACGAGGGGGCGCCCTGCCCCGCGGCCATCATCGGCATGCCGGTGGGCTTCGTGGGCGCGGCGGAATCCAAGGAGCTGCTGCTTGCCCATGGCCGCATCCCGTCGGTGGTCGTGCGCGGCCGCAAGGGCGGCAGCGCCATGGCGGTGGCCGCGGTGAACGCCATCGCCAGCGAGGTGGAGTAGGTTGGTGGCAACGCTCTATGGCATTGGCTTGGGGCCGGGCGACCCGGAGCTGGTCACGCTCAAAGCCAAGCGGCTGCTGGGCTCGGCACCGGTGACCGCGTTCTTCGCCAAGCGCGGCCGCCCCGGTCAGGCCCGGATGATCGCCGAAGGCCACCTCAATCCCGCGACCCGCGAGCTGCGCTTCGACTACCCGTTCACGGCGGATATGGATGTGCGCGATCCGCGCTATCACGAGGAAATGGAGGCATTCTACGACCGATGCGCCATGGAGCTCGCCGCCTGCTTGGACCAGGGCTGGGATGTGGCGGTGCTGTGCGAAGGCGACCCGTTCTTCTACGGCTCGTTCATGTATGTCTTCGACCGGCTGCATGGGCGTTATGCCAGCGAGGTTGTGCCGGGGGTGACGGGCATGAGCGGCTGCTGGACCCGTGCCGGCGCGCCAATCGCCCATGGGGACGACGTGCTGCTGGTGCTGCCCGGCACCCTGCCGCAGGAGGCCATGGTCGCACGGCTCAGAAACGCGGATGCGGCAGTGTTCATGAAGGTGGGGCGCCATCTCGGCACCATAAGGCGTGCGCTTGCGGAGACCGGACTCATTGACCGCGCGATCCTGGTGGAAGGCGGCACCATGGCCCATGAGCGCGTCCAGCCGCTCGCTGCCGTTCATGATGAGAGCGTGGACTATTTCAGCATCGTGCTGGTGCCGGGGCGGCAGCGGGTCCGATGAGCGGAAGCCTTACCATTGTCGGGCTTGGACCGGGCGCGCCCGAACTGCTCACCGCACAGGCGGGCAACCGGCTGCAGACGGCCACCGACATCGTGGGCTACGGCCCCTATGTGGACCGGGTGCCGGAAAGGCCCGGCCAGGAGCGGCATCGGACCGACAACCGGGAGGAACTCGACCGCGCCCGCCATGCTCTCGTGCTGGCCGAGAGCGGCCGCAGGGTGGCGGTGGTGTCATCGGGGGACGCGGGCGTGTTCGCCATGGCGGCGGCGGTGTTCGAAGCGATCGAGCAAGGTCCCGCCGCCTGGCGCCGGCTCGACATCGAGGTGGTGCCGGGCATTTCCGCCATGTTCGCCGCGGCTGCGGCCATTGGCGCGCCGCTTGGCCACGATTTCTGTGCGATCTCCCTCTCCGACAACCTCAAGCCGTGGCCTGTGGTCCTGGCACGGCTCGAAGTGGCCGCCCGCGCCGATTTCGTCATCGCGCTCTACAATGCCCGCTCACAGGCGCGGCCGCACCAGCTGGGGGAGGCCTTCGAGCGGCTTCGAGCGATCCAGGCGCCGGAAACACCCGTGATCTTCGCCACGGCCATCAGCCGGCCCGAGCAGCGGATCGATATCGTCCGCTTGCAGGACGCAGAGCCCGCGCGCTGCGACATGCGTACGCTCGTGATGATCGGCTCCAGCGCCACACGGCTGATCCCGCGGGAGGGCGATGCGCCCTGGGTCTACACTCCCCGCTCGGTCAGGGAACCCGTCACATGAGCGGCAAGCCAGGCATAGGCTTCGGCGGCGGATGCAACCTCCACATCCGCTCGCGGCTTGGGCGGCCGTTCCACCATGATCACCGGCAGCCCGAGGGCGCGGGCGGCGTCGAGCTTCGCCCTGGTGGCCTCGCCACCGGCGTTCTTGGTGACGACCACCTCGATTTGGTGCTCGCGCAGCAAGGCGCGCTCCGCATCCACTTCGAAGGGACCGCGGGACAGCAGCACGGTGGCGCGCGGCGGCAAGGTTTCGGGCGGCGGTGGGTCGACGCTGCGGATGAGATAGTGATGCTGCGGCGCGTGGCGGGCGATCGCCACCTCCTTGCGGCCGGTGGTGAGGAAGACGCGCCTGGGCGCCTCCCCCAGAGCGGCAATCGCGGCTTCGAGGTTCGCCACCTGTTGCCAGGCATCGCCCGGCTGCGGCGTCCAGGCGAGGCGGCGGATGGCGATCAGCGGCACCCCGGTTTGGTTGCAGGCGGCGCGGGCATTGGCCGACATGGTGGTGGCAAAGGGGTGGGTGGCATCGACCACCAGCGCAAATCGCTCTTCCCTCAAGAACCGGGCGAGGCCGGCGCTGCCGCCGAAACCGCCTATGCGGGTCGGCAGTGGCTGGGCGGCCGGGGCCTTGGTTGCGCCTGCCAGCGACAAGAGGGCATCGAGCCGGTGCTCGCCCGCCAGCAGCCGGGCGAGGGCCGCCGCTTCGCTGGTGCCGCCGAGGATCAGAACCTTCATGGCGTTCTGCTGTTCCACAGGACCGGCCGCCTGCCAAGCCCTTTCCTGGCGAGTTCGAGGCGATGACCGCCTGGCTCAGCGTCATCGGCATCGGCGAGGACGGGCGGGCGGGCCTGTCGAGCGCGGCGCAAGCGCTGATCGAGGGCGCCACGCTGGTGGTGGGTGGGGCCAGGCACCTTGCCATGGTGGAAGGCTTGGGGCGCGGCGAGAGGCTTAGCTGGCGCTCTCCGATCGGCGACACGCTGCCGATGATTCTCGCGGCACGCGGGCAGCCCGTTGCGGTCGTGGCCTCGGGTGATCCGTTCTTCTATGGCATCGGCAATCTGCTGACGCGAGCGATCCCGGCCGGGGAAATGCTTGTCATCCCCGCGGTATCCTCGATGTCGCTGGCGGCTGCGCGCCTGAGCTGGCCATATGAAGAGGCTCACATCATCTCCCTGTGCGGCAGGCCGATCGAGAGCCTCGCGCCGCTCCTCCATCCCGGCCGCCGCATCCTGGCCCTGTCGGCGGATGAGCACACGCCCGCCGCAGTGGCGCAGTATCTTTCGGGCCGCGGCTTCGGGCCGAGCGCCATCCATGTGCTGGAGCGGCTGGGCGGGGCCAACGAGCGGGTGCGGCGGGCAGAGGCCGCCGGCTTCGATCTCAGCGGCGTGGCTCGGCTGAACCTGCTGGGCATCGAGGTTGCCGCCGGTCCGGGCGCGACGATCATCCCGCTCGGGCCAGGGCTTGCCGATGCGCTGTTCGTGCACGACGGGCAGCTCACCAAGCGCGAGATCCGCGCGGTGACCTTGTCCAGCCTGGCGCCACGCGTCGGCGCGCTGCTCTGGGACATCGGCTGCGGCTCGGGCTCGATCTCCATCGAATGGTGCCTGGCCCACCCAGCCAATCGCGCCATTGCCATGGAGGAGGACGCGACGCGCGCAGGCAATGCGGCCGGCAATGCGGCGGCGCTGGGGGTGAGCAGCCAGGTGCGCATCGTGCGCGGGCGTGCGCCGCAAGCGCTCGCTGACCTGCCTGAGCCCGATGCGGTGTTCATCGGCGGCGGCATGCAGGACGGGGTGCTGGATCAGGCCTGGGCAAGGCTCAAGCCGGGCGGCCGGCTGGTGGCCAATGGGGTGACGCTGGAGACCGAGGCGATCCTCATCGAGGCCTTTCGCCGGCTCGGCGGCGACCTTACGCGGTTCTCAGTCGCGCGGCTGGACCGTATCGGCAGCCTGCACGGCTTCCGCCCGGCCATGACCGTGACCCAGTGGCGGGTGGTGAAGCCATGATCATTGCCGGCCTTGGCCTTAAGCCCGATTGCCCCCCGGCCGACCTTCTCGTGCTGATCGAACAGGCACGGCTGGCTTGCGCAGAAGGCCGCATCGATGCCCTCGCCGCGCCGGCCTTCCGCCGCGACGCGCCTGGGCTTGCCGCTGCCGCCAAGGCGTTAGCCCTGCCGCTCCTGCTGATCGACGATGCGGCGCTGGCCTCGGTGCAGCCGCTGTGCCCGACGCGCTCAGCACGCGCCCTTGCAGAGACTGGCTTCGCTTCCATCGCCGAAGCGGTCGCTTTGAGCGCTGCAGGCCCTGGCGCCGAGCTCATTCTGCCGCGTATAGCCGGCGGTGCGGCGACCTGCGCCCTGGCCCGATCGGCGGAGGTCGCCTCACCAAGCGCGAGCGAAGGCATATGACCGTCCATTTCATCGGCGCGGGCCCGGGAGCCCCCGACCTCATCACGTTAAGGGCGCGCGATCTGATCGCCGCCTCGCCGGTGTGCCTCTATGCGGGCTCGCTCGTGCATCGCGAGATCCTCAAGCATTGCCCGCCCGGCGCCCGCATCGTCGATACGGCGCCGATGAGCCTCGACGAGATCATGGACGAGATGGTGCGCGCCCATATTGCCGGCGAGGACGTGGCGCGGCTCCATTCCGGCGACCTCTCGGTGTGGAGTGCCATGGGCGAGCAGATCCGCCGGCTCGACGCGTTGGCCATTCCCTACACGGTCACCCCCGGCGTGCCGGCCTTTGCAGCGGCCGCGGCTGCGCTGAAGGTGGAGCTGACCCTGCCGGAGGTGGCGCAGTCCCTGGTGTTGACACGCACACCGGGCCGCGCCTCGGCCATGCCGGCGCGAGAGCGGCTCGCAAGCTTCGCCGCGACCGGCGCGACCCTGGCCCTCCATCTCTCCATCCATCTGCTCGATGCGCTGGTGGAGGACCTGATCCCGCATTATGGGACGGACTGTCCGGTGGCGGTCGTCTATCGGGCGAGCTGGCCCGACGAGCAGATTTTTCGCGGCACGCTCGGCACCATCCTCGACGTGATCGGCGGGCAGAAGCCCGAGCGCACGGCGCTGATCCTGGTGGGCCGAGTGCTCGATTGTGATGACTTTCGCGACAGCGCGCTCTATGACGCCGCCTATCAGCGCCGTTTCCGCAACCGGAGCCACCAGGGATGATCGGCCGGAGCCTCGATATCTCGCCAGCAAGCCTGCCGGCTTTCCCGCCGGGAACCGTGTGGCTGTGCGGCGCCGGGCCGGGCGACCCCGGCCATCTCACGCTTTACGTGGTCTCGGCTCTGCGCCAGGCGGACGTCATCGTGCATGACGCGCTGGTGGACCCGCGGGTGCTGGATTTCGCCCACCCAGAGGCCGAGATCATCTTTGCTGGCAAGCGCGGCGGCAAGCCTTCCATCGCCCAGGACGAGATCGGCGAGATGCTGATCACGCTGGCCCGGCAGAACCGGCGCGTGCTGCGGCTCAAGGGCGGAGACCCGTTCGTGTTCGGGCGCGGCGGCGAGGAAGCGCTGGTACTGGCGGAAGCGGGCGTGCCGTTCCGGGTGTTTCCCGGCATCACCTCGGGTCTCGGTGGCCTTGCCATGGCCTCGATCCCGGCCACCATGCGCGGGGTCAACCAGGCGGTGATCCTGGCCACCGGCCACAGCGCCGATGACCACACTCGGCTCGACTGGGCAGCGCTCGGCCGGCTGAAGCTGCCGCTGGTGCTCTACATGGCGGTGCGCACCCTGCCGGACATCGCGGCGGCGCTCGTCGCCGGCGGCATGGATGCGGACACGCCGGCAGCGGTCATCGAAAACGCCACCCTGCCGGATGAGCGCATCATGGTCTCGACGCTCGACCGGGTGGCAAAGGATCTCGAACGGCAAGCCTTCGGGCCGCCGGCCCTGGTGGTGATCGGCGAGATCGTGCGCCTGCGCGAAGAGCTGCGGCTGCTCGCGCTGCAGGCGGCGCGCGAGGCGGTTTGATGGCGGCCAAGTCCCTGGCGCGCGGGCTGATGGTGGCAGCGCCCCGTTCCGGCTCGGGCAAGACCACGATCACGCTCGCGCTGATTGCGGCCTTCAGGCGGCGCGGCCTCGTGGTGCGCTCTGCCAAAACCGGCCCCGATTATATCGACCCGGCCTTTCATAGCGCCGCCACCGGGCAGCCCACCTGCAACCTGGACAGCTGGGCCATGCCTGAGCCCTTGCTCGACCAGCTCGCCTATTGGGCGGCGCGGGAGGGCGACCTCCTGGTGGTCGAGGCGGCCATGGGCCTGTTCGACCGCATCGAAGGGCCGGTGGGGCGCCGCGGCGCCCCGGCCGATATCGCCGCCCGCTATGGACTGCCGGTGCTGCTCGTGCTCGACGTGACCGGCCAGGCGCATTCCGCCGCCGCCATCGCCCGCGGCTTTGCCGCCCATCAGCCGGACGTCCGCGTCGGCGGTATCATCGCCAACCGGGTGGGCAGCGAGCGCCATCTCCGCATGATCAGGAGCGCCATCGAGGATGTGGGGCTGCCCTTGCTCGGCGCCCTCCCCCGTGATGCGGCCCTGACGGTGCCGGAGCGACATTTGGGCCTGGTGCAGATCGAGGAGCACGGGGACGTCTCCGGCTATCTCGACACGCTTGCCGGGGTGGCCGAGAAGCATTTCGACCTCGATGGCATCCTCGCCGCAGCATCGGCGGTGACCAGGCCGCAGGCGGTGCCTGCTTCCAGCATCATACCGCTGCCGCCCCCCGGTCAGCGCGTTGCGCTGGCGCGGGATACGGCCTTCAGCTTCCTCTATGCCCATGTGGTGGAGGGCTGGCGCGCAGCAGGCGCCGAGCTGGTGCCGTTCTCGCCGCTCGCCAACGAGCCACCGCCGGATGATTGCGACGCCTGCTGGCTGCCGGGCGGCTATCCCGAGCTGCACGCGGGCAGGCTCGCCACCGCCGAGCGGTTCAAGGCTGGCCTGCGGCGCTTTGCCGAAACCCGGCCGGTGCACGGGGAATGCGGCGGCTACATGGTGCTGGGCGAAGTATTGGTGGATGCGGACGGGACAGCCCACCCGATGGTCGGCCTGCTCGGCCACTCCACCAGCTACGCCAAGCGCAAGCTGCATCTGGGCTATCGCAGCGCCCGGCTGCTCAAGCCATCGCCTCTGGGGCCGCAAGGCGCATCCCTGCGTGGCCATGAGTTCCATTATGCCAGCGTGCTCAGCGCCGGCACGGACGAGCCGCTGGCCGAGCTTGCCGATGGCGAAGGGCGGCCGCTGGGCCTGGGCGGCCACCGCCGCGGCCACGTCTCCGGCACCTTTTTCCACGCGATCGCGGTCGAGGCTGAAGCCGGCGCCTAGACCATCCCGGCGCGCTGGAACCATTCCAGCGCATCGGCAATGGCCTCCTGGGCCGGGCGAGCCTGATAGCCCAGCTCTCGGGCGGCCTTCTCATGGCTGAAGAACATCTTCTTGCGAGCCATCTTTACCCCGTCCATCGTGATGAACGGCTCCCAGCCCTTGAACACCCGCGCGGCGAGCTCGCAGCCATAGGCAATGGGCACGACGGCCCCGTTCGGCAGCTTGACCACGCGCCGCCGCGTGCCCTGCAGCGCGGCGATGGTGAGCAGGATCTTCTCCAGGCCCATGTTCTCGCCGCCCAGGATGTAGCGCTCGCCCAGACGCCCTTTAGCATGGGCCAGAAGATGCCCCTCGGCCACATCGTCCACATGCACCACGTTGAGCCCCGTATCCACGAAGGCCGGGATCTTGCCGCGCGCCGCCTGGACCACGATGCGGCCGGTGGGCGTGGGCTTCACGTCGCGCGGGCCGATCGGGGTCGAGGGATTGACGATCACCACCGGCAGGTCTTCCTCGGCCGCCGCCTTGCGCACGGCCTCCTCAGCCAGGAATTTCGAGCGCTTGTAGTGGCCGATCATATCCTCGAGCGTCACCGGCGCGTTTTCGTCCGACAGGGTGCCGTCGCCCTTGAGGCCCAGCACGGCGACGCTGCTGGTATAGACGATGCGGGCGGCGCCCGCCGCGGTCGCGGCCCGGACCAGGGCCAATGAGCCATCCACGTTCGTCTTGTACATGACCTCGGGGTCGGGCACCCAGAGCCGGTAGTCGGCCGCGACGTGGAAAACATCCTCAACCCCCCGCAGAGCCTGGGCATAGCTCGAAGGATCGCGCAGGTTCCCGTGCACGATCTCCGCATCGATCTCCTGAAGGTTGCGGCGGTCCGATTCCGGTCGGGCCAGCAGCCGCACGGTCCAGCCGCGCTCGACGAGCTTGCGCGCCACCGCCGAGCCCACAAATCCGCTCGCGCCGGTCACCAAGGCGATCCGCGCCATGCCATGTTCCTCCGTGCTTTGGTCCAGGCTGTGCCCTTGCTTCGACCTACCAGTTCCAGTAGCTGAGGCCAATGCGCCCGCTCATCTTCACCGCCGATGATTTCGGATTCAGCGAAGAAATCAACGAGGCCGTGGAACGGGGCCATCGGGAAGGCGTGCTTGGCGCCGCAAGCCTGATGGTCACCGGCCCGGCCGCAGCGGATGCGATCGCCCGCGCGCGTCGTCTGCCCGGTTTGCGGGTCGGCCTCCACCTGGTCCTGGTGCAGGGGAAACCGGCCTCCCCTCCAGATAGCATACCCGCCCTGGTCGACGGGCGCGGCCGTTTCCACGACAACCTCGCCAAGGCGGGGGTCATCTGGTTCTTTCATCCGCAGGCACGCCGGCAGCTTCGGCGGGAAATAGCAGCCCAGATCGCGGCGTTCAAGGCCACCGGTCTCCGCTTGGACCACGTGAACGGCCACAACCACATGCAAGTCCACCCCACGGTTTTCGGAGAGCTGATCCGTCAGCTCAAGGCCGAGCCGAAGATTGGACTGCGCCTGCCGCGCGAGCCCTGGTCGGTCACCATAGAGAATTCACCATTGATGACACGCACGACCAGCGCGCTGAGATGGCTGATTATGACGCCGTTCCTGGGTTTGATGCGCCGGCAGTTGTTGCGGAATGGCATCAGTCACAATGAATGGTTACTGGGGATCAAAGATAGTGGCCGTTTGAACGAGGGGAGGCTTCTCGGTCTCCTTGACAGACTGCCGACCGGGGTGTCAGAGATCCACTGTCATCCAGCAACGCGCCGCACAGCGGCCATCGCCGAGTCGATGCCGGGCTATGACAACGAGGCGGAGCTGGCCGCCTTGCTCAGCCCCCGGATCGGCGAGGCGCTCGCACGGCGCGGTCTGCGGGTCGGGGGATTTTTGGATATCCGCGATGAGGCTCCGTAGAAGAGCTATCCTTTCGCTCGCCTCGAGGGCTGCTGGTCGTTTATCTCAAATTTATTGAAGGCTCATGTTACACGCATCGCTGTCATCCAACGGCATATCTCTCCCGGCGAGCGAGCGATATGTCGGCTATCTCGCGGAAGTGTCCGCACGTTCCGCGGCCGAGGATTTGGCAAAGCGTCAGTTTGTGCAAAATGGCTATTTGCTCATGCGCGATATCGTCGATCGCGAGGCTGTCCTCGATCTTCGCGAGGCTTACTTGCGCATGTTCGGCGCAAGCTTCGTCAAGAACGGCGATTTCCGCCGCGGCGAGTTTTCCGGGCTGACGCCGGAGGGCCTGCCGAAGCACGGCTTTCCCGGCCACCCCGCCCATGATTTCGTCCGCAGCAAGACATTTCTCGATTTCGTCGACCTGCCGGCGTTCCGCAAGCTGGCCGAGGATCTCTTGGGCGGGCCGGTGGTGCGCGTGAGGCGCACGCCGTTGCGCCACTTCATCAAGGGGCAGAAGGCGGCATCGCGCGCCCATATCGACCGCACCTATATCGACAGCAGCAAGGATGATTTCGTCACCTTGTGGATCCCGCTGGGCGACTGCCCGGTGGAAGCCGGCGGCCTGGTCTATCTCGAAGGTTCGCACCAGGACGATTCCATGGCGGCGATCAAGAAGGAGACGGTGCCTACGGACCGCCCCAACGACCCGCGGCCGATCACGCACGACCTCAAGTGGATGTCGGACGTGACGGGCAAGCGGTGGCTGGTGACGAACTACCGCGCAGGCGACTTAATCGCGCACTCCCCGGTAATTGTGCATGCATCGCTTGACTCGGCGTCGGATCTGATGCGGATCTCCACCGACGTGCGTTTTATCCGCGCCGGCGCAGCCTGCGATCCACGCTGGCAGCAGGACTGGTCCGCCGACGACGGTTACTGAGATCCGGTAGGCTGTTTGGCAGGACAACTCTCTCCCGTTGGGTCCTCATGGCTCGTTCGCGTGGTGCGGACGAGCATGGATCATCCCTGGTCGGTCATCGTCGCAGCAGTGGTCATCTGCTGCACGCTGGCCGTTTATGCCTATAACACGCTTGGTATCAACGTTGATACCAACGACCTGTTCTCGCGGGATGCGCCCTTCCTCCAGGCGGAAGACAGGTTCAACGAGCTCTTTCCGAGCGAGGCCGACCAGATCCTGGTCGTGATCGATGGGCCCAGCAAGGCCAAGGCGGACCAGGCGGCCAACCAGCTGGTCGCCAGGCTGGAGCCGCACGACCAGTGGATCCTGTCGATCCAGCAGCCCGGTGGCGGTCCGTTCTTCCGTCGTAACGGACTGCTGTATCTCACGCCTGAACAGTTGGCCGGCTTCATCGACCAGTTGACAAAGGCGCAGCCGATCCTTGGCACCCTGAGCGCCAACCCGTCACTGGTTGGGCTGCTGGACGTTGTGTCGCTGATCTTCCAGGGCGCCAGCATGGGCGAACAGGGGGTGGGACAGTCCCACGCCTTTCTCAACCAGGTGGCCACCGGCATCGAGAGCGGGCTTGCCGGAGAGCCGGCGACCCTGGACTGGGGTGCGCTGCTCGGCAGCTCGCTCGGCCCGGACGTCAAGCCGCGCGCATTCGTTCTGGTCCATCCCAAACTCGACCCTCACCAGCTCATGCCCGGCAAGCCGGCATCGGACCTCATCCGAACCACTGCGCGCGAGCTGGGGCTGACCCCGGAGAATGGCTACAGGGTGCGGCTGACGGGTTCGGTTCCGCTCTCGGACGAGGAATTCGCCACCGTCGAGAGCGGCTCATGGACGGCCATCACCCTGTCCGTCGTGCTGGTGACAGTAATCCTCGCACTCGCGCTGGGCTCGTGGAAGCTCATCGTCGCGTCGCTCTTCACCTTGGGCATGGGCCTGCTTGCCACGATGGGCTGGGCGGCTGCCTCTGTGGGCGTTCTCAATCTGATTTCGATCGGCTTCACGGTGATGTTCGTGGGCATCGCGATCGACTTCGGCATTCAGTTCTGCATGCGGCTCAGGGAGGAGCGCTACCGGGTTGACGACTTCCAGGAGTCGATGGTGTCCACGACCCGGCTGCTTGCCCGGCCCTTGCTGCTGGCCGCGGTGGCGACAGCAGCCGGGTTCTTCTCGTTTCTGCCCACATCCTATCGGGGCGTCGCGGAGCTTGGCGTCATCGCCGGCGGCGGCATTCTCATCGCCTTCCTGCTCACCATGACCCTGCTGCCGGCCCTGCTGTCGGTTCTTCAGCCCGGTCCGGAGGCGAGGCCGGTCGGCTTTGAAAAACTACGCCCTCTCGGCACTTGGCTGGTGAACAGGCGAAAGCCCGTCCTGGCGGTGTTCGCGCTCCTCTCCCTGGCGACCCTGGCGGGACTGTTCATGCTCCGCTTCGATTTCGATCCCCTGGATCTGAAAGATCCGGAGTCGGAGAGCATGTCGACGCTCATGGAGCTGGCGGAGGACCCGCTGGCCACGCCCTATACCCTGAACGTGCTCGTTTCGGGCCCCGACCAGGTCCGCCCAATGGTGGAGCGCCTGGAGGCGCTGCCCGAGGTGCGGAACGTGATGAGCATATTCTCCTTCGTTCCCGAGGAGCAGGAGCGCAAGCAGGAGATGCTGCAGAACGTCGGCATGATGATGGGGCCGGCCATGCAGCCGCCTCAGCAGACGGCGCCTCCTTCGGCTGAGGACATCCGAGGTGCGATCGACAGCACTTTGGCGCAGATCCGCACCTATCTCGAATCCGGCCAGACGGAGGAGCCGATCAGGTCGGACGCCCAGCGGCTGCAAGCGGCGCTCAACAGGCTCAGCGCGGTCGAGAACCCCGACCGCCTCCAGGCCATCTCGGCAGAGATGACCGAGGGCTTTGGCCAGGCGCAGCAGATGCTGGGAGAAATGCTGCAGCCGGAACAGGTGACCGTCGACAAGCTGCCCGAAGATCTCCGCAGCAGCTGGATCGCCAATAATGGCCAGTACCGGCTACAGGTGTTTCCCAGCGGAAATCCGCGACAGCCGGACGAACTCGTGCGCTTCGTGGAGGCGGTGCGCTCGGTCGATCCCCAGGCGACCGGCATGCCCATCACCATCTATGAATCGAGCAGCCTCGTGATCAACGCGTTCATCACCGCGGCGATCCTTGCGGCGATCTCGATCACCATCCTGCTCTGGCTCACCTTGCGCAATATCGGTGATGTCGCGAGAACGCTCACCCCCCTGTTCCTGGCCACGCTCTGGACACT
The DNA here is from genome assembly GCF_005281615.1 of Rhodoligotrophos defluvii. NCBI lineage: Bacteria > Pseudomonadati > Pseudomonadota > Alphaproteobacteria > Hyphomicrobiales > Rhodoligotrophaceae > Rhodoligotrophos > Rhodoligotrophos defluvii. Next base: position 80,302 of record NZ_SZZM01000005.1, on the reverse strand, counting down.
GGGCCTGAGCGGCCTCATCGGCATGGAATTGAACTTCGCCAACATTATCGGCCTGCCGCTTCTGCTTGGCCTCGGCGTTACCTTTCCGATTTACCTCGTCCATGCCTGGCGACGTGGCGAAGGCAATCTGATCGCGGCGCCGGTCGCCCGGGCCGTGCTGTTCAGCGCCCTGACGACCCTGGCGTCGTTCGGGAGTCTCGCCCTGTCGAGCCATCCCGGAACATCGCAGCTGGGCCTGCTGCTCAGCCTCGCGCTGGGCCTGCTGCTGATCTCGACCTTCATCTTCCTGCCGCCCATGCTGGGACGGCCGCCGGAGCACCCGGAAGAGGTGCCGGCCGCGCCTGCGGCAGGCGCGTGACCGGTTCGGCTTGGAGCGGGATGACCCTTCTCAGGTCTGTCATCCCGCGCCGATAGTTGCGGTCCGTCAGTTGGCCAGCTGTCGCTCGCTGGTCTTGAGCTTGGCGGCCAACCCCTGGGCGCCCTGCTGCTTCAACACAGAAGCAAATTCCGAGCGCCACTGGGCAAGCTGGCTGACCGAGCCGCTGAGATAGACGTCGACCACCTTGCCGTTCAGCACGCGGTAGCCGAGCTTTACGTTCTGCGGCCGGATCTCGGTCTGCACCACCACCGTGTTGCGGCCGCCATCGGTCACGCCGGTGGTGACGAAGCTCTCGCCCTCCCAGCCGTTGAAGCGGCTGGCGTAATTGGCGACGACCCAGTCGCTGAACGCCGCCACCAGCGCTTGGCGTTCGGCTGCGCTCAGCTTGCTCCACTCGGGCCCGACGATGATCTGCACCATGGTTTCCATGCCGAAGGTGCGCTTCACCAGCGGCTCGAGCTTCTTGTAGCGCCCGGCATAGCCCAGGCTCGACGCCTGCTTCATGGCCGCCAGCAGGCCGGCGTGGAAGTTTTCCACGAGCGATTCGGCCGCGCTGGCAGCCTGAGCCGGAACTGGCGCCAGAGTGTTGATCGAGGCGCCGGCAATCGGAATGGCAATGGCAAGCGCCACCGCCGTGGCGACGCGGGAAAGGTGTTTGCTATACACAAAAGAACTCCATAGCTGAGACATGCTTCCCCTCTCCCCCTTGGCTGGCAGCCAGCGCCCTGGTATTCAGCGGCTGGCCTGTTGCCCTGGGCGGCGGCCACGGAACAAAGCCCATGCCGCCGCGCCGGAATGATATAGGCCCCCAACCATGACCGGGCAACGCAGCGACCCGCTCGTTTCCGCAACCCGGCCATCACGCCCGCGTGTGGCTGTCGCAAGGCCGCGCCGATCATAAAGCGGGCCCATTGGGGAGATACGCCAGACGGGCGAGACATACAACCGAAGGTTAGAGTACTGTCGAGCGAGGAGTCCGGCGGCCGTGATCGAAAATCTCCATGCCATTCTGCTGCTTCCCGTGGTCGGGGGATCGGTGTTCTCGCTGCTGTGTGTCATCGCAACCGCCAGGCTGCTCGCGACATGGCGCCCGGCAAAGGCCGATTTCACGCCGCCCGTGTCGATCCTCAAGCCGGTCTATGGACTCGACCGGGAGCTGGAAGAAAACCTCGCGAGCTTCTGCCGGCAGGACTATCCCTCCTATCAGCTGGTGCTCTGCGTCCAGCGGATGTCCGACCCCGCCTTGCCGATTCTTCGGCGCGTCGCGGCGGCCTATCCAGATCGGGTGGCCCTGGTGATCCGGGAATGCGAGCCGACCTTCAACGGCAAGATCCAGAACATCGCCAATGGCATGGAGGCCGCCCGCCACGACATCCTGGTGATCAGCGATGCGGATGTGCGCGTCTCGCCCGACTATCTCCGCACCATCGTGGCCCCCCTGGCCGATCCCGCGGTCGGCTATTCCTGCACGCTCTATCGCACCGCCGACGCCCGCACCTTTCCTGAGAAGCTCGAGCTGCTCAGCATGAATGCCGATTTCGTGCCGAGCCTCATTTTCACTCATTGGACCAATTCCGCGATCTTCTGCCTGGGCGCAACCGTCGCCGCCCGGCGCAGCGATATCGAGGCGATCGGCGGCCTCGCCTCGCTCGCCGAATATCTGGTCGAGGATCAGGAGATGGGCCGCCGCCTGATCGAGACGGGCAAGCGCATGGCGCTCATCCCGATGAGTGTCGACATCATTCCCGATTATCCCGATTTCTCGGGGTGGTGGCGGCATTTCGTCTACTGGGACCAGAACACCAAGGCCGCCAACCCGGTCGGCTTTGCGCTCACCGTGCTCACCCGGGCAGTGCCCTTCGCGCTGCTCTTTGCCTGCGCCACCGGCTTCAGCACCACCGGCTGGGCGGTTCTGCTCGCAACCGTTGCGCTGCGCATGGCCAGCTGTGGCGCCATCGCTGGCCTATTGGGGGACCGGGAGGTGCTGAGGGCTCTCTGGCTGCTGCCGCTGCGCGACTGCCTCGGGTTGGTCTCTTGGGCTGCGGCCCTCACCAAGCGCACCTTCGTCTGGCGCGGCCACCGCTTCTCGCTCGACCGGCACGGCCGGATCGCGCGGATGCCGGACAAGGCGGCGTCTGCCAGGTCGACATGAGCGCGGACGGGCCAAGACCATGAGGCTGTTCACTGCCCTGGCGCTCGCGGCCGGCGTCGCGCTGCTGGGCTGGCTGCTCTATAAGACCGACATCGAGGCGGCGCTTGCCATTGCATGGCGCATCGGCTGGGAGGGCGCCGCCGCCGTCCTGGCGGTATTCGCCGTTGGCTTCCTTTTCGAGATCATCGCTTGGGCGTTGACCTTCCCGCGGCCGCTTTCGCTGACGTGGGTCCGCCGGCTCTGGGCTGTCAACATGGTGGGTGAGGCCTTGAGCGTGGTGATGCCGTTCGGGGCGCTGGGCGGCGAGCCGTTCAAGGCGCTGCTGCTCAACCGCTACTACCGCGTTCCCTATGGCGAGTCGACCGCCTCTCTGTTGATCGTGCAGACCATGTTCGCCCTGGCGCAAGCGCCGTTCGTGCTGATCGGGCTCGCGCTGGTGCTGGCCATGGGCCTGTTCAGTCCGGCCGTCGAGCGCGCCATGGCTATTGCCGCGGTGGGGCTCGCCCTGTTCATGGCGCTGGCGCTGGTGGCGGTGCACCAGCGCTGGCTGATGCATCTCGCCGCCCGGCTCCAGCGCTCGCCGCGCGGGCGGCTGCTGGCCGGCGTTCTTGCCATGGCCCAGGAGGTGGAGCAGCGCATCTTTGCGTTCATGCGGCAGAGCCCCGAGCGCTTTGCCGGCGCTCTTGCGGGCTTCTTCCTCAACTGGCTGCTGGGCGCGGTCGAGGTCTGGGTCGTGCTGCGGCTGGTTGGCCATCCGCTCGACTTCTGGGACTGCTGGGTCATCGAGGCCGCCGTGGTGCTGATGCGCTCGGCCACCTTCTTCGTGCCCGCCCATATCGGCTCGCTCGAGGCCGCGACTGTCTATGTCACGGCGGCGCTCACCGGCTCGGCCGATGTGGGGCTTGCCCTTGCGCTCATCCGGCGCGGGCGCGAGCTCATCTGGTCGGCGGCCGGCCTTGCCATAGGCGCATGGTACAGCTGGCGCGGACTGCCCGCCGCCGGCTCATGCTGACGCAAGGCTTGCGGCCGCCTTTCCACGCTCGGCCGCCTTCACGGCCGCGATCACCCGCTCGGCTTCCCCGTCCGTCATGCTGGCGAAGATCGGCAGACAGATATGGCGGCTGCAGAGATGCTCCGACTGACCGAGGTCGCCGGTGTCGAGCTTGTGGAAGACGGGATGCTTGTGCAGGGGCGCTTCATAAACCTCACCGGCGCAGATCACGCCGTGTTCCTCCTTCAGCCAGGCCTTGACGGCGGCGCGATCAACCCCCTCGGGCAGCATCACCGGATACTTGTAGTAATTGGCGAAGCAATCGGCAGGTGGCGCGATCGGCGTGAAGGCGGACCGGCCGTTGCCCAGCTCCTGGTCGTAGAACTCGGCAATGCGGCGGCGATCGGTGATCATCCCGTCGAGATGGGAGAAATGCCTGAGACCGATGATGGCGTGCGGCTCCGAGAGGCGCCAGTTGTTGCCCATCTTCACATGCAGGTTCTGGTGGAAGCTCGCCTTGCCCTGGTCACGGAAGATGCGCGCGGCGGCGGCCAGCTCATCGTCATCGGTGACGATCATGCCGCCCTCGGCGCTGGTCATCACCTTGGTGGGATAGAAGCTGAACGAGCCGGCGCGGCCGAAGGTGCCGGCGTGCCGTCCGGCCAAGGTCGAGCCGTGGGCGTGGGCGGCATCCTCCATGATCCACAAGCCTCGCGCGTCTGCCAAGCGGACGATCTCCGGCATGCGGTCGGTGACGATCCCGGCGATGTGCACGATGACGATGCCAACGGTGTCAGGGGTGATGCGGCGCTCGATCTCTTCCGGTGCGGTCGACATGGTGCTGATGTCGCTATCCATCAGGATCGGCTTGCCGCCCGCAGCGATCACCGCCGCGGCAGTGGCGAAGAAAGTGTCGGCCGGCACCAGAACGGACTTGCCGGCAATATCGAGGCCGCGCAGGATGATCTCGAGCGAGCTGGTGCCGCTGCTCACGGCAATGGCGTGGCGCGCCCCGCAATACTTTGCGAAGGCCGCCTCGAAGGCCTCGGTATACGGCCCCAGCGTCAGCCGGCCGGTCTTGAGCACCTCGGTGATTCGTTCAGCGATCCAAGCGGCGTCCTCATCCGAGAAGTCGATCCGGGTGGGCGGAACCGGCGGGGCGTTGCGCAGCATGGTTGAATTGTCCTGTCCGTTTGGCAATTGAGTCACAATTTGTGCTTTTTATGACACGAAACTCCGTACAGCGATGGCGGAGGCCGTTGTCCTGTTTCGCTTGGCACCTGCTATGGGCTAGAGTGCGGTCAGGGATAAGCAGCAGCAACGGTTTGGCTTGGAATATGCCAAGACATCGGCTACGGTTCGACGCGCTGCATACGGGGTTCATCCTATATGAATTTTTGTCTCAGTGGGCTGTCTGTGAGTGCCAGGCGCTTGCCGCGCGTCCTTTCGTTGTTTTCCCTTCTGCTCGCCGCCGTGGCCGTGAGCGGCTGTGCTTCAACACGCCCCATCGTCACCAGCGGTGACGTTACCCAAGCCCCAGACCCGTTCGAGAACGTGAACCGTGCAGCGCTCCAGGTCAATATGGCCGTGGAGAAGGTGGTGTTCCGTCCGGTGAATACGGTCTATCGCACCGTGCTCCCCGTGCCGGTGCGCACCGCGCTCTGGAATGCCTATGCCAATTCGCGCAGCCCCGTCATCTTCGTCAACGATGTGCTGCAGGGCCAGCCGGCGCGCGCCGGACGGACGCTCCTGCGCTTCATCATCAACAGCACCGTCGGCGTAGGCGGCCTGCTCGACGTGGCCAGCGCCAACGGCATCCCGCGCCATTCGGAGGATTTCGGGCAGACACTCGGCGTGTGGGGCGTGAAGAACGGTCCCTATCTGGTGCTGCCGATCCTCGGGCCGACAACGTTCCGCGATGGCGTGGGCTGGGCCGTTGACGTGGTGACGGATCCGCTGTTCTGGCTGTTCGGCGGCTTCGATGAGACCACCACCGAAGGCTGGGCCTATACCGGCTCCGCCATGGTCATCAGCTATGATCGCGGTCGGGACGATCTCGAGGAGCTGGAGCGCACCTCCATCGATTTCTATGCCGCTCTGCGCAGCGCCTATCTCCAGCATCGGCAGTCGGAAGTGCTCAATGGCGCGACCGATCCCGCCGCCCTGCCCGATATCCTGGATAGTCTGCCGCCGATCGAATAGGCTGCGGCAGTCGTCAACATCGGAGACAGCCCCATGAAGATCCTGGTGGTCGGAGCATCAGGGGTGGTGGGCAAGGCCGTGGTCGCCAATCTCTCGCAGCGCCATCACGTGCTGCAGGCGAGCCGATCGCAGTCGCCGTTCAAGGTCGACATGACGAGCCCCACCTCGATCCGTGCGCTCTATGAAGAGGTCGGCTCGGTGGACGCGGTGGTGGCCGCCACGGGCCACGTGAAGTTCGCGCCGCTGGAGAACATGTCGGATGCGGACTATCGCATCGGCCTCAACGACAAGCTGATGGGCCAGGTCAACCTGGTGGTGCTCGGCATTCCCTATGTGGCAAGCGGCGGGTCCTTCACCCTCACCTCGGGCATTCTCACCGACGAGCCGATCCTGGGCGGCACGTCCGCCTCGATGGTCAACGGCGCGCTCGAGTCGTTCACGCGGGCGGCCGCCATCGAGCTGCCGCGCGGGCTTCGCATCAACATCGTCAACGCGACCGTGCTGGAAGAGGCGCTTGGGCGGTATGGCGAATTCTTCGCCGGCATCGAGGCGGCGCCAGGACATCGCGTCGCCCTCGCCTATCAACGCAGCGTGGAAGGCCGGCAGACCGGGCAGGTCTATTACGTCCGTTAGGAGCATTTTCGAGCGAAGTGGACACCGGTTCGCGTGAAGAAAATGCGACCAGCAAGAATTTAGAGCGGATCCGCGATTCGAAGAAGAGCGGAAGCGCTCTAATCCGCGGGGCTGCCCGCCGAGGCTGTCCGATCCGCCACGTCATGGGGCAGCGGCTGGTTCGGCGGCGCCCAGCGGGCGGCGAACAGCCGGCCGCGTTCCGCGATCAGCGCCGCGATCAGCGTGATCACGCCGAAGGCCACATAGCTCGCGAGCAACGGCACCACGGTGCCGTTATAGGCCTGGCCGACGAAATAGCCGAGGATGCCTGCGCCGCAGGTCTGGACGCAGCCGATGAAGGAGGATGCGGTTCCGCCGATCCGGCCCACCGGCTCCATGGCCATGGCGTTGAAATTGGCCATGATGAAGCCGAAGGCCAGGAAATTGGCGCCGAGCAGAATGCAGAACAGGTAGATGTCCTCCGTTTCGGTCAGCGCGATGCCGAGGTGGACGGCCGCGATCAGAATGAAGGCGAGCACGGCGCCGTGTCCGAGCAGGCGCATCCCCAAGCGCTCGACGAGCCGGCCGTTGAGAAAGGATGCAACCGCGAGCACGCAGGCCACAGCGCCGAACACCAGCGGAAAGGCGTCGGTCACCCCGAATATGTCGGCATAGATCTGCTGCGCGCTGTTGATGTATGCGAGCATGCAGCCAAAGATCGCGCTGGTGCCGATGGTGTAGAACAAGGTCACCCGGTTGGTGATCACCGTCTTGAAGTCGCGTACCAGCGATCCCACCGAGATCGGCAGGCGCAGGGCCTCGGCCCGGGTCTCCGGCAGGCGGAGCCCCGACCAGGCCAACAGCAGCACGGAGGCGCCGAACAGCAGCCAGAATATCCACTGCCAGTGGCCGGCAAGCAGCAGCGCGCCGCCGATGCTGGGCGCGATCACCGGCACGATGATGAACACCATGATGACATAGGACATGATGCGCGCCATGTGGCGGCCGGAAAAGCAGTCGCGCACCACCGCAAGCGCGACCACCCGCGGTCCGGCGCTGCCGATCCCTTGCACGAAGCGGGCGAGCAGCAGCATTTCGAAGCTGGGCGCGAAGACGATGAGCACAGAGGCCACCGCATAGATCAGCAGAAAGACCAGCAGCGGCGACTTGCGGCCGAACCGGTCGGAAATCGGGCCGGGAACGAGCTGTGCCAGACCGAAACCGATGACATAGGCGGTGACGACCATCTGCCGGTCGTTCTCGTTCAGCACGTTGTAGGCATCCGCGATCGCGGGCAGCGCCGGCAGCATGATGTCGATGGAGAGGGCCGTCATGGCCATCATGGCGGCAATCAGCACGACGAACTCGCCAAGGGAGATGTTGCGCAATGCCGCGCTTTGGGCTGGGGTCATGTTCGCATCAAGGTCGGCTGAGAATGGGCTTGCGGCGGTCGGTCGGTGCGCGACCATAGTCCAGTGCGACAGGTCGTCCAATTCTTCCTATGTAGCGACTGAACGGCGCCATGCCAGCTGTGGCCGGGCGGGATATTGCGAAAAAAAGTTTATGGCTCCTGCTGCATCAAAAACCCCCGGCGGCGGCCGGGGGTCTGGTTGGTCGGACGCGGCAGGCGCGCCGCGCTTGGGTGTTGCACGGTCAGGCTCGTCTGAACAGATGCATGACCAGAGAGACAACCAGAGCAATCAGGAAGATGAAAAATAGAATTTTCGCAATGGAGGCCGCCGTGCCGGCAACGCCGCCAAAGCCCAGCGCGCCCGCGATCAGCGCGATGATCAGAAACGTCAGAGCCCATCCCAACATGGATGCGTCCTTTCGAAGTTGTTCCTGGCCAGTGAACGTCCGACTTGAGGAAAAGTTTCTGCATATTGCTGGCGACGGCTATTCCGCCGACGACGGTTTCCCGGATGCGGGCTTGCGCAGATATTCGGCCAGCCCCACGCCGATCAGCAGGAAGAACAGGCCGACCAAATAGCCCATGGCCACGTCGGAGAGGTAGTGGACGCCCAGAACCAGTCGGCTGAACCCCATGAGGGCGATCAGCACCGAGGACCAGAACACCACCTCGAATCGCACGCGCAATGTGGCGCCTTCGCGGCTGCAGACATAGGCGAGAAAGCCGTAGGCCGCCATTGCCGCGGTCGCGTGGCCGCTGGGAAAAGACGGCGAGGCTTCGATGACCGTGGTCGAGACCTCGGGCCGCGGGCGTGCAAGCGCATACTTGCCCGCCCAAGTCAGGGCGGTGGCACAGCCGATGGTAAGCCAGAGGGGAATGACATAGATCCCGCGCTGGAGCGAGACGAGCAAGACGGTGACGAGGACCGTTGCCCCGATCATGAAGGGCACGGTGCCGTAGAAGGTGAGAAAGACGAAAATGCCGAGCACGGGCGGCCCCCGCAGGACCGACAGATGTTCATTCACCTGGCGATCGATATCGACGAGATCCTCGGCATCGAGCAGAGCCTGGAGGAGATCGCCTCCCAAAATCAAGACGTACACCGCCGCGATCACGACAAGGGTGAGCGGCAGCCCGGAAAATCGCGTGAGGTTCAGTCGACGCGCAATGAAATCAGCGGTGTGCGGGTATCTGTCGGCGAGTTGCACGCCTGAATCCTTGAGCCAGCGGTAACCGCGCCACTGCCTGCCGGTCTTGAGGACCTGGGGTATGCGGCTCTGTCCGATTTTCAGGATGATCAGCACGAGGCGATGCAGCAGCAAAAGCCCAAGGATCAGGCCTATGGTGAACCAAAGTGGCGCGTTCTCGATGGTCATGCGGGGACGGGGGTCGAATCGGGCCTGCCAAATCGGACCGCCCGCGACTCAGTCCGCAGGCGATATGCGGAGTATCAACCCGTCATCCTCATCCGTCAGCAGGAAGATGTCGCCGTTCGGACCTTGGCGCACATCACGAATGCGCTTTCGCAGGTCTTCGAGCAGCTTCTCCTGGCCGGTCACCTTGTCGCCATCGAGGGTTACGCGCACCAGCTCGCGCGTTTTCAGCGCGCCGACGAACAAGCTGCCCTGCCACTGCGGGAAGGCATCGCCGGTGTAGAACAGCATGCCGGATGGGGCGATCGAGGGGTCCCAGTAGTAGAGCGGCTGCTCCATGCCGGGCTTGTGGGTGCCTTCGCCGATCTTCGCTCCGCTATAGTGCCGGCCATAGGAGATCACCGGCCAGCCATAGTTCTTGCCCGGCTCCGGTTTGTTGATTTCGTCCCCGCCCCGGGCGCCGTGGTCCACGATCCAAAGCTTGTCCTGCTGAGGATGGATCTGTGCCGCTTGCGGGTTGCGGTGGCCATAGGACCAGATCTCCGGCCGTGCGCCTTCGCGCCCAACGAAAGGATTGTCCTGTGGCACGGAGCCGTCGGAGTTGATCCGCACCACCTTGCCGAGATGGGTGGAGAGGTCCTGTGCCTCCTCCGGGAAGGAGAATCGCTCGCCGAGCGTTATGAACAGGGTGCCGTCGGGCGCGAACACCAGACGCGAGCCAAAATGATTGGTGCTGCTCTTCTTCGGCAGCTGCCGGAAGATGACCTGCGTATCGACCAGCCGGTCATTCTCCAGCCGGCCGCGTGCAACCGCCGTGCCGTTGCCATCCTCGCCACGATCAGCATAAGCGAGGTAGACCAGCCGGTTGTCGCGGAACTGCGGGTCGAGCGCCACGTCGAGCAGGCCACCCTGACCGCGCGCATCGACCTCCGGCACGCCTCCCAGCGGTTTTGACAGGCTGCCGTCGGGCGAAACGATGCGCAGGCGGCCAGGCCGCTCGGTGACCAGCGCGCGGCCCTCATCGTCGAGAAACACCAGTCCCCAAGGGTGTGCGAGCCCCTCGGCATAGATGGTCACCTCGGCATCACCGATACGGGCGACCACCTCGCCCGGTTCAGCGTGAGCCGTCCTCGGCCCGGGCCCTAGGGCAAGCGCCGCGATCGCAATGGCTGCTGCCGTCAAAGCCCAATGCCGTGGCATTCGCGTGTGCATCATGGCCTCGCCTCCTCTGCCGCATCTTGCCGATAAATGACCTTAACGACCGGTCGGGCAAAGCTCGGACGTTCACATTCGCGTCAACGTTCTCTATCGAAGCAGGCGACGGTTTCCACATGGGCCGACCACTTGAACTGATCAACGGGGACCACGCGGCTGACCCGGTACCCGCCGCCGGCGAGGACCGCAGCATCGCGCGCGAAGGTGGCGGGGTCGCAGGAAACGGCGATGACCCGGGGAACGGAAGAGGTTGCCAGCGCCCTCGCCTGTGCCTCGGCACCGGCGCGGGGCGGGTCGAACACCACCGCGTCGAAATGGGCAAGCTCGTCGGCCAGCAGCGGCCGCTTGAACAGGTCGCGCATCTCCGCGGAAATCGGCTTCAAGCCGGAGGTGGCGCGTGCCGCCGCCGTGAGCGCGGCGACGGCCGCGGCATCGGCATCCACCGCATGGATCCGGGCACGCGCGGCCAGCCTGAGAGCGAAGGGCCCGACCCCGCAGAACAGGTCTGCGACCCGGCGCATCCCAGCCGTCAACTCTTCAACCAGGGCGCTGAGCGCTGCTTCTCCGGCCGCGGTCGCCTGAAGGAAGCCGCCCGGCGGCAGCTTCACCTGCGCGGCACCCATGGACACCAATGGTGGCCGCCGCTCCGCGATCAACTCTCGCCCGAAGGTGAGGCGCGCGAGATCAAAGGCTTCCGCGATCCGGGCAACATCCATGCGCTGATCGAGGCTGAGCCCACGCAGACCTTTGACATGGCAGTCCAGACCACCGTCCGTGGCGGTGATCTGCACGTCCAGGCTGCGCGTTGCGCCTTGGAACACCTGTCCGATGGCCCGCGCAAGCTCGGCTGCTCCGGCAAGCGCCGGCACCACGATGGGACAGGCGTCGAGGTCGAGCAGCCTATGGCTGCGCGGCTCCATGAAGCCGGCTTGCGCCTGCCCCTTATGGTAGCGCACATGCAGCGCTATCCGGCGGCGACCCTCCCCTCCCGCATCGATCAGCGGCCCGACCTCGGCAGCGATGCCCTGATGGCGCAACGCCGTCGTCACCAGCGCGCACTTCCAGGCTGCATAAGCTTCATAGCGCCAGTGTTGCAGGGCGCAGCCGCCACAGCGGCCGAAATGGCGGCAAAACGGGTCGACCCGGTCGGCGCTTTGCTCCACCAGGGCGGCCAGGAAGCCCCGATCGCCTTCACGCTCGATCAGCACAGTCTCGCCCGGCAGGGTGAACGGGACAAACACGCGGCCTTCCTCGCCGCGCGCAATGCCCTCGCCACGGCGGCCCATGGCGTCGATATACAGGGGTTGGCCCCTGTGCTTCAGGTTTTTCTCGACAGGGTCGGACATGGGGCGGTTATAAGCATTGCACGCTGAGGAAATATAGGGGCTCTCGGTTCATGGCGGGGACAAGTTCTGTCTTGGGGTTCATCGGGGTTGGCGTGTTCGCCGCCTATACGATCAAAGCATTGCGCCGCAGCGGCATGGATGGCCGGATCGTGCTGTCGCCGCGCGGGCGAGACATGGCCGCGGAGCTCGGCGCGAACTGGGGTTGCGAGATTGCCGGCGACAATCAGGCCGTGGCCGATGCGGCCGACATGGTGATCGTGGCGGTCAAGCCCAAGGACGTCGACACAGCCTTGGCGGGCCTGCGGTTCCACTCGGCGCAGACGGTGGTGTCAGGGGTGGCCGGGGTGTCGCTCGCCCGGCTCAAGTCGCTGATGCCGGAAGCCGGCGCGATCGTCCGCATCATGCCCGCAGCATTCGTCGAGACCGGGCTTGGGCTTTTTCCGATTTATCCGGCGAATGAAGCTGTCGAGCAGCTGTTCGCTCCGGCCGGCACGGTGGTCAGTTTCGACACGGAGGAGCAGTTCGGCACCGCCCTGCTCGGGGCCTGCCTGTCCGGCTGGACCTACCGGTTCTGCGAGGAGCTGGTCAGGGCGTTTCGCGCCTATGGCATATCGGAGGAGCAGGCGCGGCTCCTGGTGCTCGGCAACGTGCGCGGCACCGTGAACTACGTGATGGAAACACCGACGCGGAGCCTGCGGGAATTCTCCGACATGATCGCCGCCGAGGGCACCTATACCAAAGCGGGCCTCGATGTGCTCATGGCGGCGGACCCGATGGCCGGCTGGCGCGCGGCGCTGGAGACCGTGCAGACGCTGCGGCGCAAGAACGAGGGTTAGAGCCGCCCGCCCGGCTGCTTCAGCCCTCGATCTCTTCGCGCAGGATTTCGAGCGCGAGCCAGGCCTCTTCGGCTGCAGCCAGCTCGGCCTGTGCCTGCTCGAGTTTCCTCGCTGCCTCGGCGAAGCCGCCGGGGTCCTTGCCATAGAAATCGGGCGATGCAAGCTTCTCCTGCAGACCAGCGGCTTCCTGCTGCAGGGCCTCGATGCGGGCCGGCAGCACCTTGAGGGCGTGCTGTTCCTTGGGCGACAGGCGCCGCCTGGGCTGTGGAGCGGCCGCCGCCGCTGCCGGGCGCGGCGCCGTTGCGGCCGGCTTTCTCTTCTCGGCTGCCGCGGGGCGGCCGCCCAGATCCTCCCCCCGCTGGGCCATCATGTCGGAATAGCCGCCGGCATATTCGAGCCAGCGGCCGCGCCTGCCCTCGGCCAGTGTTTCCGGGGTGATCACCGAGGTCACCACCCGGTCGAGGAAATCGCGGTCGTGGCTCACCAGCAGCACCGTGCCGTCATAGCCGCTGAGCAGCTCCTCCAGCAGGTCGAGGGTTTCCAGGTCGAGATCATTGGTGGGCTCGTCCAGCACCAGCAGATTGGAGGGCTGGGCCAGGGCGCGCGCCAGCATCAGCCGCCCGCGCTCGCCGCCGGACAGGGCGTGGATGGGCGTACCCGCCTGTTCCGGGGTGAATAGGAAGTCTTTCATATAGCTGATGACGTGCTTGGGCTGGCCACCAACGAAAACCGTATCGCCGCGGCCGCCGGTAAGCGCTTCGCTCAAGGTCCAGCTCGGGTCGAGCGCGGCGCGCTTCTGGTCGAGGGTGACCATCTGCAGATTGGTGCCGAGCCGCAAGGTGCCGCTATCCGGCGGGAGCAGGCCGGTGAGCAGGGAGAGAAGCGTGGTCTTGCCGGCGCCGTTGGGCCCGACGATGCCGACGCGATCGCCGCGGGCGATGCGGGTCGAGAAGTCGCGGACAATGGGCACGCCGCCGTAAGCCTTACTGAGGCCAGTCGCCTCGATCACCAGCTTGCCCGAGACTTCCGCCTCGGCGGCGACCATACGGGCGGTGCCCTGGACCCGCCGCTGCTCCCGCCGCTGCCGGCGCAGCGCTTCAAGGCCGCGCAGCCGGCCCATGTTGCGCTTGCGCCGGGCGGTGACGCCGTAGCGCACCCAGTCCAGCTCCATGGCGATCTTCTTGTCGAGCCGCTCGCGGTCGCGCTCTTCCTGCTCCAGCACCTCGTCGCGCCAGGCCTCGAAATGGGCAAAGCCCCGATCGATGCGCCGGGTCACGCCCCGGTCGAGCCACACGGTGGCCTCCGACAGATTGGTGAGGAAGCGCCGGTCATGGCTGATGATGACGATCGCCGAGCGCATGGCGCCAAGCTCGCCCTCCAACCACTCGATCACCGGCAGGTCGAGGTGGTTGGTGGGCTCATCGAGCAGCAGGATATCGGGGGAAGGCGCCAGCACCCGCGCCAGGGCGGCACGGCGCGCCTCGCCACCCGACAGGCTTGCCGGCGGCTCCCTTCCAGTGAGGCCCAAGGCTTCCAGGAGATATTGCGCCCGATAGAGGTCGTCGGCCGGGCCCAGCCCCGCTTCCACATAGGCGAGCGTTGTAGACGCGCCACCGAAATCCGGCTCCTGCGGCAGATAGCGGATGGTGACGCCCGACTGCACCACGCGGTCGCCCCGGTCTGCCTCCACCAGACCCGCCGCGATCTTCAGCAGGGTCGATTTGCCGGAGCCGTTGCGGCCGACCAGGCACAGCCGTTCGCCCGGGCCAATGGACAGATCCGCGCCGGTGAGCAGCGGCGTGCCCCCGAAGGTCAGATGGATGTTCTGCAGAATGAGCAGCGGAGCGGCCATGGTGCCAAAATGATTCAACAACTTTCGCTAAAGCGCGATCCGCTCGGAATGAATTGGATCATCCCGCCGGCGAGCCGATGGTGCGATGGGCCCGAACCCGCCGGCGTGGGGCTCACTTGCCCGATTTCGTGCTCGCACTCAACAGCGTCTTGTCGATCAAATGGCCGGCGCGGTCGCGCTTGGCCAGCAGATAGCTCCGGTTATAGGTGTTGAGCCGACCGGTGAGCCGCTGGGAGCCGACCACGGTGAGCCCTGATTGCTGGAGAGCGGCAATCTTGGCCGGGTTGTTGGTCAGCAGCGTGATGGTCTCGAAGCCGAGCTGCTTCAGCATGCTGGCGGCGAACTCGAACCGGCGCTGGTCCATCTCGAAGCCGAGAATCTCGTCCGCCTCGAAGGTGTCGTGGCCCTCGGCCTGAAGACGATAGGCGCGCAGCTTGTTGGAGATGCCGTTGCCGCGGCCCTCCTGGTCGAGATAGAGGATCACGCCCCCGCCATGCTCGGCCATATGGGTCATGGCGCCGCGCAGCTGGTCGCCGCAATCGCATTTCAGGCTGCCGAACAGATCGCCGGTGAGGCAGGCCGAATGCAGGCGCACCAGCACCGGCTTGCTCGGATCGGGCTCGCCCGGCCGCGTTCCGATCACGATCGCGATCTGGTCGCGCATGCCTTCGCCGCCGCGGAACACCACGAATTTCGAGTGAGGCGCCATCTCGAGCGGCACGGGCGTTTCGGTGACGATGCGCACTCGGGCTGCGCGCGCGGCGCGGTAAGTTTCGATCGCCACCGCATCCACCCGGCACAAGGCCGCGAGCTTCTGGCGGGTGGCCGAGCTCACCGGCACGCTGACGACTGCCGGCAGCAGCATGGCCAGCCGCACCAGGTCCACGGCGGCGAGTTCGATGGCGGTGGGCGACGACAGGGGCTCGCTGACCTGGGCCGATTGCGCCGTGACCAACTCGCCGATGCGTTTGGTGGTCGGTGGCATATCCAGCACGACGGCGGCCGCGCGATCCACCACGAGGCCGAGATGGCGCCAGCGCGCCGCCGTCATCACCAGGCGCAGCGGGCCCGATGCGATGTTCTCGAGTTTGCGCAGATAGGCATCGTCCAGGGTCTCGACCGCCGCGACGACGCTCACCGCGTCGCCCTGGGAGAGAAGAACGGGACGGCCGGCACGCAGCTCGCCGATCGAACGCTCCACGGAAAGCGTCTCAGTCTCTCCCAAAATGGTCATAAACTGACCATCAGCTCTTTGCGCGGACGACACCATTCAGCATAGCCTCTAGGACGAGGTTCCTCTCATCGAGATGCATTAAAGCGATTACTATAGGGTTCCAACCAGGAAGGAAAATGCTATTGGCGAACAGCAGGTTTACGATGCCGTCATACGAGGCCGTGTTCCGGCCCATTCAGCAGTCCGATCCGGGGAAACCCTTCGTCGTCGCCCAGCTCGGGCAATCCATGGACGGCCGCATCGCCACTGTCACCGGCGCATCCCGCTACATCAACGGTTCGGCGGCGCTCGACCACCTGCATCGTCTCCGCGCCCGGGTGGATGCGGTCATCGTCGGCGTCGGCACCGTCATCGCCGATGATCCGCAACTGACCGTGCGTCGCGTCAAGGGACCGACCCCCACCCGGGTGATCATCGACCCGCGCGGCCGGGTGCCTGCGGGCGCCCGATGCCTCTGCGATGGCGCCGCGCCGGTGCTCATCGTGACGGCGTGCGGCCGGCAAGAGCCGCAAGCGGCGCGTGCGGCGGCCGTCCCCCTTCCCCTATATGGGGGCCAGTTCGATCCGCACCAGATCGTTGCGGCGCTGGCAGCGCGCGGCTTTCGGCGGCTCTTGGTGGAAGGTGGCGCCAAGACCGTGTCGAGCTTCATTGCCGCCGGTGCGGTGGACCGGCTGCACCTGCTGGTCGCCCCCGTCATCATCGGTTCGGGGGTGAGCGGCCTCAATCTGCCGCCCATCGCGACGCTCGAGGAGGCTCTGCGCCCGCATATGGTGGCACATCCGCTGCCGAGCGGGGACGTGCTGTTCGACTGTGACCTCAGGGGCCAGCGAGCCGATAAAAGCGCTCGTCCGTTGAAGGTGTTATCCCAAGCACCTTAGAATTGGAGTCAAGGGCACATGATCGTTGCCAGGTGCGGCCGGGCAGGTCCTTTCATCGCGTGGCCCTACCGGCCACCGCCAGGGACAGCGAAGACGTCCTTGTGACCGATGGCGCAGCCGAGCGCAGTGTTCCGGGCGCTGTGCCAGTCTTCGATATGCTCCGGCGGCAGACCGCCCTCCCGGTGGGCGGCCGCGGCAATCTCGCCTGCAAGCGCCCGGATCAGGGGGCCGTCGGCAGAGGTGAGCTGCCAGTCGCTCGGCCCGATGACGATGTGATAGCCCCGGGCCTCAAGCAGCGTCACCAGCCAGTTCCACGCGTCGGGTCCCAGCGCCGGCCCGAAGCCCTTGTCGCGCCGCTGGTCGCGCAAGAAGGCCGAGAGCATGGCGCCATCGGCGGGGTGCAGCGGCAGCCATCGCTCGGTGCCGGTGTAGATGAGGGTCGCATAGAGCGGCAGCCGGCGCTCGGCGAGGAAGCCCACCAGCTGCTCCAGCCATGGTGCCGAGACCAGGTCGAACAGGGATGAAGCGGTCACCAGGCTCACCGGCGCCCCTGTGAGCACCGACCGGAGGTCGGTTGCGAGATCCCTCTCCTCACGAATGATCTCGATCGTCGAATCCGTTGCGGTGATCCGTTGAAGCAAGGTCGGATCGTTGTCGACCATTATCCACCGTTGCGGCCGCTGCAGCAAAGGCATGGTTGCCCTGAGGTTCGCGCCGGTGCCCGCCCCGAGATCGAGCACGGTGACCCCGCTCTTGCCGCTGAAATGCGCGCGCACGGCATCGGCCACGCGCCTATTGCGTGATCGGTGATCGACCGGTTCCCTCAAGGCCAGCCAGTCCGCCGTGAAGCTCATGGAGCCGACCGTTTCAGCACTTGGGCGATGATCGCAGCGGTATCCTTCCATCTGGGCAATTGCTGGGCGTGGTTCCAGGCTCCATCGGCAAGCCTGCGGCGGAAACCGGGATCGTCGATCAACCGCAGAATGGCGCCGGCCAGGGCATAGGGGTCATCCTTCGGCACCAGCAGCCCGGCGGAGGCGGGCACGACCTCCGGCAGCGCGCCGGCCGAGGCGCCAATGACGGGCAATCCGCGTGCCATGGCTTCGGCGAAGACCATGCCATAGCCTTCGTAGCGGGATGGCAGGACGAACATGTCCGCTTGCTGGTAAACCGTGGCGAGCCGGTCGGGCGTGAAGGCGCCCGGCAGCGCGATGCGGCCCTCGAGGCCGCGCGCCGCAATCTGTTTCCGCAGGGCATTGGCACAGGCCGGGTCGTGCTCCGCACCGCCGATGATCCTGGCTTCCCAGCTGCGGTCCGCGATGAGGGCCAAGGCGTCCACCAGAATGTCGAACCCCTTGCGGGGGATGAGGGAGCCCACGGACAGGATCTTGAGCGGCTGATGGTCCTCCAGAGGCCCGGGAGCGCGAGGTGCAGGGTCGATGCCAGGCGGCGCGATGGTAATGCGCGAGGCCGGCACGCCGAACAACGTCTGCACGGTGAGCGAGGTGGTGCGGCTCGGGACGATCACATGGGCAGCCATCGCCAACGCCTGGCGCTCCGAGATCAGCAGCCGCTGGGCGTCATCGCCGCTCAGGCCATGTTCGAGGCCGAGCGGGTGGTGGATGATGGCGATCACAGGCCGCTGCAGCGCCTTCAGCATGTGGTCGGGCAGCGCGCCGAACACGAGGCCATCGATGAGCAGGACCTTGTCCCGCGGAACGGCGCCGAGCCGTGCCGAGGCTTCCGACAGAGCGGCCTCGGTCGGGTGCGGAAAGGCCTCGGAAAGCTCGAGATATTCGGCCGGCACGCCGTGCTCCGGCAGCAGTTCCACCACCTTACGCGCATAGCCATAGCCCCCGGTCAGCGTGTCTATGGGTGCTGGCAATGCGAAGACGGCGGCGGTCACCGGTTGACGTCTCCCTCGTACCAGGCGCGCGCAAGATGGGTCTCCTGCAACGTGATCCTCACCCGCTCAACCCCCTCCGAGCCCGGACCGAACGCGCCGGCGTTGAGCCGCTTGACGATCTCGTCGAAGATGAGCCGGCATAGGAATTCGGTGGTCGTGATCCGCCCCTTGAGATGGGGCAGCCGGTCGAGGTTCTGGTAATTGAGCGGGGCGAGCACTTCGCGCAGCATCGCGATCGCCCGCCCGATATCGAGGACGACCTCGTCCTCCGTGAGCTCGGAGCGCATGAACGCCGCGTCCACAACATAGGTTGCACCATGCAGCCCCTGCGCCGGTCCGAACAGCGGCCTCGGCAGGCTGTGCGCGATCATGATGTGGTCACGAACCTCCACCGCATACATTCGGCCAACTCCCTCATTCAGCTCGATAGCGCACAGCCGCCATGAGCCCTGGAGCCCCGGGCTTTAGCAGGCCGGCAATCTGCCCGGCAAGGTCATCAAATCCCACCTCATGGGTCACCAGCCGGTCCAGACGGTCGTCCCTGAGCAGCGAGACCGCCTTCTCCAGCCGGCGGCGATGGGTCCAGCGCGCGCGCCGCGCCGTCGCGACCATGCCCACCTGCGACGCGATCAGCCGCAGGCGGCGGCTGTGGAAGGCGGCCCCGAGGGGGAGGCCGACAGTCTGGTCACCGAACCAGCTTGCCTCGACAATGGTTCCCTCGGTCCCGGCCAGCTCCAGCGCCAGGGCCAGGCCCTGGGGGCTGCCGCTGGCGTGGATCACGATGTCTGCCTCGCCCGGGGCATCTTCCGGCGCGGCGAAATGGGCGCCGAACAGGTGGGCGATCTCGGCCCGCCCGGACGCGATGTCGACCAGGGTGACCTCCGCTCCGGGCAATGCTGCCGCGAGGTAGCAGACGAGCAGACCGACGATGCCACCGCCAATGATGGTGATGCGATCGCCCGGGGCAGCGCCGCTGTCCCAGATCACATTGAGCGCGGTCTCCAGATTGGCGCTGAGGATGGCGCGCCGGAGCGGAACGCCCTCAGACAGGGGAACGAGGGCCGCAGCTTCCACCTCGAACTGATCCTGATGGGGATAGAGGCAGAAGACATGGCGTCCGACGAGGTCGGGCGGTCCGCGTTCGACGCGGCCTACGGCGCTATAGCCATATTTCACGGGAAAGGGAAAATCGCCCTCTTGGAAAGGCGCGCGCATGCGCTGCCATTCCGATGGCGGCAAACGGCCCTGAAACACCAGGCGCTCGGTGCCGCGGCTCAGCCCGGACCAACAGGTCCGCACCAGGCAGATCTCGACGCCGGCGGATCTTTTCCTCGGTTCAACCGCACGCAATTCGGCGCGGCCAGGCGCAACATAGAACAAGGCGCGAGGCATCGCCCCAAGCGGCATGGCACTCCCTTAACTCAAGCCAGAGACGGCAGCGTCAGCAATGCCGCCCAGGGGCAGCTTGCTCAGGAATGGCCGGCAGTGGCAACCTTCTGTTTTGCACCGACTGGTTCGTCCTCGTCCTCCTCGATGGGCTCGAGCGCCTGCTGCTGCAGAATCTTGCCGTCTTCCATGACGCAGACGCGGTCGCAGACGGCAGCCGCCACCCGCAGCGACGTCTCGGCAACCACCAGGCTGAGCCCCTCGCCGCGCATCCTGTCGAGCACCCGAATCAGCTCATCCACATCGTCAGCGGGGAGATCATGGGCCGGTTCGTCCAGCAGCACGACCTCCGGGCTGCCCATGAGAGTGCGCGCGATGATCAGCAGCCGCTGTTCGCCCGGGCTCAGATCCCCGGCAAATCGGTCCTTCCGTGCCGCGAGCCGCGGGAAGAGATGGAAGACCTTGTCGAAGGTCCACTCCACCTTGCTTCTTTGCGGCGCTTCGAGCCGGCGGCCGATCTCCAGGTTCTCGTAAGCGGTCATGCGGGCGAAGACCCGCCGCTGCTTGGGCACGAAGCCGATGCCGAGCCTCGCGATCTCGTTGGCCGGTCGGCCCTCGATCTGTTGTCCCCTGAACAGAACCTCGCCGGCGCTCGGCATCACGAGGCCAACCAATGTGCGGAGTAGCGTTGATTTCCCCGCCCGATTTGCACCGGTCAGCGCCACGCCGTCGCCCTCGTAGATCGAGAGATCCACCCCCCGCAGCACATGTGCACGGCCCTGGTGAGCATGCAGGCCCTTAGCCTGAAGAACCGGGCCAATGGCTTCTCCGGTCATCGTTCACACCTCCATCCGCCTCGGCCGGCGCATGCACGCGCGGCGGGCACCACGGCTTATTTCGCAATTGGCCTTTTCTGTCCGCACCACACACTCACATTGCCGGATACAGTACGGTGAGTCGCATTCCTTTCGCGAGTACAGAACGCAAGTTGCATCTGGTGGTTGCGTTGCCGTTTGGAACGCTAATGGGCCGGCATCTCCTGCTTGGGTTCAGCAAGCGCCGCCTCAATGGTTTTGATCAGCTTCTCGGATTGCGGGTCGGTCGTGGTCGCGAACCAGTCGAGGAACCGGCCGTCGCTGCCGATCAGGTATTTATGGAAATTCCACTTCGGCCGCCCGACCAGACCGGCCTCGTCGCCAGCCCACTTGTAGAAGGGATGGGCGTTGTCGCCGGAGACGGCTGTCTTGTCGGTCAAAGGAAAGGAAACGCCATAATTGAGCCTGCAGAAGTCGGCGATCTCCTCCCGCGAGCCGGGTTCCTGCCCGCCGAAGTCGTTGGAGGGGACGCCGATCACCACCAGGCCCCTGTCCTTGTAGGCGTTCCACAGCATCTCCAAGCCGTCGTACTGGCCAACGAAGCCGCATTTCGAAGCGGTGTTCACCACCAGCAGCACATTCCCCTTGAAGCGAGACAGGGGCATGGGGCTGCCGTCTATGGCAGTGAAGCTGAAGTCATAGGCCGTCTGCCCGGGGGCAGATTGGGCCGCCGAATGGATCCCGGCGAGACTCAAAACGGCCGCAAGCACCGCGCCTGTGAGGCCTTTCCACATCGTTCCAGCTCCAGAGGGCTGTGATCTCCGCCATTCTATGTCGGCTCGGGCGCGCCGAACAAGGTGGCCTCGATGCGGCAAACTCACGAACGCGAATAGGCACGGCCACGCCAGCGTACTTCCTTGCCGCCGTGCCAGCGCCACAGCGCCATCCATTGCAGGGCCAAGGTGACGAGAATGCCGAAGGGATGCAGCAATGCGCTGAGCCAGGATTGATGAAAGCGAAGCGCCAAAGCCAGCCGCATGGCCCAGGCGCAGCCTATGGCAGCAGCGAGCGCCCAGCGCGCCACGGGATCGGCGGATCCGAACCAGGCCACCGGCCACAACAGGAACGGCAGCACTTGGCCACCGAACAGCAGTACCGTCCAGATGGGCAAGGCGACAGGCGTTGCCATCCCCTCGTGGGCATTCTTGGAGAAGCCCGCCCACAGGTCGCGGAAATTGCCGTACATCTGGGTGGCCGCCAGGGTCTCCGCGTCGAAAAGATCGGTTCTCAACCCGTGGCGGCGGAAGAGGCGCGGCAACTGCACCCCGTCATGGATGAGGCCGCGGATGGCGCCATGGCCCCCTATGGCGCGATAGTCGGACAGCCGCACCGCGATCAGCTGGCCGCATCCGGTGGCGAAGGCGGGCCAATTGCTCAGCCGCGCGCCGATCATCGGCAAGAAGCCCAGGAGGACGAAATGGATGAGCGGCACCATCAGCTTCTCCCAAAAGCCTCTGGTGATCTGGTGGGGAAAGCCGCTGGCCAGGCTCAGCCGGCGCCGGACGAGACATCCGGCAATGCGCGCAACGGCATCGGGCGCAAGGTGCACATCCGCATCTACGAACAGAGCGATGTCGTGGCGGGCAGCCGCGGCAAGTGTCTGGCAGGCATTGTTCTTGCCCATCCAGCCGGGCGGCAGCGGCGGCGTGGCAATCAACCGGACGCGGGGATCGCGCCTCACGAAGTCCTCGACGATGGCGCGGGTGTGGTCGGTGGAGGAATCATCCGCCACGACCACCTCGAAACTGCAGCCGCGGTTGGCGAGCACGGCCTCCAGGGTGCGTGCGATGCCCGCCTCCTCGTTGCGGGCGGGTATCAGCACCGAAACCGGTGGAATGCCCGCCGGCGCAACGGCTTGCGGCGGCCTGTACAGAAACAGATTCATCAGGCACAGCAGGAAGGGAATGAGCGCCAGCACGAGACAGGCAATGGCCAGGGCGGGAAACATGGCGTCGCTCAATCCTCGTGCGCGGCGGAGAAGCGCTCGCCCCTGACCCTGGCCCTGAGCCAGCGCCATCCGTCATAGGCGGGGCTGACCCGCGCCCGGCCGACCACCAGCTCATCGAACCGTTCGGGATCGCGGGCAATGGCCGCTGCGGCAAGCCGCTCCATCTGATCAATCATGCGCTGTTCGAGCAGCGCATTCCACTGCGCGGCAGTCCGGTCGCCATGGTCGCGCGGATCGATGATCGGGCCGAACGAGAACAGGGCCTCCGGCCGCCGCTCGCTCCAGAAGGGGTATTCGAGCGCCACCGGCACCAGCACGGCGTCCGGCACGTCGCGGGCGAGATGGGCAAGCCCCGGACGGAACGCGATGGGCCGCTCGCGGCTGTCGGCAAAACGGCCTTGCGGGGTGATCCAGAGCGCCGTGCCCGGCGCAGCGAGCAGCCCACGGGCCGTGGTGAGGAACTGCGCGGCGCCGCGGGCCGTGTTCTGCTCGACAGGGAAAATCCCCAGGCGCCTGAGAAAGCGGTATTTGCGCAGGGATGCCGCATCGATCGGGCCGAAGCTCCGGTACCCGGGAAGCAGCCGGGCCGCGATCAGCACATAGAAGATCGGGTCCCACCAGCTCACATGATTGCTGAAGAAGATGGGCGGCCGGCCGGCTGGGAGATGGGGAAGCCCCGGCTTCAGAACGCGCACGGCGGTGAAGTTTGCCGCGAAATAGCGGTCGAGATAGCGCGCGAACAGCTTGAAGAGAAACGGCGAATAGGCATTCAGCGCCGCCGTCGCCCCTGTCGCGCGTCCGCTCAAGCCGCTATACGCCCCTTGGCGTCCTGATCGAGGGCATCGGCGGCGATCCAGCCGGACATCATCACCATGGGCATGCCGGGACCGGGATGGGCCGCCCCGCCCGCGAGATAGAGCCCTTGCACATGGCGGCTGCGGTTGCCTGGCTTGAACGCGCCGAGAAAGCGGCCGTGGCTGGCGAGCCCGTAGATGGCGCCGTTGAGCACCTTGTAGCGGTCGTGAATGCCCTGGGGCGTCAGGCTGTCTTCGAACACGATCCGCTCCTCGATATCCTCCATGCCGGCCGAGCGCTTGAGCTTGTCGAGGATGATCCGGCGGTAGGCCGGCAGCATCTTGGACCAGTCGTGGTGCGGACGCAGGTAAGGCGTGTGCACGAGCACGTAGAGCGCCTCGCCACCTTCCGGCGCCACGCCCTTTTCGGTGCGCGCCGTTGCCGCGAGATAGCAGGTGGGGTCCGGCGCCGGCTCGCCTTCGTTGTAGATCGCGTCGAACTCCTCCTCGGGGTCGCGGGAGAAGACGAAGCAATGGTGCAGCAGATGGTCGTAAGCCTTGCTGAGGCCGAGATAGAGCACCACGCCCGAGCAGGCCGGCTCGTATTTGCGCATGTCCATATAGCGCGCGCCGGCCTCGCCGCCGATCAGCTCCGCATAGGTCCTGATCGCGTCCATATTGGACACGACAGCGTCCATCGGAAACTGCTCGCCCTTGTCGGTCACCACCCCGACCACCCGGCCTTGCGCCTGCGCAATCCGCTGGACATTGGTGCCGAGGTGGAATTTCACGCCGAGCTCGCGCGCCAGCTTCTCCAGGGCGACAGGCACCGCCCGCGTGCCACCCATGGGGTACCACACGCCGAGCTCGGTCTGCATGTGGGCGATGGAGCAAAGCACCGCCGGCGAGGCATAGGGCGAGGAGCCGACATACTGGGTGAAGTGGTCGAGCATCTGCGCCACCCGCTCGTCCGGCACCTTGCGGCGAATGGTGCCGGCCACCGTCGCGCCCATACGCAGCGACATCACGTCGGCCAGGGTCTTGGCATCGAGATTGCGCTTGAAATCAATGGTGTCCTTGAGGTCCTCCACCGATTTCCAGAAGAAGAAGCGGTTGGAGACGTCGTGCAGGCGCTCTGAAAGCTTGATGAACTGCTTGTAGCCTTCGGAGGAGTGAGGGTCGCCCGTATAGTTGGCGATGTTCTGCGCCATCTGGTCGACGTTCTCCACCAGGTCCAGCACGGAGCCATCGTCGAAGAAGCAGCGCCATTGCGGGTCGAGCCGCACCAGCTCCACATAGTCCTCCAGCTTGCGGCCGGCCTCGCTGAAGATCCGGCGCAGGACGCCGGGCACGGTCAGGATGGTCGGCCCCATGTCGAAGCGGAACCCTTGGCCTTGCAGCACCGCGGCCTTGCCGCCGGCCCAGGGGTTCTTGTCGAACAGGGTGACGTCGTGGCCGCGGGCGGCCAAGGTACAGGCTGCCGCCAGGCCGCCGAGCCCGCCACCCACAACCGCCACGCGCTTGACTGTCTGCATCTGCATCAGACTTTCTCCAGTTCCAATTCCATGGGCGGCATGACCGTGGCCGCGGCAAGGCTTGATGGTGCCTCCAGCGCCAGGTCCGCAGCAAGCAGGCGGGTCGAGATGCGCGCCGATTCGAAGATGACCGGCAGGCCGCTGCCGGGATGGGTCCCGCCTCCGACGAGATAGATCCGATCGAGATCCTCGAAGCGGTTATGCGGCCGGAAATACAGCATCTGGCCCAGCGTATGGCTGAGATTGAAGGTCGCCCCCTTGTAGATGGCAAGATCGTTCCGCCAGCCCTGGGGCGTGAGGATCTTTTCGAAGCGGATACGCTCCCGTAGATGCTTCACGCCCATCAGCTCGAGGCGGTCGATCACCTGCTCACGGAACTGCGGCACAACCCTGGGCCAGTCGATCGCGCCCGTGACATGGGCCACCGGCACCAGCACGTAGAGCGTGCTCATGCCGCGCGGCGCCAGGCTCGGGTCGGTCACCCCCGCGTTCTGCAGGTAGATCGACGGGGCCTTCGGCAGCACCCGGCCGTCCTGGATGTCCCTTATGTTGGCCTCGAGGTCCTCGGCCAGCATGATGCTGTGGTGCGGCACGTCCTCGTAGAGGCCATCGATGCCGAGATACATCATGAAGGTCGAGCAGGAATATTTCTTCGCCGCGATGTTGCGGTCGGTCCACCGCCGGCGCAAATGGTTCGGGATCAGGGCACCCATGGCATGGCCGAAATCAGCGTTGATCACCAGCGCATCCGCGGGATAGCGCCCCTTGGTGGTCTCGACGCCGACGGCGCGGCGGCCCTCGAACAGAATACGGACTGCCGGCTCCTGAAGCCTGATCTCAACGCCCATGTCCCGGGCGATCTCGGCCATCTTGTCCATGACGACCGCATGCCCGCCGATGGGGTGCCATATCCCGAATTCGTGCTCGAGAAAGGCGAGGATGGTGAACAGGCTCGGGCAGTTGAACGGCGACATGCCGAGATATTTGGCCTGGAACGAAAAGGCCTGCCGAACCCTTCTGTCCCTGAAATATTTCCTGAGATCCCGATCCAGCGACAGCTGCGGCCGCAACATGAACAGCGACTTCAGCACGTCGCCCTTCAGATAATCCGTGAGCGCGTTGAATGGGCTCTCCAGAACCGGCCGGAAGGATGCAAGCTTCTTACGGTTGTCCGCCAGGTAGCGGGGCAGATGGGCGGCATCCTCGGGGCTCAGCCTGGCGATCTCGGCGGCCATGCTCTGCGCATCGGATCTTGCATCGAGATGGCCGGCATTCTCAAACAGGACGCGATACATGGGATCGATTCGCTCGAACCTGAGCTCGGTCCACAAATCGCGGCCGCATTCACGGAATATGTCTTCGAGAACCCGAGGGTAGAGGAAGAAGGTGGGGCCGATGTCGAAAGTGAAGCCGTCCTGGCGCCAGCGGCCGGTGCGCCCGCCGACCTGCGGCAGCCGTTCGACAACGGTGACCTTGGCGCCTTTGGCCGCCAGCAGCATGGCCGAGGCAAGCCCGCCCGGCCCCGCGCCAATGACGACCACGCGACGGCTCCTTCGATCGCTCAAACCTCGGCTCCCCCGACACGTTCGTATAGCAAGCGCCCGAACCCCGGCGCAATTTCCCTCTCGCGCGCAGTTTACGAGATCGCATGTCCTTCGCGCTAGCCTAATAAGATTACCACCGCCAACCGACCATCCACTCCTTTTTGATCGCAAACGAGCAGGCGAATGAACCGCGCAACGCCTATTCACGAACGGATCGCCATACTGCGCGCGGCTCAGCGCGATTGGGCCGCCACCCCGGTCGACCGGCGCGTCGCGGTCGTGGCGGAACTGCGGCACCTGATTGCCGAGCGTGCGCCCAAGTTCGTGGGCACCGTTGCCCCGACATTGGCCAAATCGCTTGCCGATTTCACCGCGGCGGAGGTCGTGCCGCTGGTGGATGCCTGCCGGTTCCTGGAGCGCCGCGCGGCGGAGCTCCTGAGGCCGCGGCCGCTCGGCAAGGAAGACCGTCCCTTGTGGCTTGCGGGCAGCGAGGTGACCATAAGGCGCGAGCCCTTCGGCCTGGTGCTGATCATCGGGCCTTCCAACTACCCCCTGTTCCTGCCCGGGGTGCAGGCCCTGCAGGCGCTGGTCGCCGGCAACGCGGTGCTGATCAAGCCTGGCCAGAACGGCGAGCAGCCGATCCGCTGGCTGATCGAGCTGCTCGATGACGCGGGCCTGCCGCCGAATCTGGTCTCCGTCACGTCCGACAGCCTGGACGACGCGCGCGCGGCGCTGCGCGATCAGATCGACAAGGTGGTGCTGACGGGAACGGCCGAGACCGGGCGCATGGTGCTCGGGCGGCTGGTCGATCGAATCATCCCGGTTGTGCTCGAGCTCTCGGGCAACGATCCGGCCCTCGTGCTGCTCGATGCGGATCTCGACCTCGCAGCACGGGCCATCGCCTACGGGCTGCGTCTCAATGGCAGCGCAACCTGCATTGCGCCGCGCCGGGTGATCGCGCTGGAACCGATCTATGACGCGCTGCGCGGGCGGCTGCTGGCGGAGGTTGCAAAGCTTCCTCCGATTGAGGTTGCGGAGCCGGCCAGAACCAAGCTGGCCGAGCTGCTCGACAAGAGCAAGGCGGCCGGCGCCGTGGTGCATGGGGTGTTTCCGCCGCCGGAGGGCGAAGCGGCCATGGCGCCGCTGGTGATCGAGAATGTCAGCGTCGAGGACCCGCTGGCCCGAGCCGACATCTTCGCGCCGGTGGTCATGCTGTTCCGGGCCGCGGACGTGCATGAGGCGGTCGCCATGGCCAATGCCTCGCCCTATGCGCTCGGGGCCTCGGTGTTCGGCTCCGAGTACGGCGCCCGGGAGGTTGCCGCGCGAATCAATGCCGGGGCGGTCTGCATCAACGACATGATCGTGCCCACCGCCGATCCCCGCGCGCCATTTGCCGGCCGCAAGCAGTCGGGCTACGGGGTCACCCGTGGCTCGGAAGGCCTGCTGGAGATGACCCAACCGAAGGCCGTGTTCCTGCGCAAGGGCACATTCCGGCCGCATTTCGAGCCGCCGGGCCCAGACGACCACGCATTCCTGCTCAGCTACGTGGCCGCCATCCATGGCCGCAATTGGACAACACGCCTGGGTGCCGGTATGAAGATGATCAGGCATATGATCGCTCGTGGCGCAAGACAGAGGCGCCGGCACCGTTGAGAGGGGTTGTTCAGCGTGCTGCACTGGCCGAGGCGGAAGCTCGCCAAGCGTTCGATGGCCAAGGCTCGGCTCATGGTGGAGCTAGCGACCACGGCGCAGCCTCTCGCGCCGCGAAGGTCGCCGCCGCCGGTGTTCGTCGACGATTTGCGCAAGAGCTATGGCGGCGTGCAGGCGCTACGCGGTGTCACGTTCCATGTGGAGCG
The DNA here is from genome assembly GCF_005281615.1 of Rhodoligotrophos defluvii. NCBI lineage: Bacteria > Pseudomonadati > Pseudomonadota > Alphaproteobacteria > Hyphomicrobiales > Rhodoligotrophaceae > Rhodoligotrophos > Rhodoligotrophos defluvii. The sequence goes on along the minus strand of NZ_SZZM01000005.1, from coordinate 51,977 downwards.
GGGCGAGACCTATGCTCTGCTCGGGCCGAACGGCGCGGGGAAGACGACCACTATCGAGATCCTGGAGGGCTATCGCCGGAGGGATGGGGGCCGCGCTGCGGTTCTCGGCATGGATCCTGGATCCGGCGGCCGGCGGTTTCGCGAGCGAATCGGAATCGTGCTGCAATCGACGGCGCTCGAGCCGGAACTGACCGTGCGGGAGACGGCCCAAGCCTTTGCGCGGCTTTATCCGGAGCCTCTGGCGGTGGAGCTGACACTTGATCTGGTCGATCTCGGCCACGTGGCCGGAAAGCCGGTCAAGGTTTTGTCCGGCGGCCAGAAGCGGCGGCTCGACCTCGCCCTGGGCATCATCGGCAATCCCGAGGTGCTGTTCCTCGACGAGCCGACCACCGGGCTCGACCCGGAGGCGCGGCGCAAGATCTGGTCGCTCATCGGCCGCCTTACCACGTCGGGCAAGACGATCCTTTTGTCCTCCCACCACATGGACGAGGTGACAACCCTGGCCGACCGGCTGGCCATACTGGTGGGCGGGGTGATCTGCGCCGAAGGCACGCCGGCCGAGCTTCAGGACGCCTTCGGCGGCAAGAGCGAGATCCGCTTCACCCTCGGCACGTCCGAACTGCCGAATTCCTATCCGCGGCCGCTGCGGCAGGTCACCCAGTTCAGGCGGGGCTGGATCGAGATCCGCGTCGACAATCCGACGCCCATCCTGGCCGATCTCACGCACTGGGCTTTCCGGCAGCGTATCAGTCTGCAGCACCTGACCGTCACCCGGCCGAGCCTGGAGGACATCTATCTGGACCTGGTGCGCGCGGCGGACTCAGCTCATGCGGGAGGCGCCGCACCGTGAGCCTGCTCCTCGACCAGACGCGGCATCAACTGCTGTTGTTCTGCCGGAGGCCGGCAGCGGTGTTCTTCGTCACCATCATGCCGCTGATCCTGCTCGTGCTGTTCACCGAGATTTTCGGCAACGAGCAGGTCGAGGGCGAGACCTACACCACCGCGCAGTTCTATTCCCCGGCGCTCGCCGTTTTCGGGGTGGTGACCGCCTGCTACACCTATCTTGCGGTCTCCACCGCCACGGCGCGCGATCAGGGCATATTGAAGCGGGTGCGCGGCACACCCCTGCCCCCCTCCATCTATATCGCCGCCCGGATCCTGGCCGTCGCCCTCATCGCCATGGTGTCCGCCGTCATCGTCATGGGCGCGGGCATGCTGTTCTACGGCATCCAGCTTTATGCGGACCGGCTCGCCGCCGCCTTGCTGGTGCTGGCGGTCGGAAGCTGCGCCTTCGCGGCTCTGGGCATGATGGTGGTGGCTTTGTGCCGGTCGAGCGAGACCACGCAGGCGGTCACCAATGCAACGCTGCTGCCGCTGGCCTTCCTGTCGAATATCTTCATCCGGCCCTTCCATGACCTGCCGGCGTGGATGACGATCACCGCCGACATCTTTCCGCTGAAGCATTTCGCGGTGGCCTTCGGCAATGCGTTCCGGCCCGACCTTTCCGGCTCCGGCTTCGCCTGGAGAGGGGCCGAGAACGTCTATGCCATGCTGCCCGACCTCACTAACGTGGCCGTCTGGGGTATAGCCGCGGCCATCATTGCCGCCCAGCTGTTCGCTTGGGACCCGGCCGGCGAGCGCTGAAGCGCGGGGCTGCCACAATGAGGCCCAATCTCTGTCGGGACCCTGTGGGAGGAGGCGGAACCCGCGGTTCACGGGAGGGGACATCCGATGAAGATCATTCATATGAGCGATCTCCACCTGGTCGCGCCGGGAAATCGTCTCTGGGGCATCGACCCGTGGGATCGCTTCCTGGCTGCGCTGCGCGATATCGCACGCCACCACGGGGACACGGACTTCTGCGTGATCACCGGCGATCTCACCAATGATGGCGACACGGCAGCCTATGCCGCCCTGAAGGGCACGCTCGGCCGCTTCCCGATTCCCACCCTGCTCACCCTCGGCCCCCATGACCGCCGTGACGCCTTCTTCGCGGTATTCGGGGAGGCTCCACGGGACGGCGACGGATTTGCGCAATTCACTCGGGAGACGGAAGACGGCCTGTTCGTGTTCCTCGACACGCTCGATTCAGACGACATCGCGGGCGACTACTGCGTGCAGCGGCAGGCCTGGCTGAGCGGCGTGCTGGCGCGCGCCCATGAGCTGCCGGTCTATGTCTTCGCCCATCATCCGCCATTCGACGTGGACGTGCCGCTCGTGGACCGGACGAAGCTCAAAGCCAGCGAAGCGCTCGCGGATATCCTGGCCGAGCATGCGGTGCATCATCTGTTTTTCGGCCATGTGCACCGTCCCGTCTTCTGCACGTGGCAGGGATTGCTCTGCTCCGGAGTTCCGGGCATGGCCTATCAGGCGCCGCTGGTTGCCGGTAGCGTATCCTCGCCGTTCAGCATCGAGCCCCCGATGTATGCGGTCGCGCGGATTGAGGGCGACCGCACGGTGGTCCATTTCGATGCGTTCATGCACCGCCATTCCGCCGACATGCGCGAGCGGCACGTGACGACGGCATCGACCGGAGCGGCGGACGGCTGAGCACCCTCCCCGGGGTCAGTTGCTGCTGGTGATCCGTGGTGCGTCGTTCTCGATGGCAACGGTCTCGGTGCCGGTCATCGTGATCTCCTCGCCATTGCCGAAAATGGCGGTGCAGCCGCTTTTGCAGAGGTCGGTCACCGTCTCGCCCGGCGCCAGCTCATAGGCCTGCTCCTCGCCATTGGCGATGATGACCACCATGGCCGCATCGTCGTCGTGGTTGGCGACGGTGAGCGCCTGGGCGGGGAAGGATTGCACCAGCCACACGGCGGCTACGGTCAGAGCCAGAGTCGGCAACCGGCTCGGCAGATGCCGGGCAACGGGATCGGTCAGGCGCATAGGGATCTCCGGACGTGAATGGTCGCCGCTCAGGGCAGGCTCGTCCGACATTGCGCGCCAATCATGCAAGGACTATGGCGAGGTTGGCGCAGGATCACGAAAATCCCGGCGGCGGCTGAAACGCACGATATTCCCGTTCCAGCAGCTGGGCGAAGGCAATGGTCGTGTAATCCTGGTAGTGCGGCCCGACGATCTGCACCCCGATGGGCAGGCGGTCAGGGCTGAGGCCGATGGGCGCAACCGTGCCGGGCAGATAGAAGGCGCCGGGATAGCCCGCCCAGAACAGCTGGTCTGTGGTGGGCACCTGCCTGCCGTTCACCAGGATCCTGCGATCGTATCGTTCGCCCTCCTGATCGTGGGGGAAGGCGGCGGAGGCGGCCGCCGGGCACAGGAACAGGTCCCACTCCTGGAAGAAGTGCGCCCAGGCCTGGCGCATGTGGTGGCGCCGCTCGTTCACCTGCAGCCACGTCCGGTGCGGCATGGCATGAGCCCTGACCATGCGCGCAAAATAGCTCTGATCCTTCGGATCCAGCTTGGCTGCGAGCTCCACGTGCCGGGCAAAGCCCTCGTCGGTCTGTGCACGGCTGGTGGCCGCCCGCAGCAGAGCGATGTAGATATCGAAGGCTTCCGCGGTGCTGAACGCCGGCCGGGCGGTATAGCTGATCTTCGCGCCACGGCTGCCGAGGAACTCCGCAAGCCTGCCGATCTCGTCCTGCACCGGCTGGTCCACTTCCGAGCACGGGTCGCTCAGCATCACCGCGATCTTGAACTCGGATATGGCGGTTTTCGTCGGCCGCTTGAGATCAAGCCGCCAGCCGGATGCCTCGATCGCCTCCGGTCCGGCGATCACATCCAGTTCCAAGGCAAGATCCGCTGCCGAACGGGCCAGCGGCCCGGCGACCGTTATGTCCGACGTGGTGACGATGCCCGGCAGTGCATGGCCGGCATAGGAAACCACGCCATAGGTGGGCTTATGGCCGAAGACGCCGCAATAATGGGCGGGATTGCGGATCGAGGAGCCGATGTCGGAGCCCATGTCGAGGGCGGTGAGCCCCGCAGCCAGCGCGGCCGCCGAGCCGCCGGACGAGCCGCCCGGTGCCCGCGACAAATCCCACGGGTTGTTGGTGGTGCCATAGATGACGTTGAAGCTCTGCCAGTCAGCCAGCATCAAGGGCACGTTGGTCTTGCCGAAAATGATCGCCCCTTGCGCCTTTAGCCTTGCCACCGCATCGGCGTCCGTATCGGTAATGTTGTCCCGGTAGTGCGGCACGCCCCAGGTGGTGGGCGAGCCGGCCAGCTGGAACGACTCCTTGATCGTCATCGGCAAGCCGTCGAGCACCCCCGCCGGCCTGCCCTCATCGAGCCGCCGGTCGGCCGCATCGGCCGCCTGCCTGGCCGCTTCGATATCGCTCCAGATGATGGCGTTGATCGCCGGGTTATATTTTTCCACCCGCGCCCAATACAGCTCCAGGAGCTCTCGCGCCGAAACCGTGCGGTCGCGTAGCGCCCGGACGAGCGCGGTGGCTGATGCGAAGGCAAGCTCAGTCATAGGAGGATCCGTTTCCTAACGGGCGTTCACCACAGGCCGGCGCAAGGTGAATCCAAGTGGCTTCATGGGCCAGCATTTCAAATGCCAGCGGTTTCTCTCACCGTTCCTTCAGATAGAATCTCGATACTCCTCAATTCTAAAGTTGTGCAATCCATTTTTACTCCATCTCAGGTAGCGATAGCTTATTTAAATAACGTCCAGCTGTTGATGGAGGACTGCCTTGCCACCTCTCTATCAATCCCAGTCACCGCTCTATCAGTCCCAACCAGCGCCCGCCGACCCTGTGCAGGCGACCGCGGAATACGATGCCAGGAACGGGTCTGTTGCAAGCACAGCGGCACCGGAGCGATATGTCGCGTTCGGGCCCGACCCGGCGCAAATGGCCCGCCACCAGGGCGGTTACGACCCCGGGCCTGTGCGCTGGCATTCGGGCCCGGAGCAACTTCCTCCCGCCGGCGTGCCGATGGACCCGAACAAGCTGTATATAAACCCAAGCGTCCGTCTCAGTCCGGACCAAGCAGCCGGGCGTTTTCTCGTCTATGATCATGCGCACCATGGATTGGTGACCGATCATACCGTGGTGCCCGGCGAGTCGGTTGGTCCCAATGCCGCAGCGCCGCTGTGGAATGACGCCGGTCCGTATCAGAGCCAATCCATGCCGCACCCCGATCAGCACGACGCGTATCGGCAGACGGATCACGGGCACTACAGCGATTCGCAGGCATCGGATTACTGGAGCACGTCATAGCCCCTTCGATGGGTCATCCGAGGCAGAGCGTGCGCGCCAGAGAGCGGACGCTCTGCTCAAGCCCATGTCCCGAAACCCGGTGGCATCGATCCAGATGCCACTTGGCCCGGAAAACCACGCTAGGTCAGCGAGTCCGGCAGAACCGCCTTGCGGCGGGCAATGAAATCCTTGAGCGCTTCATCGGTGCCCTCATCCAAGGCTGGCGGAACATAGTCCTGCAGCATCTGCTTGTAGATCCGGTTGGCCCGTTGCGCAGCGTCCTGCTCACCCTCGGCCAGCCACTGCTCATAGGAATTGTTGTCCGCCACGGTCGAGCGGTAGAAGGCCGTCTCGAAATTGGCTTGGGTGTGGTTGCATCCAAGAAAGTGGCTGCCCGGGCCAACTTCGCGGATGGCATCCAGCGCCTGGCCGTTTTCCGAGAGATCGATGCCTTCGGCGAAGCGTTGCATCATGCCGAGCTGATCAGCATCGATGATGAGCTTCTCATAGGATGAGACGAGGCCGCCTTCCAGCCAGCCGGCTGCATGGAGAACGAAATTCACGCCGGCATAAAGGGTTGGGATCAGGGTTTGCGTGCTCTCGTGGGCGGCCTGCGCATCGGGCACTTTCGAGGCACAGAGCGAACCGCCGGAGCGGAAGGGAATGCCGATGCGCCGGGCGAGCTGCGCGGCACCGTAGAGCACATGGGCCGGCTCCGGTGTGCCGAAGGTCGGCGCGCCGGACTGCATGGAGATCGAGCTCGCAAACGTGCCGAACACCACTGGCGCGCCGGGGCGGCACAGCTGCGAGAAGGCGCAGCCGGCCAGGGCCTCGGCCAGGATCGTGGTCAGCGTTCCAGCCACGGTCACCGGCGACATGGCGCCGGCGAGGATGAAGGGCGAGACGACGGTTGCCTGGTTGTTGCGGGCATAGACCTTCAACGCGCCCAGCATGGTCGCATCGAATACCAGGGGTGAGTTGGCGTTGATCAGACTGATCATCACGCAGTTCTGGTCGACGAAGTCATCGCCGAACAGCAGCTTGGCCATTTTGACCGAATCTTCGGCCCGCTCCGGATGGGTGACTGAGCCCATGAATGGTTTGTCGGAATAGCGGATATGCGCATACACCATGTCGAGGTGGCGCTTGTGCACGGGCACATCCACCGGCTCGCAGACGGTGCCGCCGGAATGATGCAGGGTCGGCAGAGCGTAGGTGAGCTTCACGAAATTCTGGAAGTCTTGCAGCGTGGCATAGCGGCGGCCCTCCTCCAGATTGCGGATGAAGGGTGGACCATAGACCGGCGCGAAGACCGTGCTGTTGCCGCCGATCAGCACGCTGCGCTCGGGGTTGCGGGCATGCTGGGTGAACACGCTCGGCGCGCTCTTGAGCAGCGATCGGCACAGGCCCTTCGGAAAATGCACGCGCTCGCCGCGCACATCGGCGCCGGCTTCGCGCCACATGGCCAGTGCCTCGGCATCGTCACGGAACTCGATGCCGACCTCTTCCAGCACTGTGTCCGCATTGCGCTCGATAAGCGCCAGCCCCTCCTCGCTCAGCACCTCGTAAAGGGGAATCTTGCGCGAGATGTATTTGAGCTGGGGACGCGTGCCGCCGCTGCGCCGCTGCCGCCGCTCGGCTGCCCCGCCGCGACGGGATTGGCGCCCTGACGCAGGTGTTCCGCCGGTTCCAGTGCTCACGTCAGCCATAGCGCCAAAGCCTCCCGATGCCAGACCATTCTCTCACCCATAGCGCTGACGCACGCCCGACGGTAAGCGCGAAACGTCAGAGCATGGCCTGGGAACGACGCGCAAGCTCCATCGTGTCCGCATTCATCAAATACCAAGGCTAGTCTAGTGTTAACTCAAGTTATAGTTGTGTATTTTTGCGATTGCGCCTACCTTGAATTGATCAAGTCCATGCATGCTCCCGGGAACGACTTTCAGGACTCCGGAGAGGCACCCGATTTTGATTGGAAGAAAATCATTGCTCTTGAGAGGAGAAATACTATGGCGACATTTGAATCGTCCGGTGGCACTCCGGCCGTGAGCCCGCAGGAAGGCCAGCCCACGACTCCCGCCTTTACTCATGGCCAGCCCATGGTGCCCGCCTTTACCCACGGCCAGCCCATGGTGCCCGCCTTTACCCACGGCCAGCCCATGGTGCCCGGCGTATCGGGCCATGCTCTTCCTCCGGATGGCGGTCAGCCAGCAGTTCCGGGGACACCGGCCTATACCCTGCCGCAGCCTGGGGTGGCGCCGCAGCCATTTATCCACGGCGGACCTGGGCCTGTCCTGCCGCAGGGTGACGGCCACAACTCGGTTCCCGCTATACAGGGTCAAGCGCCCCTTCCGGGCCATGGGACACCCTCCTGGAATCCGCATGCGGGCGTTGGACCTGTCCTGCCGCAGGGTGACGGCCACAACTCGGTTCCCGCTGTACAGGGTCAAGCTCCCCTTCCGGACCACGGGACGCCCTCCTGGAATCCGCATGCGGGCATTGGACCTGTCCTGCCGCAGGGCAGCGCTCAGCCGGCGGTTTCCGGAACGCCGGCCTATGCCCAGCCACAACAAGGTGTGCCGGCGCAGCCCGCCGGCCATATGTATTCCGGCGCCGAACACCATGAAGCGACAGATCTGGGTGTTCAGCATTTGCCCGCCTCTGACAGCGTTCATTTGTAGGCGTTGGATCGGGAAGCTCGAACCCAGGTCTCCCGTGATGCGCAAGCCCGGCCTCGTTTGCCGGGCTTGTCGCTTTCGGCAGTCGCCATGTCGGCCTGCCGCGCCCGATCCCAAGCGCTATGGCCGCCATAGGCAGCAGGGCTCCGGATGCGCCGAGCCAATGAAGCCTTTACGCTGTCGGATGAGATAATGCAATCTTAGGTTGATTACCCTGAAGAAGCACATTAACTTGAAGAAGAGCTCCAGACGCCCATGTGTTGAGTTCAAGTAAATTTCTCTATTTCAAGGAAAAATTCCATGGCTGCACTGTATCGAGTTCACCCGAGTAATGGGCATTTCACGATTACCTACATGTACCCCCCGTCGCATGATGCAACTGCTGGGCAGGCGACGCATAGCCCCATGCATCCCGGTCCAGTCATTCCTGACTCTTCCATGACCGGTCACCATGACCATGGCTACCATGATCATATCGATCCGGCGAACAGTGATGCTCTGCACGTTGGCCACGGTGCTGATTGGATGGGTTGATGTAATCGCAAGCACACCAAAAGGAATTGGCATTAACCCGTGCTTTGAGTGGCCAACCTGATGCCCGGCCGTTCCCGACGGCCGGGCTTGTCGTTTTCGTAAAGCCGCATGTCGGCCTGCCGCGCGCTCTGCCGGACGTCCTCCCCCCATATGGTCCATATCCGGGCAAACAGGCCCGCGTGGGAGCGAGGCGCTTTTCATGGGCGAGCTGGTCGTCGTCTATTGGCGGGACATACCGGCGCAGGTCATTGCGAAGTCTGGACGCAGAGCCGAGAAGCGCCAGCTGTCGGAGCGCTTCCAGGAGGCGATCGATATGGCCGCCATGCGCAGTGGCGCTGCGGAAACCGGCGCCTATCTCGATGAATGGCGGCGGGGGGCGCCCGAACCCTGCGGCGATGATCTCGCCGCCGAGGCGGGCCGGCTCGCCGCATCCCTCGAGCAGACCTATGACCGCGCGCGGCTGAAGGCACTGATCGCCAATGGCGGCCGGGCGGCCGCGTCGTGACCCCCAAATCCACCTATTCCGCCAGGACGGAGAGATGAGATGACCGAAACGGTGTTGGCATCCGCCACCAAGGAGGTGGTGATCGGTTTCGAGCGGCCCTTCTGCGTGATTGGCGAGCGGATCAATCCCACCGGCCGCAAGAAGCTGGCGGCGGAGATGAAGGCGGGGGACTATTCCACCGTGGAGCGCGACGCGATCGCCCAGGTGGCGGCCGGCGCCAACATGCTGGACGTGAATGCCGGCATTCCGCTGGCGGATGAGCCGCGCATCCTGGCGGAGACCATCCAGCTGGTGCAGAGCCTGGTGGACGTGCCGCTCTCGATCGACTCCTCCATCATCGACGCGCTGGAGGCGGGGCTCAAGGTCTACAAGGGTCGGCCGCTGGTCAATTCCGTCACGGGCGAGGATGAAAGCCTCGAGCGGGTGCTGCCGCTGATCAAGAAATATGATTGCGCGGTGGTCGCCATCTCCAATGATGAGACCGGCATTTCCGAGAACCCGGACGTGCGCTTCGCGGTGGCCCAGAAGATCGTGCACCGGGCAATCGACCACGGGATCAAGCCTTGCGACGTGGTGGTGGACCCGCTGGTGATGCCGATCGGTGCCATGGGCACCGCCGGCCGGCAGGTCTTTGCGCTGCTGCGCCGCCTCAAGGAGGAGTTGAAGGTGAACACCACCTGCGGTGCCTCCAATATTTCCTTCGGCCTGCCCAATCGCCGGCTGCTCAACGGGCATTTCCTGTCCATGGCCTCGTCCAACGGGCTTACCTCCGCCATCATGAACCCCCTACATGATGAGGACATGCACGCGATCGCCGCGGCGAACGTGCTCAACGGCGTCGATCGGGACTGTCGCGCCTGGGTGCGCAAATTTCGCGAGCCGGTGCCGGAGGCGGCGCCGGCGGAGAATGGCGCGCCGGAAAGCGAGATCGAGGCCCGGCGCCGCGAGCGCGAGGCCCGGCGGCGGCGCCGGTTGTGACAGGCATGAGTGGATCAGGCGACAGGGCAAAGGACGCATTGCTGGTGTTCACCCCCTCGGGCAAACGGGGGCACTTTCCCGTGGGCACGCCCATTCTGCAGGCGGCGCGCAGCCTGGGCGTCGACATCGACAGCGTGTGCGGCGGCCGGGCGATCTGCGGCCGCTGCCAGGTGCAGCTGTCCGAGGGCACGTTCGCCAAGCATGGGGTGACCTCCACCGCCGACCATCTCTCCCCCGTATCCGCGACGGAGCAGCGCTATGCGGAGAAGCGCGCGCTGCCGCCCGGACGCCGCCTCTCCTGCCAGGCGCGGCTCATGGGCGACGTGGTCATCGACGTGCCGCCGGAAAGCCAGGTGCACAAGCAGGTGGTCCGCAAGCGGGCCGAGGTTCGGGCGATCGCGCTCGATCCGGTCACCCGCCTCTACTATGTGGAGGTCGCGGAACCGGACATGCACAACCCCTCCGGCGACCTCGAGCGGCTTCATGCGGCGCTTGCGGCGCAGTGGAACGTGACCGGCCTCGAAGCGGATCTGCATGTGGTCCAGGCCCTGCAGAAGGCGCTGCGGGCGGGCCAGTGGACGGTGACCGTCGCCGTGCATCATGGCAATCCGCCGGAGGGCAACCGCATCGTGGCGGTCTGGCCCGGCTTCCATGATCAGATTTTCGGGATTGCCTGCGATATCGGCTCGACCACGATCGCCGCTCATCTGTGCGATCTCTCGACGGGCGAGGTGGTGGCTTCCGCCGGGCTCATGAATCCGCAGATCCGCTTCGGCGAGGATCTCATGAGCCGGGTGTCCTATGTGATGATGAACCCCGGCGGGGACGCGGAGATGACGGCCGCGGTGCGCGATGCGGTGAATACGCTGCTCGTGCAGGTGACGCGGGATGCCGGGATCGACACGAGCCTGGTCCTGGAGGCGGTGTTCGTCGGCAATCCGATCATGCATCACCTTTTCCTGGGCATCGACCCGGTGGAGCTCGGCGGGGCGCCGTTCGCGCTCGCCACCTCCGGTGCGGTGAACCTGCGGGCGCGCGAGCTCGGCCTGCGGATGAACCACGGGGCGCGCGTTTACGTGCTGCCGTGCATAGCAGGCCATGTGGGGGCGGATGCGGCGGCGGTCGTGCTGTCGGAAGGGCCGCACCTGCAGGATGAGAACTGGCTCATCGTGGACGTGGGCACCAATGCGGAAATCGTGCTCGGCAACCGCCAGCGCCTGCTGGCCTGCTCCTCGCCCACCGGCCCCGCCTTCGAGGGCGCGCAGATCTCGTCGGGCCAGCGGGCAGCGCCAGGGGCGATCGAGCGGATCCGGATCGACCCTGAGACGCTTGAACCACGCTTCAGGGTGATCGGCTGCGATTTATGGTCGGATGAGCCAGGTTTCGATGCCGCCGTGGAGACCACGGGCGTCACCGGGATCTGCGGCTCCGGGATCATCGAGGCGGTGGCGGAGATGTTCCTGGCCGGCATCGTCTCCCAGGACGGGGTGATCGAGGGTGCGCTCGCCGCGCGAACGCCACGGATCGAGCCGCAAGGCCGCACCTTCAGCTATTTGATCAAGGACGGCGAGCCCGAGATCCGCATCACACAGAACGATATCCGGCAGATCCAGCTGGCCAAGGCCGCGCTCTATGCGGGCGCGCGTCTGCTCATGGACACCATGGGCATCGATCAGGTCGACCGCATCACCCTCGCCGGCGCTTTCGGCAGCCATATCGACGTGAAGCATGCGATGGTGCTGGGCATGATCCCCGACTGCCGTTTGGAGCGGGTCTCGTCCGCTGGCAATGCGGCGGGCACCGGCGCCCGTATCGCCCTGCTCAACGGCGGCGCGCGGCGCGAAATCGAGACGGTGGTCGGCCGGATCGAGAAGATCGAAACGGCGTTGGAGCCTCGCTTCCAGGAGCATTTCGTGGCGGCCATGGCCTTTCCGCACAAGACGGCGCCCTACCCCCATCTCGCCCAGGTGGTGGCGCTGCCGGCATCCAAGGCACCTTCCCGCGAGGATGATGGGCGCACGGGGCGCCGCCGCCGCAGCTTGGACCGTCGAGGTGTCTAAGCGCGATGCCCGCGGCTGGGGGCTTTGGCGGCCCTATGGCCCGGGCTCCCGCTTGGCCCTGCATTTGCCGCGTCAAGCGCGGCAATGACGAGGGTGCGCGTTGAAATCATCGTCATGCCGGCCTTGAGCCGGCGCTCTACCGATCCGCTGCCCCGACCAGCAGCTGCTGAATGGCGGGGTCGGCGGCGATCTGCTCGCGCAGCCAGGCCTCGAAACGGCGGATCTTGGGCCGGGTGCGCTCGGCCATTTCGCATACGAAATACCAGCCGCGCCGGTGCGCCACCGGCGGCGGGAAGGGACGCACCAGACGGCCCAGTCGGATTTCGTCCTCGGCGAAGGGGCTCAAGGTCATGGCGATGCCACGCCCGTCGATGGCCGCCTCCTGGGCCAGGAGATAGCTGTCATAGACCGGCCCGCCCTCGATCAGCATCGGATCGAGGCCGCGGGCCTCAAGCCAGGTGGCCCAGTCCTCGTCGGCCCCAAGTACCCGGATCAGGCGGTGATGGCCGAGATCCGACGGCTGATCGAGCGGGACGGTTCCGCCGAGCAGATCAGGGCTGCAGACCGGTGACAGCAGACCGGGGAACAACGGCTGATAGTGCAAGCCCGGTGTCTTGTGGCGGACCAGCAGAAAGGCCGCATGCACCTCGCCGCGTTCGAAATCCCAGCCGATCGAGGTGGTGGACAAGCGCAGCTTGACGTCGGGACAGCGCCGCTCGAAGTCGTGCAGCCGCGGGATCAGCCATTTGAGTGCGACGGTGACATAGACCTGCACCACCAGCTCGCCGCTGTCGCTCGCCGGCTTTATGGTGCGGGTCTTGGCCTCGATCTGGTCGAATGCATCGCGCAACGTGGGATAATAGTCCTGCCCGGCCTCCGTCAGGTCCGCCCGCTGGCGGTCGCGGCGGAAGAGGCTGACCCCGAGCATCTCCTCCAGCTGGCGTATCTGGTGGCTGACGGCGGAGCGGGTGACCGCAAGCTCCTCCGCCGCCAGGCGAAAGCTGCCGAGCCGCGCAGCGGCCTCGAATGCCTGAAGGGCGCGCAGAGATGGAAGGTGACGTCTCGCCATGCTCAGCCCCCAATTGACATCGACACCCAGGCACCGCTGCGCCGCCGCCGCGCGACGCCCCCGGGGGCAAATCCAGCTCACCACGGGTGAGGCGCGCTCATGCGCGTAATGCCGCAGCCCTGCGCATTTGGCAACCCAGCCATGCCAAGTGCAGCGAGCCAGCTTTCCACCTTGGTCTGCTGCCACAGACAGGATACAGCCAAAGTAGACCTTAGAATTCCTCCCGTCCGGCGGCCTGACGTGACCGAGCAGCTCAACAGAAACATGGCAAGCTTCCATACGCGCCACCTCGCGCACGGGGCGTTGCAGCGGGCGCCGCGCAAGGCGATCCTGTTCGCGCTCGCGGCCATTTTCTGCCTGTGCACGCTGGACGTGCTGGTGAAGTGGCTGGCGGCGCGGTACTCGATCCCGCAGATCATCTTCCTGCGCTATATCGGCGGCCTGTGCCTCGCGCTGGCGGTGGCCCATGGCAGCGGCGGCTTCGGGCAATTCCGGACGAGGCGGCTTTCCGGGCATCTCACCCGGGCGGTGTTCAACCTGATCACCATGCTCCTCTTCTATTACGCGCTGCGCGCCCTGCCCTTGGCGGATGCCGTGGCAATCGCTTTTGCCGCGCCCCTGTTCATGACGCTGCTGTCCATCGGGCTGCTCGGCGAGCGGGTCGGCATCTACCGCTGGAGCGCGCTCCTGGTGGGCATGGTCGGCGTGGTGATCATCATGCGCCCGGGCGATGCGGGGTTCGGGCTTGGTGGCCTGGCGGCACTCGCCTCGGCCTTCTTCTATGCGCTCACCCAGATCTCGGCCCGCCAGCTCAGTAATTCCGAGAGCAGCGCCACGATCCTGTTCTACTACAGCATCCTGGTGCTGCTGGTCAGCGCGGCGCTCATGCCCTGGTATTGGCAGATGCCGAGCCTGACCGATTGGGGACTGTTCGTGCTGCTGGCCCTGTTCGGCAGCGTCGGCCAGCTGTTCCTCAATCAGGCCTGCCGCTATGGCGAGGTTTCGATGATCGCGCCCGTGGAATATACAGGGCTGTTCTGGGCGGTGCTGTTCGGGTTCCTGGTGTGGGGCGACATTCCCTCGTGGTCGGTGATCCTCGGGGCGGTGGTGATCATCCTCAGCACCTTCTACATCACGCGCCGAGAGTTGATGCAGAACGCGCGGCAGGAGGGTGCCCCGCCCGTCGAAAGATAGGCCGATGAGCCGGGACGTGCTGGAGGTCATAGCAGCCGCGGGGTTCACGCCGCTGGGCTGGTTCTCGCCCGGTCAGGAGCACGCCGTGCCCGATCTCGCGCCCGGACTTCCGGCTCGTACGGTGGTGCTGATCGGGAACGCCGGCGCCCGGTTCTGGCAGCGCTTCACCGCGGAACAACGCGGCGGGGATGATCCCATGGACGCGTGGACCCGGGAAGCGGTGGCAGCGCTCGTCGGCACGCTTGGGCGTGGCACCGGGGCGGTATTCCCCTTCGATCGCCCCTACCTGCCGTTCCAGCGCTGGGCACAGGCGGCAGGCGTCGGCTTCTCCTCACCGCTCGGGCTCACCATCCACCCCGTCTATGGCCTGTGGCATGCCTATCGCGCGGCCTTGCTGTTCTCCGAGCCACTGGCGCTGCCGCCGCAAGGGGCGCAGGTCAACCCGTGCGACAGCTGCGCCGACCGCCCCTGTCTCAGCGCCTGCCCCGTCGGTGCCTTCACCGGCCATGCGTATCGGGTCGATGCGTGCATCGCGCATCTGCAGACCCCTGGTGGCGAGAATTGCTTCAGCGGCTGCCTTGCGCGCCGCGCCTGCCCGGTGGGTCGGGCGTTCACCTATCGGCCGGCGCAGGCGCGCTTCCATATGGAGCATTTCCTCAAGGCGCGTGCGCAGCCACGGTGATGTCCGGCCGGCCTCCCGCGCGGATGCCGACTTTAAACCCCCGGATGCGGTTTTTTCATCAAGTCTCTGTCTAATGGCGTGATTTGGAAGGACTTCAAGTCAATTTGGAGTAGGCGTTATGATGAGGACTTTCGAGCCACTGGTCGATCTTTGCCACGTAATGCCGCCAGTACCAGACGACGAGACCGTGCGCATTGCCTTCCTCGGCGCTCACAGCAAGCATATCCTCTACAATATTACCTGTAGAGACGGTAATCATTTGGTTACCCGGACCCGCAGACGGATCGAGACCCAGCACCTCAGGATCGAGAACGAGCCGCGCCAGAACATTCATGTCGAGGCTGGGCCCGAGATGTTCAAAA
Organism: Rhodoligotrophos defluvii; assembly: GCF_005281615.1. Classification (NCBI taxonomy): domain Bacteria; kingdom Pseudomonadati; phylum Pseudomonadota; class Alphaproteobacteria; order Hyphomicrobiales; family Rhodoligotrophaceae; genus Rhodoligotrophos; species Rhodoligotrophos defluvii. The sequence continues at coordinate 36,753 of NZ_SZZM01000005.1, read as the reverse complement.
TCACAATCGGCACGCACGGCACTCTAGAAATTCCCTATAAAGACCTGGATGCGACCGACCACATCTATGAAATCACGCAACTTCGGAACGGAACCGTCGACATCCGTTTCTATGAGGAACATGCCTCGCACCATAACCCGTTAACTCTTTTGCCGGCATGATCCTTGGCTCGTGCGGATGAATATCGATTTGGATTGGGCTGTCCATGGTTCTTCTTCTGACCTACATACCGAAGGGTTCGGTTCAGGGCCGGCCTGACGAGGATGCGGCGTCAAAACCGGCGCCGACCGCGCAAAGCAGGGACGCCGAGGCGAAGACTGACGATGCCCAGGCTGACTCCACCGATTACATGGCGGAGATTTCCCGTTTTGCCTCCGCAGCCCTTGCGGGCAAGGTGGATCCCGAAGAGGTCGCGCGCCTGCCCAAAAGCTATCGGCGCACCGACTGCTTTCCGATCGGCGTCCTGTCGCAGCCGTCGCCGCAACCGGTGCAGACGAAGCCCCAGGTCAAGTCGCCCGCGCGAAAAGGTAAGGCGCCAGATCCCCAAAACCCGTGAACCGGTGCTCATAGGCAAGGCCTAGCCGCGCGGCAGCTTGCTCGGCGCGCTGGGCGAGACCGGCATCCTCCGTCTGGGCGAGATAGACGAGCCGCTCGTAATTTCCGAAATAGAGCGGCAAGAGCTCGGGGTGGCGGTCGATGCCGAGCCCCTCCCAGATCAGCTTGTCGAAATGGCGCGCCAGATAATCGGTGAGGTAGAAGCTGGTCACGTCATCCTCTGTCCGCGTTGCAAACAGGGCATTGCCGGTGAAGAACGCATAGCAGTGCGGGCCCTCGATCCGCTCCACGCCTTCCTCCGCCAAGACCCTGTCGAGCTCGCCACCGGTGCCGCAATCCCCATAAAGGACGAAGATCTTCCGGTATTTCGCCCGCCCCTCCCGGATCTTGTCCCGTACCGCCTGCGGGATGCGCTCGGGACGGTTGTGCAGCTTGGCCGGCAGACAAGCCAGGTCAAAATGCGTCCACCGGTTGGCCTCGATCAGAGCGACGATCTCGCGCGCGAGCGCACCGCAGGCGATCAGGAGCACGCTGCCCTGCCCGCGTCTGAACTCATAGGGCGCATCCGGTTCAATAGACATATCCGCAATATAGGGGGCGCCACGGGCGACGGCATGCCCCCTGCGACGAGATCCCGGACAAAACCGCCAATTAAGTATGCACCAGGAATTCCCCCTTTGCGAGCATGGCAATTCACTGCTCGTTATGGGTGAATTCCTATGGTCATTCGTCAGTGGCGAATGGAGCTCAACGAATGCGGTGGTCGTTTCTGACGCTGTTTGGTAGGCGCCGAGACCATAGCCGACATTGGGACGAGGGTTGCGCTTTGCGAGAAGACGATACGACTCTGCCCATCATCATCGATATTCTGGCCCCGACGCTCGGCGGACGGGGGCAGCCGGCACAACATTCCGTCTATGGGGAAACGCGCGGCAAACTTGAAATCAAGCGCGTCACGATCAAGAATGTGAAGCTCTCGGCTGTGTCGGTCGCCAATCTGGAGGATTGTTTCAGGCTCCGCGTGGGCCGGCGCACCGCCTACGTGCCGCATCTGCTGGATGCACGCAACTATTCATTCCTGGCGGAGCAGTCCGGCAGCAATGTGGTGGTGCATCTCTACCGCAATCGCCACACCCGGCACGGGCTCGGCCCGGACCAGGATCGCGATCTCGACACCCTGGTCGACGCGTGAGGCGGCCTCAAGCGGAAGCGCGCTGGTTGTGGCGCCGGCGGATCATCTCGCGCGCCGTCTCAACCGCAACAGCGGCATCACGGCAATAGGCGTCAGCCCCGATCGCGGTCGCGAACTCCTCGTTCAGAGGCGCGCCGCCGACCAGCACGATATAGTCGTCGCGGATGCCCTTCTCCTTCAGCGCATCGATGACGACCTTCATGTACGGCATGGTGGTGGTGAGCAGCGCCGACATGCCGAGAATGTCCGGCTTATGCTCCTCGAGCGCCTCCAGGTACTTCTCGACGGGATTGTTGATGCCGAGGTCGATGACCTCGAAGCCAGCCCCCTCCATCATCATGCCGACCAGATTCTTGCCGATGTCGTGGATGTCGCCCTTGACCGTGCCGATGACCATCTTGCCGATCTTCGGGGCCCCGGTCTCAGCCAGCAGCGGCCGCAGAATGGCCATGCCCGCCTTCATGGCATTGGCCGCCAGCAGCACTTCGGGGACGAAGAGGATGCCGTCGCGGAAGTCGATGCCGACGATGCGCATGCCTTCCACGAGCGCCTCGGTGAGCACCCTGTATGGTGCCCAGCCCCGCTCGAGCAGGATGTTGACGCCCTCGACGACCTCGTCCTTCAGGCCGTCATAGAGATCGTCATGCATCTGCTGGACGAGCTCTTCGTCGTTCAACGCATTGAGGTCGAGTTCGCCGTCGTCGCTCATCCCAAGGCTCCAATCCGGTGCCGCGTCCGGCAGGCTGCGCAAACCGCAGCGTCCTGCATCGCTCAAATCCAGCTATCGCACGCCGGGCCATCCCTGCACCGCGCGTTGCGACGTGAACCAGCCTGAAATCGACCTGCCGTGCCGTCGCGCCCGATTTCTCCTTCTAGTTGAATCTCCCCTCGACTACCTTATATGGAATGTATCCTTGCGTATTATTGAGGCAAACTTGCAATGGCTCGATTTGTTGCGCCCGTGACATTTGACGTGGACCAGACGCACGAGGCGCCTGAGACCACGACGTTTTTCGACACCAATGGTCGGCTGACGCGGGAGCTGAGGTCAACCGATTATAAGGAGGCGGTCTCGACGGTCGTAGGGCACGTCACCATCGGCGGGGCCCAGCTGGCGGATGTGACCGTGCGGATCACGGACAAGGACTACATCATCTCGGCAAGGGGCGAGACCCTGGCCCTGCCGCACCAGCCGACCGTGCTCGATGAAAACGGATTCGGCCACAAGTCCGCCGCCACCATTGCCCAGCAGGCGGATGGGTCGGTTGTCGTGAGTCTCGTGGAGCAGGAGATCTTCCAGGACCCGCACAATCCGCTTTCGGCGTGGTTCCACTTGCCCCCCGTGCACGACCAGATCAGCTGATCGGGACGGATCCTGCCCGCATCAATGGGCGCGCCTGCGGCGGCGTTCGCCCCGCTGCCCGCGTTCGGCGCGGGCGGGTGCCTGGCCCTGGGCCAGCGCCGAGACCTGGCCCAGGCGTAAGCTCACCTCGTCCACACTGGGCCGTGCGCCTTGCTCATGCGCCTCTAATGCTTGGCGCATGGCGGCGAGATGGGCGGGCTTCGTGCCGCAGCAGCCGCCGATGATGCGGGCGCCGGCATCGCGCGCCAGCCGGGCATAGTCGGCCATGATCTCGGGCGTGCCGCTGTAATGGATGTGGCCGCCAACGAATTCGGGGATGCCGCAATTACCCTTGGCCACCACCACCGCCTCGGGACAGGCGGCGGTGATCCCGAGAACGCTGGCGACCAGCTCGGCCGCGCCGGTGCCGCAATTGGCGCCGATAGCCACGGGACGCGTGGTCAGGCCCATGGCCATGCGCGCGAAATCACCGGGGGTGATGCCCATCATGGTGCGGCCGTTGGTGTCGAAGCTCATGGTGGCAACGATGGGCAGGCCGGCACTCGAGGCGCCCATGACGGCCGCCCTGAGTTCCTCTTCCGAAGAAATCGTCTCGATCCACAGCACGTCGGCGCCGCCCTCGGCCAGGGCTTTGGCCTGCTCGGCAAAGGCCTCGGCGCCATCGGCCACCGCCAGCGGCCCGACCGGCGCATAGATCTCGCCCGTGGGTCCCATGGAACCCGCCACCAGCGCCGTCCTGCCCGTTGCGGCCGCAGCCCGGTCCGCCTCGGCGCGGGCCAGCCTCGCCGCCTCCCGGTTCAACTCACGCACCCGGTGTTCGGCATCGTGTAGCTTGAGCCGGTAGCGGTTGGCGCCGAAGCTGTTGGTGAGCACGATATCCGCGCCAGCCTCGAAAAACTGCCGGTGCAGCTGGCGAACCCGCTCGGGGTGCGCAAAACACCAGAATTCCGGCGCATCGCCGGACTGCAGCCCCATCTCAAAATAGTTGGTGCCCGTCGCTCCATCGGCCAGCAGCCATGGCCGCGACCTGAGAACATCGAGGAATATCGACATGGCTTGTCACTTTCGTTTCGGCAGGCGCAGGGCGCGCCGGCGGCCGGCCAAGGGATGACGCCGCGCTGGCTCGGCGCTCGATTTGAGCGTAGAAGGAAGCGGCATGCAATCGCGTTTGCTGGAGACACGAACATGTTGATTGGGGTGCCGAAAGAGGTCAAGCCGCAGGAATACCGCGTGGGCTTGACGCCGACGGGGGTGCGCGAGCTCCGTCATCACGGCCATGAGATTGTGGTTCAGTCGCGTGCGGGCGAAGGGGTTGGCCTCAGCGACGACCACTACCGGGGGGCGGGCGCGGAGATCGTGGAGGGGCCCGAGGAGATCTTCGCGCGCGCCGACATGATCGTGAAGGTGAAGGAGCCGCAGGCCGCGGAACGGAAGATGCTGCGGCCGGACCAGGTGCTGTTCACCTATCTGCATCTCGCGCCGGATGCCGATCAGGCGCGCGATCTCGTCGCCAGCGGCGCCGTCTGCATCGCGTATGAGACTGTGACCGGCGCGCGCGGCGGGCTGCCTCTGCTTGCGCCCATGTCGCAGGTGGCGGGCCGCATGTCCATTCAGGCGGGCGCCCATTGCCTGGAGAAGCGGCAGGGCGGCATGGGGCTTCTGCTCGGCGGCGTGCCGGGCGTGGCGCCGGCGCGGGTGGTGATCATCGGCGGCGGCATGGTGGGGCAGCACGCAGCAGTGATGGCTGCGGGCGCCGGAGCCGACGTGGTGATTCTGGAAAAGAGCCCGGAGACCATGCAGGCCATCGACAACCGCTTCGGCGCGCGGGTCAAGACGCTCTATTCGAGCCGCGGCAGCATCGAGGACGAGGTGACGGCGGCGGATCTGGTGATCGGCGCCGTGCTGGTGCCGGGCGCCGCCGCGCCGAAGCTCATCAGCCGCGAGCTGGTCGAGCAGATGAAGAAGGGCTCGGTGATCGTGGACGTCGCCATCGACCAGGGCGGCTGCGCCGAGACCTCGCATCCCACCACCCACGCGGATCCCACCTATCAGGTGGATGGCGTCGTGCATTATTGCGTGGCCAATATGCCCGGTGGCGTGGCGCGCACGTCCACCTTCGCGCTGACCAACGCCACGTTGCCCTTCGTCGTCGCCCTGGCCGACAAAGGCGTGCGGCGTGCTCTCGAAGATGATCCGCATCTGCGCGATGGGCTCAATGTCTATCACGGCCATGTGACCTGCAAGCCGGTGGCGGATGCGCTGAACTACGACTATGTGGAGCCGCTGCTCGCCATGGCGGCGTGACGCGCTGAAGCGGGCTGCGCCGGTGGGCGCGGCCCGCGCGGCAGCCCTCGACATCGGCCGTAAAGCCGGTCATCCTACCCAGGCTGCCGTTTGAAAGTACGCTTTCGATGTTCACCTGAGACCTGCTGTCCGGCGGGCCCCACCTTTCATGAGATCTCCCCATGCGTGCCGCGGATGTGATCGTTGAAGCCTTGAGGCAGCACGGTGTCGAGCGCGTGTTCTGCGTGCCCGGCGAGAGCTATCTGAGCCTGCTCGATGCGCTGGTGGACGCGCCCGAGATCGCCACCATCCCGTGCCGGCATGAATCGGGCGCCGGCTTCATGGCCGTGGCCGAGGCGAAGCTCACGGGCAAGCCGGGCGTATTCATGGTGAGCCGCGGACCCGGCGCCACCAACGGCTCCATCGCCCTGCACGTGGCGGAGCAGGATGCGGTGCCGGTGATCTGCTTCATCGGCCAGGTCTCCCGCGAAGAGCGCACCCGCGGCGCGTTCCAGGAGGTCGACTACGGCAAGTTCTTCGGCCCGATCGCCAAGGGCGTATGGGAAGTCTCGGATGGGGAGCGCCTGCCGGAGGCACTGGCGCGCGCCTTTCATCTCGCGGCGAATGGCACGCCCGGTCCGGTGGTGATCGCCCTGCCCGAGGACATGCTCGGGGACGAGGTGCACACGGCGCTCCCCTCGCCTTTCCCGCTGGCGCGCTCGGCGCCGGCGCTCGACCAGGTGGGGGCCGTGGCCAAGCGGCTGGCCGCGGCGGAGCGGCCGCTGCTGATTGTAGGCGGTGCCGTCAAGACGCCGGCGGGCACGGCGGCCCTGGCCGCGCTCGCGGAGCGGCACCAGGTGCCGGTGGCGACCACCTGGAAGAACCAGGAGGCGTTCGATAACAATTCCCGGCTGTTTGCCGGCCATCTCGGCTTCGGCGTGCCGGCCGCTTTCAAGGAGCAGCTGTCCAGGGCCGACCTGATCATCGCGATCGGCACCCGGCTCGGTGATGTCGGCACGCTGAACTACCAGCTGCCGCAGGCGCCGGAACCGCGCCAGCCGCTGATCCACGTTTATCCCGACCCTGCCGTCATCGGGCGGGTGTTCCGCACCGAGCTCGGCATCGTTGCCGATCCCGTGATGTTCCTCCAGGCGCTTGCCGCCTGTCCCGCCACGGTACCTGCCGGGCGGGAAGCTTGGGTTGCCGATATCGCGCGCTTCATCGAGGGCTATTCCGCCTTTTCGCCGCGCAACGTGGATGACGGGGTCGATTTCGGCGCCGTGGTTCATGCGCTCAGCCGGCAGGCGGCGGAGGATGCGATCCTCATCACCGACAGCGGTAATTTCTCGAGCTGGCTGCACCGTCACTGGAAGCTGACGCCGAAGAACACCCTGCTCGGCGCCATAGCCGGGGCCATGGGGTTCGGCGTGCCGGCCGGCGTGGCGGCCAGCCTGATCGCGCCGGGACGGCAGGTGATCGTGCTGGTGGGGGATGGCGGCACCTTGATGACCGGCCAGGAGCTGGCAACGGCGATTGCCATCGGCTGCGCGCCGAAGCTGTTCATCTCCGACAATGGCAGCTATGGCACGATCCGCACCCATCAGGAGCGGGAATTCCCGCGGCGCGTGTCCGGCACCGAGCTCGTCAGCCCGGATTTCGCGGCCTGGGCCCGGTCGTTCGGCGCCAAGGCGATCACCATCGATAAGGGCGATGACATCGCGGCCAAGGTGCGCGAGGCGCTGGATGCCACCACCCCGGTGGTGGTGCATGTGAAATCGAGCCTGGAGTCGATCTCGGCCTATACCACCCTGAGCGCGCTGCGCGGCGGGCGGTGACCCCGGCGGTGCCTGGCGCAAGCTTTGACGCCTGGCCCTGGATTACCGCGGCGAATCGTCATGCCCGACCACCGAGCCGGGCATCCAAGGCCGCACGGCGAGGGCGTTCCGCTTGGCCCCCGGATTGCCGCGTCAAGCGCGGTGATACGCAAACGGCTGAAACAAACCCGTCATGCCGGCCTTGAGCCGGCATCCAGGGCCACATGGCACAAGCCTTCCCTGCTGGCCCCTGGATCACCGGGTCAAGCCCGGTGATGACCTAAGTAATTGATTTTGAACGGCAACCGTCATGCCCCGGCTTGACCGGGGCATCCAGGGCAACACGGCAAGGGCGTTCCGCTTGGCCCCTGGATTGCCGCGTCAAACGCGGTGATACGCAAACGGCTGAAACAAACCCGTCATGCCGGCCTTGAGCCGGCATCCAGGGCCACATGGCACAAGCCTTCCCTGCTGGCCCCTGGATCACCGGGTCAAGCCCGGTGATGACGTAAGTAATTGATTTTGAACGGCAACCGTCATGCCGGCCTTGAGCCGGCATCCAGGGCCACATGGCACAAGCCTTCCCTGCTGGCCCCTGGATCACCGGGTCAAGCCCGGTGATGACGTAAGCAATTGATTTTGAACGGCAACCGTCATGCCCCGGCTTGACCGAGGCATCCAAGGCCGCACGGCGAGGGCGTTCCGCTTGGCCCCTGGATTGCCGCGTCAAACGCGGTGATACGCAAACGGCTGAAACAAACCCGTCATGCCGGCCTTGAGCCGGCATCCAGGGCCACATGGCACAAGCCTTCCCTGCTGGCCCCTGGATCACCGGGTCAAGCCCGGCGATGACGTAAGTAATTGATTTTGAAGGGCAACCGTCATGCCCCGGCTTGACCGAGGCATCCAAGGCCGCACGGCGAGGGCGTTCCGCTTGGCCCCTGGATTGCCGCGTCAAACGCGGTGATACGCAAACGGCTGAAACAAACCCGTCATGCCGGCCTTGAGCCGGCATCCAGGGCCACATGGCACAAGCCTTCCCTGCTGGCCCCTGGATCACCGGGTCAAGCCCGGTGATGACCTAAGTAATTGATTTTGAACGGCAACCGTCATGCCCCGACCGCGCCTAGGGCGCCGAGCCGCGCATTACACGTTGAGCAGCAGGAACTCGCGCTCCCAGGACGAGATGACGGTGCGGTATTGCTGCATCTCGTATTCCTTCACATCCTGGAAGGCCTCGACGAAGCGTTCGCCGAACACCTGCTTCAGGGGCTTGGTGTAGTTCAGCTTGGACAGGGCCTCTTCCAGGTGCAGAGGCAGGGTGTGGGCATAGCGATAGGCGCTGCCTTCCACCGGCGGCGTCGGCTCGAGCTCCTCGACCATGCCGAGATAGCCGCAGGCGAGGGACGCGGCGATGGCGAGATAGGGGTTGGCATCCGCGCCTGGCACCCGGTTCTCGACCCGCATGTTGGCCGCGTCCGATGTGGGCACCCGGAAGCTGACGGTGCGGTTGTCGCGCCCCCAGTGGACATTGGTCGGCGCATCCGAATCGGGCACCAGCCGCCGGTAAGAGTTCACATTGGGGGCGCAGAACGGCATGGCCGCACCGAGATAGCGCTGCAGGCCGCCGATATGGTGCAGCAGGAGCTCCGTGGGCTCGCCGCTCTCGTCGGCAAACAGGTTCCGGCCGGTCTTCACATCCACCACCGACTGGTGGAGATGCATGGACGAACCGGGCTCCTTCTCATGGGGCTTGGCCATGAACGTGGCATACATCTCGTGTTTCAGCGCCGCCTGGCGCACGGTGCGCTTGAACAGGAACACCTGGTCGGCCAAAAGCAGCGGATCACCGTGGTTGAAGTTCATTTCGAGCTGCGCGGGCCCGCTCTCGTGGCTCAGGGTGTCGAGGTCGATCTTCTGCGCCTCGCACCAGTCGTAGATATCCTCCACGATCGGGTCGAAGTCGTTGGCGGCGTCGATGCCATAGGCCTGGCCGAACGCCTCCTGGCGGCCCGAGCGGCCGACTGGCGGCTCGAGCGGGTAGTCCGGGTCGAGATTGCGCTTGACCAGGTAGAATTCGAGCTCGGGCGCCACCACCGGTTTCCAGCCCCGCTCGCGATAGAGCCCCAGCACGCGCTTGAGCACGAAGCGGGGCGCCATCTCCACCGGCTGATCATCGAGATAGAAACAGTCGCAGATCACCTCGGCGGTAGGCTCGCTGTACCAGGGCACGAGCCGCAGGGTCGACATGTCGGGCTTGAGGTACATGTCGATGGCGGCATCGTTGAATGCCTCGGTTTCCCAGACGTAGCGGCCGGTGACGGTGAGGCTGAAGATTTCCTCGGGCACTCTCAGGCCGCGGTCGGCCGAGCCCTTGATGAACTTGGTGGCCGGGAGGATCTTGCCACGCGCCGTGCCGGACATGTCCGGCACGAGACATTCAACCTCGTCGATCTTACGCGAACGAAGCCATTCTTCGAAATTGTCGGAAGCCATGAAGACTGCTCGTTTGGAAGCATCGGGCGGAGGCCTGACGCCGTCGGGACCGGCTGATGTACCGGGCGCCGAGGATAAGCCGGTTGCTTGACGAAAGGAACCGACATCTAAAGAATGATCCTGACCGTGCCATACCTTCATCAGCTCCATGCGGAGTCAAGGCCACCAAGGATATCATGCTGAAGCAGAGAGCCGGCGCAACCGAGGCAGAATTGTTCCTCGATGCGCATCCGGAGATTGCAGCTGTCGACATGCTGCTGCCCGACATGAACGGGATTCTCCGCGGCAAGCAGCTGGCCCGGGATTATCTGGGCAAGTTGTACAACAGCGATGGCGTGCGCATGCCCGGCTCGATTTATCTGCTCGATTCGACCGGGCAGAACGTGACGGCTTACGCCTATGGCACTCGCGACGGCGACCCCGACTATCTCTGCCATGCGGTGCCCGGCACCCTGGCCTGCGTGCCGTGGAGCAAGCGCCCTGCCGCCCAGGTGCTTGCTTCCATGTATGAGAATGATGGCGCGCCGTTCTTTGCCGATCCGCGCCATGTGCTGGCCGCCGTCGTCGGCCGCTTGGCCGAGTTGCGGCTGAAGCCGGTGGTGGCGATCGAGTATGAGTTCTACCTCCTCGATGGCGAAGCGGCCGCGCGGGGCGAGATCAGGCCGGCCAAGCCCACCACGCCTGCCTATCCGACGCGCCAGACCAATGTCGGCGGGATGGAGGACCTGGCCGATTTCGAGCCCGTGCTGGCCGACATTCATGTGGCCTGCGAAGCACAGTCGCTGCCGGCGGAGACCGTGGTCTCCGAATATGCGGCCGGCCAGTTCGAGATCAATCTGCACTACTGTGCCGATGCGCTCACCGCGTGCGACCAGGCCATCTTGCTCGAGCGCTGCATCAAGCAGGTGGCGCGCAAGCATGGGATCGTGGCCACCTTCATGGCCAAGCCATTCGCCGAGCAGGCAGGGTCCGGACTGCACGTCCATGTCAGCCTGCTGGACGAGGCCGGGCGCAATGTGTTCGGCGGACCGCTCGACAAGCGGATCAAGCGGCCGGTCAGCGAGACCATGCGGCATGCCATTGGCGGGCTGATCGCGGCCATGCCGGAGTCGATGGCGCTGTTTGCGCCCAACGCCAATTCGTATCGCCGGCTCCGGCCAGGCACCTATGCGCCCACTCGGGCCAATTGGGGCGGCAATAACCGCACCGTCTCGATCAGGCTGCCCGGCCATGATGACGCCTCTGCCAGGATCGAGCACCGGGTTGCGGGCGCGGATGCCAATCCTTATCTGGTAACAGCGGCCGTGCTGGCCGGGATCCACCACGGCATCACCCATCGGCTGGAGCCGCCGCCACCGGTGGTGGGCGATGCCTATGCGCAAGAGGCGCCGGAGATGCCGGTGCGCTGGTCGCGCGCTCTCGATGTCTTCCAGCAAGGCCGCATCATCCGCTCGTATCTCGGCGACCGCTATGCGGACGCCTTTGCCACGGCTCGCCGCTTCGAATGCGACAACTATCACTACCAGATCCAGCCGCTCGACTATCAGTGGTATCTGAGGAACGCGTGACGCGTGGTCGCGATGCAGAGCGGCTTGCGGCCGGCGGCAGGCAGCCGCTGACCTATTACCACGCCACCGCCAATGCCCATAAGCTGCGCCCGCGGCTCCAAGGAGAGCACACCGCGGATGTCTGCGTGATTGGCGCTGGTTTCACCGGCCTCTCTGCCGCCTATGAGCTCGCCCGGCACGGCTTCCGGGTCATTCTGCTGGAAGGGCAGACCATCGGCTGGGGCGCTTCCGGCCGCAATGGCGGGCAGATCTGCACCGGGTTTTCCAGCGGCATGGGCAAGGTCGAGGCGCAGCTCGGCCGGGCAGATGCGGAGCGCTGCTTCCGCATCGCCGAGGAAGGCAAGGTGATGATTGCCTCCAACATTGCGGAGCATGGCATCGCTTGCGATCTGCAATGGGGCTACCTGCACGTGGCACCCAAGCCTTCCGCCGTGGATGACCTCAAGCAAATGCAGGAGGAGCTGGCGTCCTACGGCTATACCCACACCAGCGTGCTCGACCGGGACGCGCTGATGGCGCGCGTGGCGACAACAGCCTATCACGGCGCCCTGCGGGAGGCCCATGCCGGCCATTTCCACCCGCTGAATTATTGCTTGGGGCTGGCGGATGCTTGCGAGGAATGCGGCGTGGAGATCTACGAGCAATCGCAGGCGGTGCGCGTGGAGGGCGGACGGGCGCCGCGGGTGACCACCGCTGAGGGAAGTGTCAGCGCCCACTTCGTGGTGGCGGCTGGCGGGGCCTATCTCGAAGGCGTGCTGCCGGGCCTGCGCCGGCGGGTGATGCCGGTGGGCAGCTTCGTCGTCACCACCGAGCCGCTGCCGGACGAGCTCGCCTACAGTCTGATCCGCGACGACGAGGCGGTGGCGGACACGAATTTCGTTTTGGACTATTTCCGGCTCACGGCCGACCGGCGCCTGCTGTTCGGCGGCCGCTGCACCTATTCCGGGCTTATCCCCGAAAATGTGGAGCCGTGGATGCGGCCTCGGCTCAAGCGCGTCTTCCCGCAGCTTGCGGATGTGCCGTTCAGCCATCGCTGGGGCGGCTATATCGGCATCACCATGAACCGCATGCCCGACCTCGGCCGGCTCGACCAGACCATTTATTATGCGCAAGGTTTCTCGGGCCAGGGCGTGGTGGTGGGCACGGTGTGTGGGCGGCTCATGGCGGAAGCGATCGCCGGACAGGCCGGCCGCTTCGATTTGCTGGCGCGCATCCGGCACCAGCCCTTCCCCGGCGGCCCCATGCGCACGCCGCTCCTGGTTTTGGCCATGCTGTGGTACCGCATGCGCGATGCGCTGGGTTGAGCCGTGTCCCGGAGCCGATGGCACTGCTCTCCCGCTTGGCTCCTGGATTGCCGCGTCAAGCGCGGCAATGACGCAACCCAAAGCACTGAACAACGTCATGCCACGGCTTGACCGTGGCATCCAGGGGCCGGACTGCACAGACCTCGTCCGTCAGTCACCGACGGGCATGCCGCGGGCGCCCTTCTGGTAGGCCTTCAAGCAGAGATATTCCAGCGCGATCATCGCGGCGGCATTGGCGGTGATCTCGGACGTGTCGAAAGGCGGCGAGACTTCCACGATATCCGCACCGACGAAATTGACCGGGGTGAGTTTACGCAGGATCGCCAGGGCCTGATAGCTCGACAGGCCACCCGGTACCGGGGTGCCGGTGCCCGGGGCGAAGGCGGGGTCCAGGAAATCGATGTCGAAGCTCAGATAGGCGGGCCCTGCACCCACCACATTGGTGATCATCTCGGCAATCTCCACCGCCGAGGCATGGTGCACCTCGTCGGCATAGATGACGCGGATGCCGTGGTTGCGCTCGCCGTGATAGGTGGTGCGGATACCCAGCTGCACCGAGCGGGCGGGATCGATCAGGCCGTCGCGTATGGCATAGCCGAACATGGTGCCGTGATCGATACGGCCGCCCGGGTCGGGCTCGACGTCGCGATGGGCATCGAACTGCACGAGAGCCACAGGCCCGTGCTTCGCTGCATGCGCCTTGAGCAGGGGATAGCTGACATAGTGATCACCGCCCAAGGTGAGCATCTCCGCGCCGCCCTCCAGGATGGTGCGGGCATGCTGCTCGATCGTGGCGGTGATCTCGCCTTGGGTTCCCCAGTCGAACCAACAGTCGCCGTAGTCGATCACCGCCAGGGTGTCGAACGGGTCGAACATCCATGGCCACACCGGGCCCCAGGCATGCTGCACCGAGGCGCGGCGGATCGCCTCCGGTGCAAACCGGGTGCCGGGCCGGTTGGTGACCGCCTGGTCGAAGGGTACTCCGGTCACGGCAATGTCGACGCCCGTGAGGTCGCGGGTGTATTTGCGCCGCATGAACGAGCGCGCGCCGGAATAGGACGGCTCGATATTGGTGCCGCGCAGGTCTCTCCTGCGGAAGGCCTCGTCGCCCGGCGGGCGGGTCGCCTCGTTGGCGGTCATTTCGTCTCCTCGTGGATCACCCCTGCAGCACCAGCGTGTCCTCGGGCCGCCAGGATACCCAGACCTCTTCGCCCGTGCTGAGGCTCATTTCGGTCCGGCGCGCGTCGTTGCGGATGTCGGCCGTGATCTCCAGCCCTGAATCGGTGGCAACGAACACATGGCTGAAATCGCCGAAATAGGCAATGTCGCGCACCCGGCCGCGCACGATGATATCGCCGCCGGCCGGCTCCGCGCGGGAGAGCGCCAGCTTTTCCGGCCGCACCATCACCGACACGTCCTGCGCGGCGATGCCCGTCTGCGGCACCCGGATCGTCCCCAGGCCGCCGGCCCTGACCGTGAGGCCCGTCTCGTCCTGGGCGAGCACCCTGCCCTCGAACAGGTTCACCTTGCCGATGAAATCCGCAACGAAGCGCGAAGCGGGGTTCTCGTAGAGCTCCAGGGGCGTCGCGACCTGCGCCACCCGGCCGGCATTCATGACCGCGATGCGGTTGGCCATGGACAGCGCCTCGTCCTGGTCGTGGGTCACGATGATGAAGGTGATGCCCACCGAATGTTGGAGCCGGGTGAGTTCCAGCCGCATCTGCTCGCGCAGCTTGGCATCGAGCGCCGACAGCGGCTCGTCCAGCAGCAGCACCTTGGGCCGCTTGATGAGCGCGCGCGCCAGGGCCACCCGCTGCCGCTGGCCGCCGGAAAGCTGATCGGGCTTGCGGTGGGCGAGACCGCTGAGCTGAGCGGTCGCTAGCGCCTCCTCGACCCGCGGCCCGATCTCGGCCCTGGGCACGCCGCTCACCTTGAGCCCGTAGGCGACATTCTCGGCCACCGTCATGTGCGGGAACACCGCATAGGACTGGAACACCATGTTGACCGGCCGCTCGTTGGGGGGCGTGTGAGCCACGTCCTGCCCGTCAAGCAGGATCTCGCCGGAGGTCGGCACCTCGAAGCCGGCAATCATGCGCAGAAGCGTGGTCTTGCCGCAGCCTGATGGTCCCAACAGAGCGAAGAACTCGTTCGGCCGGATGTCGAGGCTCACATTGTCGACGGCGATGACGCCGGGGAAAGCCTTGGTGAGATTGCGGATGGAAATGATGGCGTCGGGCACGTGGCTTGCTCCGGCTATTCGGCTGCCCGTTCGGGGGACTGCAGCCGCACAGCGGCGATGGTGGCGATCACTGTGATGAGAATGAGCACGGTGGAGGCGGCATTCACTTCCGGGGTCACGGAGAAGCGCACCATGGAATAGATCTTCACCGGGAAGGTGACGGCGTTGGGCCCCGAGGTGAAGAAGGTGATGACGAAGTCGTCGAGCGACAGGGTGAAGGCGAGCAGCGCACCGGCCACCAGGCCAGGCTTGAGGAAGGGGATGATGACATAGCGGAAGGTCTGCCATTCATTGCCGCCGAGATCGCGGGAAGCCTCCTCGAGCTCGCGGTTGAAGCCGGCCAGCCGCGCCCGCACCACGATCGCCACGAAGGGAAAGCAGAAGGCGATATGGGCGATCATGATGGCGGACAGGTTGAGCGGCCAGGGTCCGCCGCTCGGCCAGCCGACGCTGCCGAAGAAGGCGAGCATGGCCACGCCCATGCAGATCTCCGGCACCACGATGGGCAGCACCATGAAACCCTCATAGGCTGCCTTGAAGGGAAAGCGGAAGCGCCAGAGCATGAGCGCCACCATGGCGCCGATGACGGTCGAGACGATGGTGGCGACCACGGCGATGGTGAGCGAGTTGGTGAAGGCCTCGATCAGGGAGGCATTGTTCCAGGCGCGGACATAGTAGTCGGTGGTGAAGCCCTGCCACACCACGTTGCGCCGGGAATTGTTGAAGGAAAACACCATCAGCGACAGGATCGGCGCGTAAAGCAGCGCCAGGGTCACGCCGAGCACCGCCCACAGCCATTTGCGGCGATGGAACTCCAGGGGCCCTGCCCGGTCGCGCACCCTGCGCGTGGCGCGCGTGCGTGCCTCGGCCGAGGCCCCGAGATCGCGGTGTCCGGCCGTGATCTGCGCCATTCACGCCTCCAGCTGCGAGCGGCGGCCGGCAAACAGCGAGCGAAGCGCCAGGGCCGCGAAGGTCGCATACATCAGCAGGAAAGACAGGGCGCTGCCGAAGGGCCAGTCATTCGCTTCCTTGAACTGACGGGTGATCACGTTGCCGATCATCTGCGCATTGGTGCCGCCGAGCAGGTCGGGGATCAGGAAGGCGCCGAGGCACGGGATAAACACCAGGATGATGCCGGAGATGACGCCCGGCATGGTCAGCGGCAGCGTCACGGAAAAGAAGGTGCGCACCTGGCTTGCGCCGAGGTCAAGACTTGCTTCGAGATAGGATTTGTCGAGCCGGTCGATGGTCGCATAGAGCGGCAGGACCATGAAGGGCAGGAAGACATAGACGAGGCCCACCATCACCGCGAAGTCGTTATAGAGGAGCGGCAGCGGCTGGAAGCGTTCGCCCAGCAGCTGGTATTGCCCCAGCCCGATGGCGGTCAGCAGCGAATTGCCCAGTTCCCAGAGCCACTCCAGGATGCCGTTCACATGGCCGTTGCGCCGGAACACGGCGATCAGGGCATAGGTGCGGATCAGCATGTTGATCCAGAACGGCAGGATGACCGCGAGCAGGAACAGCGTCTTGAGCCGCGGCGGCATGAACGAGATCAGGAAGGCGATGGGGTAAGCCACAAGCAGGCAGAGCGCGGTGGCGATGGCGCTCACCCATATCGATTTCCAGATGATCTCGAGATAGATCGGCTGGAATGCCCGCTGGTAGTTGGCCGATGTCCAGGTGATGGCGATGTCGACGATCGAGGTCTTTTCCCCGAAGCTCAGGATCCACACCATCCCGAGCGGTATGAGGAAGAAGACCACGAGCCAGAATGTGCCGGGCAGTGCGAGCACTGCAAAGACGAGAGGATTGCGCCGCCAGCTCTCCACGCGTTCGAGCCCCCTTCAACCCGCCCATTGTTCTGATAACTTGCGTGCTGGCGCCTTGGTGTCCAGCCCTGCTTTTGTTCGAGGGGCACGGCGCCTCGCAGCCGCGCGCCCGTCGCAAGCCTGGTTCAGGCGGCGTTGATGCGGGTCCATGCCTCGTCGTAGAGGCGCGTCACCGCCTCGCCCTGGTAGAGACCGGGCTCGTAATTCTCCAAGGTTCCGGCAGGCGGGAAGATCACCGGGTTCTCCGTGTAGCTTTCCGGCAGAAGCTTCAGGGCCGCCGCATTGGGGGTTGCGAACTGAATGGCCTCGGCGATGGCGGCATTCACCTGCGGGTCGTTGATGAAGTTCAGGAACTTGTGCGCATTGTCCGGATGCGGCGCGCCGACGGGGATCGCCACGCAATCCTGCCAGAGAAGGCCGCCTTCCTTGGGCGCGACATAGCTCAGCTCGTCGTCCTCCTCCATGACCTGGAGGATGTCGCCGTTCCATTCCTGCACGATCACCACCTCGCCGGAGGCCAGCAGGTCCTGGCCGTTGTCGTCGGCGAACACCTTGATGCGCGGCTTCTGGGCAATGATCAGCTCTTCCGCCTGCTTGATCTGGGCGGGATCGGTGGTGTTCAGGGAATAGCCGAGATATTTGAGAGCCGCCTGGATGACGTTCTGGGCATCCCCCAGCAGGGCCAGGCGGCCGGCATAGGTGTCGGAATCGAACAGCCATTTCCAGCTGTCCGGCGTGCCCTCGACCTCGCCCTTGTTGTAGCCGATGCCGACCGTGCCCCACATATAGGGGAGCGAATACTTGCGGCCGGGATCGAAGTTGGCGTCCTGGAAGCGCTTCTCGATATTGGCGAAGTTCGGGATCTTGTCGTGGTCGAGCGGCATGAGCATGTTCGCCTTGATCATGCGCTCCACATAGTCGTTGGTGGGAACGATCACGTCATAGCCGGGATTGCCGCCCCTCAGCTTGGCGAACAGCTCGTCATTGTCGGCGAACAGGTCCATCTTGACCGCGATACCGGTCTCCTGCTGGAAGTCCGACAGCGTGTCGGGACCGATATAGGTATCCCAATTATAGAAGTTGAGCTTCTTCTCCTCCTCGGAAAACACGTCGCGACTGGCAAAGGTGAGCCCCATGGCGAAGACGGCGCTGCCCGCCAGAAACGAGCGGCGGCTGGGACGAAGACGCGGTTTCCTCATGGTCATGACACGACTCCCGGAATGGCTGGCTAGGGCACCTTAAGCGGATCCCGGCAAGTATTGAACTATGATCCGGTCCGTTCAATACCGTTATTAGTCCTGGAGGCTGTCAGCAGCCTCTAACCAATCGTCGTTTTCAGCCGTTTGTCATCGCGGCCCCTGGATGCCCGGCTTGGCACCTAGGCGCGGCCGGGACAAGACAAAATCGTCATCACAGGGCTTGACCCGGCAATCCAGGGCCAAGCGGAACGCCCAGGCCATGGCGCCCTTGGATGCTCCGGTCAAGCCGGGGCATGACGTAAGCTATGATTACCAAACAAAATCGTCGTCACCCGCCCTGACCCGGTGATCCAGGGCCGATAGAACCAAGGCCCGTCTTGGCATCCTCCCCGGGAGGATCCTATTCGACCAGGTGCTTCACGTCGCGATAGGTGAGATCGAAAGCCTGCCGCGCCAGGCTCACCATTTCATCGATCTCCTGCTCGGTGATGACAAAGGGCGGCGCCACGACCATGGTGTCCGCGCACGAACGCATGATCAGCCCCAGATCGAAGCAATGATCGCGGCAGACCAGGCCCACCGCGCCCAGGGGATTGAAGCGGGCGCGTGTCTTCTTGTTGCAGGTGAGCTCGCAGGCGCCGATCAATCCCATGGACCTCACCTCGCCGACAATGGGGTGATCGGCCAAGGTCGTGAGCCTGTCGTGGAAATAGGGTGCAAGGCGGCGGACGCGATCCACCAGGCCTTCCTCCTCCAGAATTCTCAGGTTCTCGTGGGCCACCGCGCAGGTGGTGGGGTGGCCCGAATATGTATAGCCGTGGAAGAACTCGCCGCCGTGCTCATGGAGGAAGTCGGCGACCTCGTCGGACACCGCCACGGCGCCGATCGGCAGGTAACCGGAGGACAACCCCTTGGCCATGGAGACCAGATCGGCCTCGATGCCGAAGGTGTCAAGGCCAAACCACTCGCCCGTCCGGCCGAAGCCGCAGACCACCTCGTCACAGATGAGCAGGACATCATACTGCTTGCAGATGCGGTTGATCTCCGGCCAGTAGGTCTGCGGCGGGATGATCACGCCGGCTGCGCCCTGGATCGGCTCGCCGATGAAGGCGGCGACGTTTTCCGGCCCGAGCTCGAGGATTTTGTCCTCCACCGCCTTGGCCGCCTTGAGCCCGAACTCGTCGGGCGTGAGCTCGCCGCCGAAATCGAACCAGTGCGGATGCAGCACGTGATGGAAGCCTGGCAGCGGCAGGTCTCCCTGCTTGTGCATGGGCTCCATGCCGCCGAGGCTCACGGTCGCCAGGGTCGAGCCGTGATAGGCATTGCGCCGGGCAATGAACGCCTTTTTCTGCGGCCTGCCGCGCAGGTTGTTGTAGTGCCGCACCAGGCGGATGATGGTGTCGTTGGCCTCGGAACCGGAGCTGACAAAGAAGATCTTGTTGAAGCGCTCAGGGAGGAGGCTGGCGATCTTGGCCGCGAGCGCGATCGCCGGTACGTTCGAGGTCTTGAAGAAGGTGTTGTAGTAGGGCAGCTCCAGCATCTGCCGGTAGGCGGCTTCGGCCAGTTCCTTGCGGCCATAGCCGACATTCACGCACCACAGGCCCGACATGGCATCGAGCATCCTGCGGCCGTCCGCATCCCACAGCCAGATGCGGTCCGCGTGGGTGATGATCCGCGTGCTGCCTTCCTGGTGCAGCAGCTTGTGGTTGGTGAAGGGATGCAGATGATGCGCGTGGTCCAGCGCGCGCAGCTCGTCCGGGTTCCGGTTGGTCGATTGAAGATCCATGGTTTTCTCTCCTGCTGTTGCCGATGCCACACGGTTCGGCGCGAACGCGACGGGGCGGTTACGCAGGAGACCTCACGGATTGTAGCCCATCCGGGCGCAGAGAATCAGAAGCTCGTCGTGAAGGGTTCGCGCAGTCATGACCACGGCTGGTGTGGTTTGACAAGGGGATCGGCGTATAGGCACGTGCATTCTCGTTTCTGGCGCAACCAGTGTGACCTATGCCGCGCGCGACCGTCAAGCAGAGGTACCCGCACGCAACTCGCTCTTGAGATCGCCGCAGAAATCAGCCAAACACCGGTGCATGATCGCCAATGCTGCCGGCCGGCCGCCGGCCTCGATTGAAGCCCCGTCGGGAAAGGGGGCCTCAGATGAGAACTTCCCCGTCGGGTCTTGGCTGCTGCCGGCCCGCCTGCGGCCGCATGTGGCCTGCTACTATGCCTTTGCCCGGGCGATCGACGACATTGCCGATGATCCGAAGCTTGCTTCGGCAGAGAAGCTAGCCCGGCTCGACCTGTTCGGCCGGGCCTTGCGCGATCCTGTCCTGGCCCAACAGCCGGGCCTGGAGAAGGCGGCAGCGGCTCGAGGCATGCTGGCGGCGACGGGCATCACCGACCAGCATTGCCTGGACCTGGTGTCGGCGTTCAAGCAGGACGCGGTGAAGAACCGGTACAAGACCTGGGCCGAGCTGATGGACTACTGCGACCGCTCGGCCTCGCCGGTCGGCCGCTTCCTCCTCGACCTCCATGGGGAGGACCAGGCGGGATACGTCTCCTCCGATGCGCTGTGCAACGCCTTGCAGGTGATCAATCATCTGCAGGATTGCGGAAAGGACCGCGCCAATCTCGACCGGGTCTACCTGCCCACCGACTGGCTGGATGCCGAGGGCGAGACGGTGGAGGCGCTGGACCGGCCGAGCGCCAGCGCGGGTCTGCGGCGCGTGCTGGACAAGTGTCTCGACGGTACGGAAGAGCTTCTGCGCGAGGCCGACCGCCTGCCGGGCCGGCTGAAGAGCCGCCGCCTCGCCATGGAGTCGGCGGTGATCGTCAAAATTGCCTGGCAGCTGGCGGATGAGCTTCGTCGCCGAGATCCCCTCGCAGAGCGTGTGGTTCTGACGAGGCCTCAATTTTTGCGATGCGGCGTCAGGGGCGTCCGAATGGCGTGGTTCGGGAACTGAGCCGCCCGCCATGGTTTTCACTATGGCAAAAGGGCCACATTTATCCGCCTTGGAAACTATAAAGCCATTGAAATCCCCACGTTTTGGGAAAGAGATTTGCCAGAAAGCCGGCCGATGTTAAAGTCTTTCCAAAGGAGCGTGCCTTGGACACGGGGGTGGCAGTGCGTGGTTGCCGCGCAATGAAGACAAGGTATTGACGGTCAAAACCACTGCTGGAGTGAAACCGGGCATCCGCTTCGACGGGGATGCGCTGAGTAATTCGAGGAAAAATGGTTGTTACACCGCTTCTAGATACGGTCGCGTGCCCGGCCGATCTGCGCAAACTCGACAAGCGTCTGTTGCGTCAGTTGGCGGACGAGTTGCGCGCCGAAACCATTGATGCCGCCGCCGTGACCGGTGGGCATTTCGGCGCCGGCCTGGGCGTCGTCGAGCTGACGGTTGCTCTGCACTACGTCTTCAACACGCCGGAGGACCGGCTGATCTGGGACGTGAGCCACCAGGCTTATCCGCACAAGATACTCACGAACCGGCGGGAACGGATCCGCAGCATCCGCCAGCGGAACGGGCTGCACGGCTTCACCAAGCGCACCGAGAGCGAATACGACCCTTTCGGTACCGCGCACAGCTCCACATCCATTTCAGCCGGGCTGGGCATGGCGGTCGCGCGCGACTTCGCCGGCCGCGACAATCATGTCATCGCCGTGATCGGGGATGGCGCCATGAGCGCCGGCATGGCTTACGAGGCCATGAACAATGCGGGCGCGCTCGATTCACGGCTGATCGTGATCCTCAACGACAATGGCATGTCGATCGCACCGGCTGTGGGGGCGCTGACCAACTACCTGTCGTGGTTGATTTCCTCGCGGCCGTTCCTGTCGCTGCGCGATATCGGCAAGCAGCTCGCCAGCCGTTTTCCCAAGAGCTTCCAGAAGGCCGCCGCCCGCGCCGATGAATATGCGCGCGGCATGCTGTTCGGCGGCACCTTGTTCGAGGAGCTGGGCTTCTATTACGTCGGCCCCGTCGATGGGCACGACATGGACTCGCTGGTGCCGATCCTGCAGAACGTGCGCGATGCGGACACGCTCGGCCCGATCCTGCTGCATGTGGTGACGGAAAAGGGCAAAGGGCATCCGTTCTCCAAGCCGCACGCGGAAAAGTACCATGCCGTCGGTAAGTTCGATCCCGTCACCTTCGAGCTCAAGACGGTGGCTTCGAACCATCCGACCTATACCCAGGTGTTCGCGGATGCCCTGATCAAGGAGGCGGAGAAGGACGAGAAGATCGTCGCCATCACCGCCGCCATGCCGGCGGGCACCGGTCTCGACAAGTTCGCGCAGCGCTTTCCCAAGCGGTGTTTTGACGTGGGCATCGCCGAACAGCACGCGGTGACCTTCGCCGGCGGGCTTGCCACCGAAGGCATGAAGCCCTTCGCTGCCATCTATTCCACCTTCCTGCAGCGCGCCTACGACCAGGTGGTGCACGACATCGCCCTGCAGCATCTGCCGGTGCGCTTCGCGATTGACCGGGCCGGCCTCGTCGGCCAGGACGGACCGACGCACGCGGGCAGCTATGACGTGACCTATCTCGCCTGCCTGCCCGATTTCATCGTGATGGCGGCGGCGGACGAGGCGGAGCTCGTGCATATGGTGGCGACCGCCGCCTCGATCGACGACCGGCCCTGCTCGTTCCGCTATCCGCGCGGCGAGGGCGTCGGGGTCGAGCTGCCGCAGGAAGGCGTGCCACTGCCCATCGGCAAGGGCCGCATCATCGAGGAAGGCACCAAGGTGGCGCTCCTGTCCTTCGGCACGCGCCTTGGCGAGTGCCGCAAGGCGGCCGCTGAATTGAAGGCCCTGGGGCTTTCGACCACGGTTGCGGACGCGCGGTTCGCCAAGCCGCTGGATGAAGACCTCATCCGTCAGCTGGTGCTGCATCACGAGGTGCTGATCACCATCGAGGAGGGCGCGATCGGCGGGTTCGGCTCGCACGTGCTGCATTTCCTCGCGGGGAACAATCTGCTGGACCGCGGTGCCAGGGTGCGGACGATGTGCCTGCCCGATCGCTTCATCCTGCATGGCGCGCCCAACGAGCAGTACGAGGATGCCGGCCTGCAGGCCCAGCATATCGTGGCCGAAGTGTTCAAGGCTATCGATCGGGAGCATCGGGTGCTCGAGCTCAAGGCCAAGGCTTGAGGCCTGAGGCCCGGCCTCAGCGTACTCGACCCGTTCCATCATGGTTGCCGCCGGTCCCATGCCTGGCCAACAAACTGGCCGAAGCGCGATCAATCTCCCGGACGAGTTCGGTGAGGCCAGTCGCGCGCAGGTCGAAGCGGTGGTCCGCAATGCCTCCTCCTCGTTCTTCTGGGCGATGCGCATTCTGCCGCGCGCCAAGCGCGAGGCGATCTTCGCGGTCTACGCCTTCTGCCGGAACGTCGACGACATCGCGGACGAGGAGGCGCCGCTTGATGAGAAGCGCGCCGGTCTCGACGCCTGGAGGGGGCAGATCGATGCGCTTTACGGAGATGGCCGGCTCGACCATCCGCTGGCCAAGGCTCTGGCCGGTCCGGTTCGCGACTATGGGCTCATGAAGGCCGATTTCGAGGCGGTGATCGACGGCATGGCCATGGATGCGGGGGAGCCGATCTTCGCTCCCTCCTCGGTCGAGCTCGACCTCTATTGCGACCGGGTCGCCTGCGCGGTCGGACGGCTGTGCGTGCATATCTTCGGCGAGCCGAATGCCCGCGGGCGGGCCGTGGCCGATGCTTTGGGCCGCGCCTTGCAGCTCACCAACATCCTGCGCGACGTGCACGAGGATGCTGAGCGCGGACGGCTTTACCTGCCGCGGGAGCTGCTGGACCGGCACGGCATCACCGCCGGCTCGGCGCAGGCAGTCGTCCGGCATCCCGCCTACCCCGCTCTGTGGCGCGACCTTGCACGGCGGGCGGAAGAGGCTTTCGTCCGCTCCCGCGAGGCGCTCAAGGCCTGCGACCGGCGCAAGATGCGGCCCGCGCGCATCATGATGGAAGTCTACCAGCGTGATCTCACGCGGATGATGGCCCTGCCCGACCGCGATCTCGCCGACCCCCGCGTGTCGAAGCGACGGGTGGGCAAGGGCGAGCGGCTGCTGATCGCCCTGCGCTACGCCATTCTCTAGATGCTCGCCGGATCTGTTCTTGCTAAGGAGGGCACAAAGCCATCGTCCGGTCCATGTCACATGTCCACATCATAGGCGCAGGTCTTGCGGGGCTCTCGGCGGCGGTCGAGCTGTCCAAGGCCGGGTTCGCCGTCAAGCTGTGGGAGCAGGCGGTGCGCGCCGGCGGCCGCTGCCGCTCGTTTCATGACGCGGCCCTCGACCGGCTGATCGACAATGGCAACCACCTGCTGCTCTCGGGCAATCGCTCGGCGGCACGGTTTCTCGAAACGATCGGCGCCGCCGACCGGCTGATCGGGCCCGAGCGTGCCCGGTTTCCTTTCCTGGACGTGCGCACGGGGGCGCGCTGGATGATCGCGCCCAATCGCGGCCGCCTCCCCTGGTGGATGTTCTCGCCGTCTCGCCGGGCGCCGGGAACCCGCGCCGGAGACTATCTGGCCGGTCTGCGCTTGCTGCGCGCCCACCCCAAGGCCACGGTGAGCGAAGTTCTGGCGGTGGATGACCGCGCCATGGAGCTCTACTGGGACCCGCTGGTGGTGGCGGTGCTCAATGCGCCGCCCGACCACGCAGCAGCAACGCTGCTGAAGCCGCTTCTGACGGAGATCTTCGCCCGGGGCGGCGCGGCCTGCCGCCCCCGCATCGCCGCACGCGGGCTTTCCGACACCTTCATTGAGCCGGCGCTGCATTGGCTTGCCGGACGCGGCGCAGAGATCGCCTACGGGGCACGCCTTGCCAGCATTGTGCACGATGGCAAGCGGCTTACCGCCTTGAACCTTACCCGCGAGGCGGTCGACCTCGGCCCTGATGATCATGTGGTTCTGGCGGTGCCGGCGCCGGTTGCCGCGGATATCCTGCCCGGGCTCGCGGTGCCGGAGGCGCATGCGCCGATTGTCAACGTGCATTTCCGGCTCGACCGGCCGGCGCGGCTTCCCGAGGACCTTCCCCTGATCGGCATCGTCGGTGGCGTGGCGCAATGGGTTTTCGTGCGGGACGACGTGGCATCGGTCACCGTCAGCTCCGCGCAGGCGCTGGCCGAGCAGTCGGCGGAGGCGGTTGCCGAGGCGGTGTGGGCGGACGTGGCCAAGGCGCTCGATCAGCCCCTGGCGCCCATGCCGCCCTGGCGGGTCATCAAGGAGCGCCGCGCGACATTCGAGCAGACGCCGCAGCAGGTGGCATTGCGCCCGAAGCCGCAGACGCGGTTCACGAATCTGGTGCTGGCGGGGGATTGGACCGCGACCGGGCTGCCGGCCACCATCGAGGGCGCGATCCGGTCGGGCCATTTTGCCGCCGAAGCTCTCATTAAGCCCAACACCGCTTCAGCTTGACAAACCCCCGCCGACGCGCAACTCAACCGCTGCAAATTCATTGTGAGCTACCGAGGCCCATCGAAGGAAGATCATGACATTCACAGCCACCGGCCACCGGACCAGTGCAACTGCGAAAGGACCGGAAAGCGTCGATGCGGATCTCTTTCGCCGGATCGATCAGACCGTCGCCGAGGCGGCGCAGTCGCTGGCCGCCTTGCAGCAGCCTGACGGGCATATCCTGTTCGAGCTCGAAGCCGACGCGACCATCCCGGCAGAGTACATATTCCTCAACCACTTCCTCGGGGATCTTGAACCGGAGATCGAGGCCGAGCTGGGTGAATATCTGCGGTTGACCCAGTCGGACAAGCATGACGGCTGGCCGCTCTATTATGACGGGGATTTCAACATCTCCGCATCCGTCAAGGCCTATTTCGCCTTGAAGCTGATCGGCGACGACCCGGAAGCGCCGCACATGGTGCGGGCCCGCAACGCCATCCTGGCCCATGGCGGGGCGGAGACGTCCAACGTGTTCACGCGCTATGCCCTTGCGCTGTTCCGCGAGGTGCCATGGCATGCGGTGCCGGCCATGCCGATCGAGCTCATGCTCATGCCGCGCTGGTTCCCGGTGAACATGTGGAAGTTCTCCTACTGGTCGCGCACGGTGATCGCGCCGCTGCTGATCCTGGCATCGCTCCGGCCCAAGGCGGTCAATCCGAACGGCGCGACCTGCCGCGAGATCTTCTGCACGGCCCCTGAAAAGGTCAAGCAATGGCTGACCAATCCCACTGGCAGCGCCTGGGGCGAATTCTTCCTCAACCTGGACAAGATCCTGCAGCCGACCGAGAAGCACGTATTCCCGAGGCTGTTCACACGCAAGCGGGCGCTCAAGGCGGCGGTCGACTTCATCACGCCGCGGCTCAACGGCGAGGACGGGCTCGGCGCGATCTTCCCGGCCATGGCCTATACATCCATGGCCTTCCGTGCGCTCGGCTATCCCGATGATCATCCGGACGCCCGCATCGTGCGGCAGTCCGTGCGCAAGCTCATCGTCGAGCATCGCGACAAGCGGGCCGACCGGCCGCGCTATGTGCAACCCTGCGTATCACCGGTCTGGGATACGGCGCTTGCGGGACATGCCCTCGCCGAAGCCAAGATCGACAAGGCTGATGGGCACATTGCCAAGGCCTGCGAATGGCTGGTCGGGCGGCAGATCACGGATGTGAAGGGCGACTGGGCCATCAACGCGCCGGATCTGGAGCCTGGCGGCTGGGCCTTCCAGTATCGCAACGACTACTACCCCGATGTGGACGACACGGCGGTGGTGGGCATGCTGCTGCACCGCATGGATCCCGAGGCGCACAAGCAGGCCATCGAGAAGGCGCTGGTGTGGATCGAGGGCATGCAGAGCAGCAACGGCGGCTGGGGCGCCTTCGACATCGACAACAATGCGGATTTCCTCAATTCCATCCCGTTCGCCGATCACGGCGCCCTGCTCGACCCGCCCACGGCAGATGTGACCGCCCGATGCCTGAGCTTCCTGGCGCAGGCGGGCTATCCGCGCGAGCATCCCGTCATTCAGCGCGGCATCGCGTTCCTCAAGGCCGAGCAGGAGGAAGACGGCTCGTGGTTCGGGCGCTGGGGCACGAACTACGTCTATGGCACCTGGTCGGTGTTGTGCGCGCTGAATGCCGTCGGCGAAGACATGCAGGCGCCCTATGTGCGCAAGGCGGTCGACTGGCTGCTCAAATGCCAGCGCGAGGACGGCGGCTGGGGCGAGGACGGCGCCACCTACTGGACGGAACGCAAGGGGGAGGCCAAGGAATCGACCGCGTCGCAGACCGCCTGGGCGCTGCTCGCGCTCATGGCCGCCGGAGAGGTCGATCATCCGGCTGTTTCCCGCGGCGTGCGGCACATTCTGGAGACCCCGCGCGAGGGCGCGAACTGGAAGGAGCCGTGGTACACGGCCGTGGGTTTCCCGCGGGTCTTCTATCTCCGCTATCACGGCTACAGCTCCTATTTCCCGATCTGGGCCCTTTCCCGCTTCCGCAACCTGAAGCGCGGCAACAGCAAGCAGGTGCTGTGGGGCATGTGATCCGGCCAGTGGCGCCATGACCACGCTGCCGGTGAAACCTGGCATTGTCACCGGGCTCGTGTTCGAGGCCGAGATCGTGCGCCATGCCGCGCCGCAGCAGCTCGTCGCCTGTCATGGACCGGGGCTAAACCAGGCCGAGGCGGCCGCGCGGGATCTGATCCGCCAGGGCGCCGACGGACTGGTCAGCTTCGGTGTTGCCGGCGCACTCGATCCGGCCTTGCGCTCGGCCACCGCGCTGATCCCCGCACGGGTGCTCGACGAGAGCGGGGCCGCCCACATCTGCAGCCCGATATGGCGCGGCGCGATCCTGGCCCATGCGCCGGCGCTGGAGGGCCAAGGCGATCTGCTCAGCGTGGCCAGCCCGGTGACCGGTCCGGCTGACAAAGCGGTGCTGCGGGAGAGAACCGGGGCCCGTGCCGTCGACATGGAAAGCCTGGCTGTTGCCCGGGCAGCGGAGGCTCACGGCCTGCCTTTCATCGCGCTGCGGGCGGTGCTGGACGAGGCGGAGGACGTCATCCCAGCGACAGCGATGGCCGGAATGCGGGCTGACGGACGGACAGACATGGGCGCCACCCTTGCCGCGCTGGCGCGCCGGCCGCAGGACCTGCCGGCGCTCGTCCGCTTGGCCCGCGCCAATGCTGCGGCGGGCAAGACGCTAGCTCGCCTTGCTCATCTCGTCGCTTGAGCCGGTCCGGTCGAGCAAGGTGACCTTGGCGCGCTTGGCCTGCTTCTGTTGCGGATTCTCGTGAATCTCCGCCAGGACCTGGTTCACATGGCTCTCGAACACGTATTGGGCCGGGCGCTGCTTGTCGAGCGCGATCTCCGGCGCCATCCCGCCTTCGGTGCGAACACCGCCCAGCCACACCTTCAGGGCCTTGAGCGGCTTGGCGATGGTGTCATTGACGGCGGTGGGCTCGAAGCCGCAATGCACCATGCAATTGGCGCACTTCTCGTACTTGCCGGTGCCGTAGCTGTCCCAGTCGGTGGTCTCCATCAGCTCCTTGAAGGAGGAGACATAGCCTTCGCCGATGAGATAGCAGGGCTTCTGCCAGCCGAAGATGTTGCGGGTAGGATTGCCCCAGGGCGTGCAGGAATAGTTCTGGTTGCCTGCCAGGAAGTCGAGATAGAGGCTCGACTGGTTGAAGATCCACTTGGTCGCGCTTTGCTTGCCCCGGCGGAAGATGTCGCGGAACAGGTCCTTGGTCTGGCGGCGCGACAGGAAGTGGTCCTGGACCGGGGCGCGCTCATAGGCATAGCCTGGCGAGACGGTGATCCCTTCCACGCCAAGCCCCATGACGAAATCGAAGAACTCGGCCGTCCGTTCGGCGTTGGCGGTGTTGAACAGGGTGCAGTTCACGGTCACGCGGAAGCCGCGCTTCACCGCTTCCTGAATGGCTTCGACCGCGCGGTCGAAGGTGCCCTCCTGCGCAACAGCATGGTCGTGCTCTTCCTTCAGCCCGTCGAGATGGATCGAAAAGGTGAGGTAAGGGCTCGGCTTGAACAGGTCGAGCTTCTTCTTCAGCAGCAGCGCGTTTGTGCAGAGATAGACGAACTTCTTGCGCGCGATGATCCCGTCGACGATCTGGTCGATCTCCTTGTGGATCAGCGGCTCGCCGCCCGGAATGGACACGATCGGCGCCCCGCATTCGTCGACCGCCTGCAGGCATTCCTCCACCGAGAGGCGCTTGTCGAGGATCTGCTTGGGGTAATCGATCTTGCCGCAGCCGGGGCAAGCGAGATTGCACCGGAACAGCGGCTCGAGCATGAGCACCAGCGGATAGCGCTTGTTGCCGACGATCTTCTGCTTGAGGATATAGGCCCCCACGCGCGCCTGCTGGATGAACGGTACTGCCACAGCGGCCTCTTGTTTGATCGCCTCGAAACGGGACGGCACTTGTCAGGAGCCGTCACCCGGTGAAAAATCCTGAGGCCCCCAAGACCAGCGTTCAGCAATGGCTGAAAACGGCCTCGACCGTCAAGTGCGACATAGGCGTCAGGCGGCCCTGTTGAAGGCCGAGGGTTAATTTGGCGTGGCCTGTGCCTTCCTCGCCGCAGCTCTCCGGCCTATTTCCGGTACCTGGGCTGTGTGAGCTGCACCAGGGTGGGCAGCACGAGAAAAATGCAGACGAGCAGCAAGGCAACGCCGATCAACAGGAATTGTCCGACCGCGACCAGCATCGGCACGGGCGACATCAGCAGAACGCCGGCGGCCGCGATGGTCGCCAGCATCGACCAGAGCACGGCGCGCGGCGTGCTTGGCCTGCTCATGCCGCTGAACCGGATACTCTCCCGCGCCCGCATGATCATTTTCACGCAATTGCCCACGCCTATGCCGATGAGGACCGGCAGCGCCAGCAGAGCCATTGGCACGATCTTCAAATCCATGACCACGGTCGCACCGCTGAGGATCAGCCCCGCCAGGCCGATCGGCACCGAGACGAGGAACACGTCATAGGCCTTGGGCAGAAGCAGCAACAGCAGGAGAGCTATTCCGGCGGCGGCGACCGCGAGCACGCGGAGCGTGGAGAGTTTCAGGAAATGGCCGGTCTCGACGGCATCGATCGCGGGGCCGCTTGCGCCAGGCGCAACGGCACGGACGGCGTTGGCGAAACGGTGGAGCTGGTCGGTCTGGCGGAGATCGCCCGTGGCTTTGACCTCGACCAGGTAGTCGCCGGCCGGACTGACATAGCGCCGCTTCAGGTCGGGATCGAGCGTGTCGAGCGAGATGCGGCTCGCCTCGGCAAGGGTGCGGATCTTGGCCGTGGTCTCGCGCAGGCTGCCAACGAGAGCCGCATCGAGCGCTGCGGCGGCGGCGGTCTTGTCACCGGCCCTGGCGATGAACTTCTCCATGGTGCCGTCCAGGGTCTGCGCGGCGGCGCGGGCGGCCGGCGGCACGTCCGCACGGGCGATGCCGCTGATGGCTTCGGTGAACTGGTCGAGCGCGTTCGCCTCCGCGCCATGCTGCAGGCCGGCGGCTATGATTTGCGAGCCCTCCGGCTCTTGGCCCACTTGGTCGAGGGTCGCCTGGATGCCGCGCAGCAGGGCGAGCTTCGTGCCCTGCTCGCCGGGGATGTAGCTCAGGACGCTGGTCACGCCCGCAACCTCGGGCAGCGCTTCGAGGCGGGCGACGAGCGTCTGGGCCTCGTCCAGGCTCTTGGCGACCGCATGGGCAGCGGCTTGCGGCGGCAGGCTGGCGCCATAATCGAGATCGCGATCGAACTGCACCTGAGGCAGGAGCAGCAGCGCGGTGATGGCAGCGATCATGATCGGCAGCGTGATCGCGAGGCGGACCGGCTGGGCCGTGAGCGCGGCGCCCACCGCCTGCAGGACCGTGTGGACGGCGGGCGCCGGGCGCCGCGGCGCGATCGGCAGCAGCGTCAGCAGGGCGGGCATGGCCGCCATGGTCACCAGCCACGCGATCACCATCGCCACGGCGGCGAACATCGCCAGCCGGGCGATGCCGGCCAGATCGGTAATCCAGAATGCGGCAAAGGCCACGACCATGACCAGGGCACAAATCAGAAGCGGCGGGCCGAAGGAGCGGGCTGCATTGGCAAGCGCACGGTCGTGGTCACGGCCGTTGAGCCGTTCCTCGCGATAGCGTAGGGCGGCGAGCAGCGGGCCATCGGCGCTCAGGCCGATGAGGACAATGGCCAAAATCAGGCCGGGCAGCGAGATCGTGCCCAGCAGGAGCCCCGCTGCACCGGCGATCAGGGCAAGGCTGAACAGCGAGGCCATGACACAGGCGAGAAACAGCTCGGTGGAGCGCACCCCCAGCAGAACGATCACCACGACCGCGCCCAACGCCAGCAGCAGCGCCTGCACGGCCCAATCGGTGAGCCGGCCGAGGTCGAGACCACCGGCGCCAGGGCTCACCAACACCGAGACCCGGGCGGCACCGGACGCGGTGAGCGCGGGATCGGCGGCCAGCCGGCGCAACATCGCCAGCGCCTCGGGCTGGTGCTCGAGCCCGATCGATATGGTCCAGCGCTGCCGGTTCTGATTGAGATCGCCCACCAGGATGCCCTGCCAGTCGGCCACCGCGGGCCGGCCATCCATGAGGCTCTGCACCACCCGGTCGAGCTCGGTCAGCAGCGCGGTGCCTTCCGGCGGGAAGATGTGCATCTGGGCGGCGATGCCGAGCTGGTCGAGTGCCGTGGCCAGGCCGACCAGGTCCGGCTGGGTGGACAAGAGCTCGATCAGCGGCATCCAGCGCTGCAGTCGGGTGGCCACGGCTTCGGTCTCCTGGGGAGAGAGCAGCAGGAGACCGTTCTGCTCGTAGAACGGGCCGAGGCCGGGGGCGAACACGCCGCTGAACAGGCTCGGCCGATCACGCACAGCGGCGAGCAGACGGCTTGCCGTCTCGCGCGCGACGACCGGGTCGTCGGACTCGATCACCGCGACGACGCCATCGCCGCCGATCCATGGAAATTGGGCTTCGGCGGCTCTGGCATCCTCCCGGAACGGCACGTCCCTGGCGATGATCCGGGTGTCGCGGAAGTCGAAGTCGAGCCTGTCATAGCCGAGATAGGCGCAGGCGCAGGCCAGCGCGACCAGGCAAAGCACCAGCAGCAGCGGGCGGCGCGCCGCCCGGGGGGCCCAAGCGGCAGCCATGGCGCCGAGCTTGATATCCATACGCGACAACAGCATCAGGACCTGTTCATTTCACGCATGCTCACCATAGGATCTTGTTTTTTCTGTGCTAGCTGTCGTGCTTCTATACTGATCCGCCCGTCGAGAGGGAGCCGTCCATGTCGAAAGCACGGTGGAGCATCAGCTGCTGTGCCGCGCTGCTCATCGCGAGCACGGGCGGCATGGCGCTCGCTTCCGAGGACCTGGAGAACACCCCGTCCGGTCAGTGCTGGCACGAGCATACGCTGTGCAACGAGGCGGCCTTTGGCGAAGAAGCTTGGCGCGGCGCCTGCTATGCCGATCTCACCAGCTGCCTCAAAACCGTGCGGCCGGCGCGCTGCATGCCCGGCGCGGCGCGCTTCTGCGCCGATTTCCTCGCCCGGTGTCAGGATGTCGGCGCAGGCTCGCCCAGCATGCAGGAGCAGTGTCAGGCCGATCACGACGCCTGCCTATTGAGCTTCGGGTGTTGAGGCCTGCGCCTCGCCATTGCGCTGCGCGGCGAGCCGCAGCTGGTATTCCCGGGCCTGGCGCTTGTAGCTGCGGTAGCCGATCGGCAGCATGACGAGGTAGGCCAGCGCCAGCGCGGTGAGCACGTGCCAGGGAAAGCTGATCAGGAGCGCGATGAACAGCACCATCAGCAGCAGGATCGGCAGCACGATATCCCGCCGCACCCGCTGGCCCAAGGTCTTGCCGGACAGGGTCGGCAGCTTGCTGACCATCAACACCGCGATGATGGCGGTATAGGGCAGGATGAACCAGGCGGCGTCGCGGCCGTCAGGGATGATCCCGAGGAATCCGAGGAAGAGAGGCGCCAGGGCGAGGCCGGCGCCGGCCGGTGCCGGCACGCCGGTGAAGAAGTTGCTCATGTAGGGGGGCGCATCGGGATCATCCAGCGCCACGTTGAACCGCGCGAGCCGCAAGGCGCAGCAGATGGCCAGCACCAGGCACACGATCCAGCCGATGCTCTTGAGCGTATGGAGTGACCAGAGATAGAGCAGCACCGCGGGTGCGACGCCGAAATCCACGAAATCCGCAAGCGAATCGAGTTCCGCCCCGAAGCGGGAGGTCCCCTTGAGCAGGCGCGCGATGCGGCCATCGAGGGCGTCGAGCAGTATGGCCAGGATGATGCCGCCGACCGCCAGCTCGAACCGGCCTTCCACACCGAGGCGGATGGCGGTCACCCCGGCACAGAGGGCCAGCAGGGTGATGAGATTGGGCAGGAGAAAGCGGACCGGCACCTGCTTGAAGCGGCGCAACCGGCGCTCGCGGGATCGCTGAACCGGATCAAGCGATTCGCTGCCGCGCCACTCCATTCACCACTCCTTCCCGTTGGGATGAACGCTCACCAATATCACCCAAGCCGCGCCTGGCGTTCCGGCTCGGGCGAATGAAGGTCGGCAAGCACCGTCTCGCCTGCGACCGCCCGCTGGCCAATCGCCACCAGCGCCGTCTTGCCCGGGGGCAGGAACACGTCGACGCGGCTGCCGAAACGGATGAGCCCCACCCGCTCGCCCACCTGCACCTGGGTTTCCGGCCGCACGAAGGGCACGATGCGCCGCGCGATCAGCCCGGCGATCTGCACCATGCCGATATCCGTTCCGTCTGCCGCTTCGATGACCATGGCTTGGCGCTCGTTGTCTTCGCTCGCCTTGTCCAGCTCCGCGTTGATGAACTTGCCGGGTATATAGTTCATCCGGGTGACGCGGCCCGACACGGGCGCCCGGTTCACATGCACGTCGAACACGTTCATGAAGATGGAGATGCGCATCCGCGGCTCCAGGCCGAAGCCGAGCTCCGGCGGCGGCACCACCGATTGAATCGCGCTGATGCGCCCGTCGGCCGGGCTGATCACCAGCCCCTCGCGCAAGGGCGTCACCCGGTCGGGATCGCGGAAGAAATAAGCGCACCACAGGGTCAGAATCACGCCGATCCAGCCGAGCGTGTCGGAAACCAGCCAGAACAGCAGCAGGGTGATCACCGCGAAAATGGCGATGAAGCGATAGCCTTCCCGGTGGATTGGCGTCAGCGCCGCCCGGATCGATGCCAGAATGTCCATAGCCGCTCAACGTCCTTTGATGGCGCCGCGCATCAGCGCCCGGCAATCTCTTCCGGTGCACGCGCCCCGGACGCGTGCGCCCCGGGCGCACGCGCCGTTGCCGCACGATCCTCCACATCAGGCCGCGAGTCGGCAATGTCTGTTTCATCGACCCTGTGGATACCATCATCATCCAGCCCATGATCATCGGCAGGGAACGGCTCGCTGAAGGGGAATTCGGCCTCCTCGATAACCTCGCGCGCATGCTCCTCCTCGCGCTGCCGGTTCCACATGCCGGCATAGATGCCGCCGCGGGCCAGAAGGGCTGAATGGGTGCCGCGCTCGGCGATACGGCCGTCGACCAGAACGATGATCTCATCCGCATCCACCACGGTCGACAGGCGGTGGGCAATGACCAGCGTGGTGCGGTTGCGCGAAACCTGGCTCAGGGCTGCCTGGATTTCCCGCTCCGTATGGGTGTCGAGCGCCGAGGTCGCCTCGTCCAGCACCAGGATCGGCGGCCCCTTCAGTATGGTGCGCGCGATCGCCACGCGCTGCTTCTCACCCCCCGACAGCTTGAGCCCGCGCTCGCCCACGATGGTCTTGTAGCCGTGGGGCAGCCCCATGATGAACTCATGCACCTGCGCGAGCCTTCCGGCTTCGATGATCTCCTCGTCGCTGGCGCCGGGCCGGCCATATTCGATGTTGTAGCGGATCGAATCGTTGAACAGCACCGTGTCCTGCGGGACCATGCCGATGGCGCGGCGCAGGCTCACCTGGGTGACATCGGCGATGGATTGTCCGTCGATGCGGATCGTGCCGCGGTTCACGTCGTAGAATCGATAGAGGAGGCGCGAGATGGTCGACTTGCCGGCGCCGGACGGACCGACGATCGCCACAGTCGCGCCGGCGGGCACCGTGAAGCTCACCCCACGCAGGATCGGCCGCTCGGGGTCGTAGGCGAAATGCACGTCGTCGAACACGATCTCGCCGGCGCTGACGCGCAAATCCGGCGCGCCGGGCTTGTCCCTGATCTCCGGCGCCACGCCGAGCAGCTGGAACATGGCCTCGATATCGATCAGCCCCTGCTTGATGTCGCGATAGGTGGAACCGAGGAAGTTCAGCGGCATGTAAAGCTGGATGAGAAAGGCATTGATCAGCACGAAGTCGCCTACGGTCATGGCGCCTGAGACCACGTCGCGCGCGGCCATGATGGTGATGGCGGCCAGCCCGATGGTGAAGATGACGATCTGGCCGGAGTTGAGCACCGCAAGCGAGGTCATGGTGCGGGTCGCCGCCTTTTCATAGCGCGCCATGGACCTGTCGAAGCGGCTCGCCTCGTGCTCCTCGTTGGCGAAATATTTCACCGTCTCGAAGTTGAGCAGGCTATCGATGGCCTTGGTGTTAGCGTCGGTATCCGCATCGTTCATGGCGCGGCGCAGGCCCAGGCGCCACTCCGTCGCCCGGTAGGTGAAGGCGATGTAGAACAGCACGGTGACCGCCGTCACCGCCGCATACACCCAGCCGAACTGCCAGGCGAGAATGCCGCAGACGAACGACAGCTCCACCAGCGTCGGCACGGTGTTGAACACCGAGTAGCGCAGGATGGTCTCGATGCCCTTGGTGCCGCGCTCGACGATGCGGCTCAAGCCGCCGGTGCGGCGCTCCAGGTGGAAGCGCAACGACAGATCGTGCAGATGGCGAAAGGTGCGGTCCGCCAGTCTGCGCACCGCGCTTTGCCCGACCCGGGCGAACAGCCCGTCTCTCAGTTGCGCGAACAGCACCATGGCGATGCGCCCCGCCGCATAGGCGAGGATCAGGGCCAGGGGCACTGCCGCCACGGCGAGTGCTGCACCCGGGGCCCGCGCCGCATCTGCCGCACTTACCGGCGCCAGGGCGTCCACCGCGTATTTGAAGGCGTAAGGGGTTGCCACGGTGGTGATCTTGGCCGCCACCAGCGCAATGAGCGCGAGCACCACCCGGAGCCGCAGGTCTGGCCGATGCTCGGGCCAGAGGTAAGGCAGCACCGCCCGCATGGTGGCGATATGGCCGCTACGCGACGGTGCTGGTGGCATGGCCTTTGTGTCTGCGGGCATCGGGTCCCTGGATCATGGTGGCAGGCCGCGAGATGGCTTCGGGCACGGCAGCGATGCCGAACGCTGGCTCTGCCGGCGCCGCATCCCGGCCGATTG
The DNA here is from genome assembly GCF_005281615.1 of Rhodoligotrophos defluvii. Classification (NCBI taxonomy): domain Bacteria; kingdom Pseudomonadati; phylum Pseudomonadota; class Alphaproteobacteria; order Hyphomicrobiales; family Rhodoligotrophaceae; genus Rhodoligotrophos; species Rhodoligotrophos defluvii. Next base: position 546 of record NZ_SZZM01000005.1, on the reverse strand, counting down.
GCCGCTCGACGCCCCTCTGGCCGCAGCCGGCCTTTGGCTTCATGCGGTATTTAGGCCGTTTCGCGCCGCAATCAAATGCAACCCGCGGAATTCCCGGCCGTCCGCGCGAAGAGCTCCATGCGCCAGAGCCCGCCGCAAAGGCCAGAGGTGGGTCAGTCCACCGGCACCTCCTCCATGGGCCGGCGGCGCCCCGGCGGGATGGTTTCGGGCGGTGATACGCCCGGCGTGGCGAAGATCTGCCCGGGATAGATCAAGTCGGGATCGCGGATCTGATCCTTGTTGGCCTCGTAGATCACGGTGTAATGGACGCCCTTGCCGTAGATCACACGGGCGATGCGCCAGAGATTGTTGCCGGGCTGGATGACCACACGGCCACTGCCTTCCGTTGTCTCCGCGTCGGCCGTTGCCGGCGCGACCGGCTCAGGCTCCGGCGCGGCCACGGCCGGGGCCGGTTCCGAAGCAGGTGCCGCCGGTTCGGGCGCGGCCGCCGGCGCAGGCGGTGCGGGCTCCGCGGCCGCCGGCTGCTGCGCGGGCTCCGCCGTCGCC